>JBBQCH010000140.1:0-9074 GCA_038318485.1 Geobacterales bacterium
TTTCGGCATCTGAAGTCAGATCCTCGATACTCATCTGGATCGCTTTGGATATTTCCTGGGAGCTGTCCTGAATTTCACTTACCAGATCATTCTGGGCATACTGGTTGAGGCTGAAGAGCGTCAGCATTGCCAGTACCAGCATGGAAATCATGATGATTATCAGTTTTGAGTTAAGCTTCATGGGCGCCTTTGTGCGGCGGGAATGCCATTTTATAAAGAACTACCCCCAGCCGTTCCTGTTTTAGAAATGGCTGGGGGTAGTGAGGGTTTAGCTTGAAAACTATTCCACCATTTCCCCGATCAGGTCGTAATCCGAGGAGTCAGTGATCTTGAGGGTGACAATATCTCCGACATCAGCATTTACGGATGTTATATAAACCTGGCCGTCGATATCGGGTGCCTGGCGGGATGAACGCCCCTTCAGCAGCAACTCGGTCTCCTCGCTGTATCCTTCCACGATAACCTGCTCGGTAGTTCCAATCAGGGTACGGTTATGGCGAAACGAAAGCCGCGCCTGGGACCGCATAAGTTTACGGTAGCGCTCGCGCTTGACACGTTCCGTAATCTGTTCCGGCATTTCGGCCGCCACTGTCCCCTCTTCCTTTGAATAGCAGAACACCCCCAAACGGTCAAACTGGGTCTGTTCGACAAAATGGGTCAGTTTGTTAAAATCCTCGACCGTTTCGCCTGGAAACCCGACGATCAGTGATGTTCGCAATGCAATGTCGGGAATCTCGCTCCGCAGTTTGGCGACCAGATCCCGGATCTGCTGTTCTGAACTGCGACGCTTCATCGCCTTCAGCACCGGATCTGAAATGTGCTGGATCGGGATATCCAGATATTTGCAAACCTTGGGCTCGTCGCGGATCAGCTCTATCAGGCTGTCGGTGATACCATCCGGATAAGCGTACAGCAGGCGTATCCATTTGAGGCCTTCGATGGCAGCCAGGCGTTGAACCAGCTTTTCCAGGGTGGTGTCATCGTTAATATCACTGCCGTAGCGGGTTATGTCCTGGGAGATGATATTGATCTCCTTGACTCCCCGCCCGACCAGCCTTTCAGCCTCGGCCACCAGAGCCTCCAGCGGACGCGAACGGTAAGAACCGCGCAACTTGGGAATAATGCAGTAGGAACAGCAATTGGAACATCCCTCGCCGATTTTCAGGTAGGAATACCAGGCCGGGGATGAATTCAGTCGCGGCAACGTTTCGTCATAGATAAAATCCGGGTCTCCAATATAGCGCAGCTGGACGTCACTGCCACTCTTCTCGGCCAGTATTTCTGCGATGCGCGGATAGTCACCGGTGCCGATGAAAATATCCACCTCCGGCAACTCTTTGGCCAGTTCTTCCTGATAACGCTGGGGAAGACAACCTGACACAATCAGCGTGTGACAGCGACCATCATGCTTGCGCTCCGCCAGATCAAGGATTGCATCGATACTTTCCTGCTTGGCCTCTTTGATGAACGAGCAAGTGTTGACGATAATCACATCGGCATCTTTTTCGTCGGTGGTAATCTCATACTGCTGCAGCGACAGCACACCCAGCATGACTTCGGCATCCACCAGATTTTTGGGGCAGCCCAGGCTGACCATGCTGACTTTTTGCTTTACGATTTCGCTCAAAATACCCTCTCGTCCCTATTCTCTGAAATTCGTGAACTGCATTTCCACATCCAGATCCTTGCCCTTCAGCAACTGGATCGCATCCTGAAGATCATCCCTGTTTTTGCCGATTACCCGCACTTGATCATCCTGGATCTGGGCCTGAACCTTGAGCTTGCTTTCCTTGATAACCGCAATGAGATCCTTGGCTTTTTCCTTGGAGATGCCCTGTTGAACCGTGATGATCTGACGCACCATCCCGCCCGAAGCCGGTTCGACCTTGCTGTACTGTAGAGCCTTGATCGAGATGTTGCGTTTGAGGAACTTTGACTGCAGGACGTCAATAACGGCCTTCAGCTTGTAATCGTCATCGGCCAGAACTTTGACGGAATCCTTCTCCGGCGTTATCTGGCTCTTGGAACCTTTGAAATCATAGCGTTGACCAATTTCCTTGATAGCCTGGTTGACGGCGTTGTCAACCTCCTGCATATCCACCTTTGAAACAATGTCGAATGACGGCATGAATACCTCCGTTTAGTAGTTTACGGCTTTATGACTTCAGCCCCTTCCGGGATCTTGAAATTGAACTTGCCATTGTCCAGCCCTTTGTTGACCCGCACACGGCTGTAATCAATCCGGGTCTGGTTTCCGCCGGCATCATGTACAACCGAAGAGACCAGCGGAAAGAGATCTTTGACTTTTCCGTCATCAAGGTAGCGCCTCACCACCTCGGCGGAAACAGTTAACTGCAGTTTCACAAGAACCGGACTCGGGTTTTTGGGAATCAGCTCAAGCTGGTAATTGCCTTTTTGATCCTGATGCTCTTTGGCAAACGAAACCTTGAAATCACGTGACACATTCCCCAGACCGGTCAGATAGGAAAGGGCAATCGAGTTCCCCCCCTTGAACATGGCTTCCACACTGCTGACCAATACCTGTTTGTTTTCAGCCGTATAAAACCAGACCTGTTTGCCATTGGAGACAATCTGCTGATTTGGCTTGCTGTAGTTGAAACGGAACATTGCGGTGGCAGAGGCGGGGCGCTTCAACAGGATTTCGCCATTGCCTTTCTGTTCACGGTTGATACCGGCGATAGTGGTTTTTTGGGAAAAGTCGGCCTGCACATCCTGAAGCCCGACATAACCTTTTTCAAGCGCCGCAACCACATCCTTGAGAGCAGCGGACTTGGCTGCCGCAGGTAGCGGCGATAATGAAATAATTATAAACGTGAATATTGACAATACAGACATTAGCATGGGCATTATAAAACCTTTCATAAGCGAGGCTGGTTTAGTTCAGAAGGTCACTCAACCTGGACTCCGGGGGGAATCAGGAATAAGAAAGAACTTTGCTGAAAACAGATTAGATTCTGACACAAGCACGCATCTATCGCAACCGTTTCAATTACGCGCTCGGCTAAAAGAGTTTGGCGCTGGAAGCGATGCCGGTATCAGGCCAGAGAGGCCGCATCGACCACAAAAACCACCCGACCATCACCGGTTAAGGTTGCTCCCGACAGGCCCCGCAAACTGGAAAGCGGCGGCCCCAAAGGTCTGACAAATATTTCATGCTGACCGCATAGACGGTCGGCAATAAAGGCAATCAGAGTCCCGCCGATCTCGCATACTATCGCCGGCACCAGATCGGCAGCCAGCCCCGCTGCTACCGGTTGCCCAAGCAGGCGATTAAGGCTTCTAACCGGCACATACACCCCGTCAAGTTCTATTATTTTTTTCCCCGCTTGATCGATTATATCTTCGCGGGTTAACTCCAGTGTACGAGAAACCACATTGATCGGGAAGGCAATTTCCAGGATTCCGCTTTTCACTATCAGAGCATGAATAATTGAAACAGTTATCGGCAGCCTCAATACGATCCGACTACCCAGTCCGGCTTCCGAGTGAATGGTCAGTATCCCTCCTAATGAGTGAACTGCACTCCGTACTGCATCCATCCCGACACCACGACCAGAGATATCACTGACCGTTTCGGCGGTGGAAAAACCTGGCGTACAGACCAGCATCAGCGATTCCTGCGGGGTCAACAAGCCGGCCTGTTCCAAGGTAACAAGCCCCTTTTCGACTGCCTTCAACTTCAGGCGCTCCGGGTCCATTCCACGTCCGTTGTCCGCGATGATAATTTCAACATGATCCTTGTCGCGAACTACGCTCAGACGGATATCGCCGCCAATTGTTTTGCCGGCCGCCACGCGTTCTCCAGGCATCTCCATGCCATGATCCACGGCGTTCCTCAGAATATGGACCAATGATTCGGAAATTTCCTCCAGGATGCCGCGATCAAGCTCGATATTTTTGCCGTCAAGGTGAAAGGTGATTTCTTTACCCTGTTTGCGGGCCAAATCACGAACCAGCCGCGGAAACCGTTCGGCAATAAACGCGAACGGCACCAGCCGCGCTTTGAAAACCACGTTCCGCAGTTCACGAAGCAGACCGGAAAGCTGGTTCAGCGGTTCATCCATATCCGGTGCACCGCTCTGACGGATACATTCAGCCAGGCGATGACGATTGGTAATAAGTTCTCCGGTAATATTGACGAGATGGTCAAGAGTTTCGGTTCTGATCCGGATGCTTTTAAATGAATCGGTCTGCCGGAATTGATGTGCCGGCTGCTGTTGCTGCACCGGGATGTTTTCATCGGACTCTTCAGAAAACACCTGCGGCAAACATTTCCCGGCTGCAAAATCGAAGGCAGAAAGCCTTTCCAACAGGTTTGCATCATCCGGTATTGCTTCACCTGCAGATTCCACCTGGGAAACCATACCGGACAGAGCATCACTGCTTTCAAGCAATAGATCGGCAAGCGACGCTACAAAGGATGCCTCTCCGCTACGAACGCGGCTGAGCAGGTCTTCCATGATGTGGGCAAGATGGGCGATGGGTTCGTACATCATTGTGGCAGCCATTCCCTTGAGAGAATGGGCATGACGGAAGATTTCGTCGATTGCAGCCTTATCGTCGGGTCTCTCTTCGAGGTTGACAATCAACCCATTAAAAGCTGCGAGGTGTGTGCGAGATTCGGAAACAAACAAATCCCGATACTGGGACATGTCCATGGCTCAGGGCTCCAGACTTTCCAGCACTTCAATGACTTTTTCAGGTTTGAAGGGTTTCTGGATAAAGGCCTTGGCTCCCAGATCAAGCGCCTTTTGAATGACCTGTTCCTGACCAATGGCCGAACAGACTACGACTTTTGACTTCGGATAAGACCCGGTAATCGATTGCAGCAGATCCAGACCATTGGAGTCGGGCAGGATAATATCCAGCAGAATGATATCCGGCTGGTGAGTATGCAGGTTTTTCATGGTCTCTATACCGCTGGCCGCTTCTGCGACTACAATGTACCCCTTTTCAACAACAATTCCGCGCAGAACGTTGCGCATGAAAAGGGCATCATCAACAATCATAACGGTCCGGCTCATAAAATCCTCCATCCTACCCCTTTAGTTTGTTCAGCAGGAGTTCGTTTACAACGGCCGGGTTTGCTTTCCCTTTACTGGCCTTCATGACCTGGCCAACAAAAAAACCGAGCACCTTTTCCTTGCCTCCACGGTATTCTTCCACCTGTCCTGCATTGGCAGCCATGATATCATCTATAATAGACTCAATCGCTCCGCTATCCGAAACCTGCAGCAACCCTTTTTCTTCAACAATTGCCTGAGGAGCCTTACCGCTGCTCCACATTTCGTCAAAGACGGTTTTGGCGATTTTGCCGGAGATGGTGCCGCCCTCAATCAGCTTCAATAACTCGGCCAGCTGCAGAGGGGTAACCGGGCAGTTTTGTATGGATGCCCCGCTGTCATTGAGTGCCCGGGTAATTTCCCCCATGACCCAGTTGGCAACCGCCTTGGCATTGCCATGGGCAGCTACGCCAGCTTCAAAGTATTCTGCCAGAGCCCGGTTGGCAGTCAGCACCTCGGCGTCATATTCCGTCAGTCCCAGTTCCGACACCAAGCGTTTCCTTCTCTGCTCGGGCAGTTCAGGTAGTTCCTGTCGGGAACGATTGATCCATTCATCACTGATCACCAGCGGCACCAGGTCCGGGTCCGGAAAGTAGCGGTAATCGTGAGCCTCTTCCTTGCTGCGCATCGAGCGGGTTTTGCCGCTGTTTGGGTCAAAGAGGCGCGTCTCCTGCACAACCGTCCCGCCATCCTCGACCAGGTCGATCTGGCGCTGAATTTCATATTCAATGGCCTGTTTTACGAATTTGAAGGAATTGACATTCTTGATCTCGGCCCTAGTGCCAAAGGTATCAGAGCCAACCGGCATGACCGAAACATTGGCATCGCAGCGGAAACTCCCTTCCTCCATGTTGCCGTCGCAGATCCCGAGCCAGGTCACAATCTGGTGGAGCTGTTTCAGATAGGATACCGCTTCGTAGGAGGAACGCAGATCCGGTTCGGAAACAACTTCCAGCAGGGGTGTGCAGGCCCGGTTCAGGTCAACGCCCGAGCCATCCTCCAGGCCGGGTAGGTCGCCATGCACCAGCTTGCCGGCATCCTCTTCCATGTGGATGCGGGTAATGCCGATCCGTTTGAGAGCCTGCCCTTCCAATTGAATATCAAGCCAGCCATGCTGGCAGACCGGCTCCTCAAACTGGCTGATCTGATACCCTTTGGGGAGATCCGGATAGAAATAGTTTTTACGGGCAAAGATACTGCGGGTGGTTATGCTGCAGTTGGTTGAAAGGCCGGCCTTGATGGCAAACTCGACCACTTTTTTATTGAGCACCGGCAGCGCGCCTGGCAGGCCCAGACAAACCGGGCAGGTCTGGGAGTTGGGTTCGGAGCCGAATTTGGTTGAGCAGCCGCAGAATATTTTGGTATCGGTCAAAAGCTGAACATGGACTTCAAGGCCGATTACAGGTTGGTATTTCATATTATTACTCCAAGATTATTATAAAGATGCACTCGCTTTGTGCCAATCCGTGGCCTGCTCAAAAGCATATCCGGCCCGCAGGATAGTTTCCTCGCCAAAAGGTTTGCCGATCAACTGCACTCCGATTGGGAGACCGTCCGCCGAGAAACCGGCCGGAAGCGACATGGCGCAGGTACCGGCCAGATTGACCGGAATCGTAAAAATATCGGACAGGTACATCTGCAGCGGATCGTTTATTTTTTCACTGATTTTGAAGGCCGGTGTCGGCGCAACCGGGGTCAACATAACGTCTACGTCATTAAAAGCCTTGATGAAATCATTCATGATCAACGTACGGACCTTTTGGGCCTTGACGTAATAAGCATCGTAATAACCTGATGAAAGGGCGTATGTGCCCAGCATGATCCGGCGTTTGACTTCAGTCCCAAAACCCTCGCTGCGACTTTGGACATACATATCCAGCAGGCTGGCGGCTTCTTTGGCACGATGACCGAAGCGTACTCCGTCATAACGGGCCAGATTGGAACTGGCCTCGGCGGTGGCAATCAGGTAATAGGTCGCAACGGCATAGTCGGTGTGCGGCAGTGAGACATCGATAAATTCGGCACCCAATCGCTGGTAGGTTTCGATAGCAGCATCCATGGCCTTCTGAACGTCCGGGTCGAGACCGGAAATGAAATATTCCTTTGGCAAACCGATCTTGATTCCCTTGATATCCCCGGTCAGAGCCGAAACATAATCAGGCACTGGTGTATCAACACTGGTGGAATCCTTGGGATCATGGCCGGCCAAAGCCCCCAGCATGATGGCACAGTCGATCACATCACGGGTCAGAGGTCCGACCTGATCGAGAGATGAGGCGTACGCAATAACGCCGTAGCGCGAAACCCGGCCATAGGTAGGCTTCAGGCCTACACAGCCGCAATGGGAAGCGGGCTGACGAATGGACCCGCCGGTATCGGTGCCCAGAGTGGCCGTTGCCTGGCGAGCAGCGATGGCCGCCGCCGACCCTCCCGACGAACCACCCGGAATACGGGTGGTATCCCACGGATTTCGGCAGGTTCCATATGCGCTGGATTCGTTGGACGATCCCATCGCGAACTCATCCTGGTTCAGCTTGCCAAGCAGCACTGCGCCGCGGTCGAGCAGTTTTTCCCATGAAGTAGCGCTGTAGGGTGGGATAAAGTTTTCGAGAATGCGGGAGCCGCAGGTAGTGCGGATTCCTTCCGTCAGGAAAATATCTTTGACCGCCAGCGGGATTCCGGTTAGCAGATCCATATTGCCGGCTGCAATACGGCGGTCTGCAGCTTCGGCCCCGGCCAGCGCCTGCTCCGGAGTAACCGTTATAAATGAGCCGATCAGAGGTTCCACCGTCTCAATGCGCGCCAGAAGGTCTTTTGCTGCTTCAACAGCTGATATCTGTTTTGTCTTCAACAAATCGTGCAACTGGTGTATCGTCATGTCATAAATATTCATGAATAATCCCTTGTTCTTATTCTATTACTTTGGGAACATTGAAAAACGAGCCGGAACGCTGCGGGGCATTAGAAAGCGCCTTAACCACACCCATCGGCATTTTTTCAACATCTTCCCGAAAGACATTCTCCATCGGTACAGCATGCGATGTCGGCGTTATACCTTCAGTATCCAGCTCTTTCAGCTTTTCCACATAACCTAAAATGGCGCTCATCTGACAGGCAAAGAGCTCCTTCTGATCCGGATTAAGCCCAAGTCGGGCTAATCGCGCTACATGTTCAACATCCGCTACAGTTACACTCATGGAATCAACCCCGCAAATCTGATATTTAACCGGACTTTTGTAACATGATATCAGCGCTTTTACAACCAATGTTCACATCTAATAAAGTGGTTTAGATCATTGTCGTTATTTTTTACTTGACACGCCTACGCGCATTCAGTAAGTTACACCTCTTCAAAAAAATCAAGGCCTGATCTGTCAGGTTGTACACGGCGTGAGGATCTTTTATGAAAACAGAAGTGGCAAAAAATGAGAATGTAAAACGTGATTGGTATGTTGTAGACGTTCAGGA
This sequence comes from Geobacterales bacterium, assembly GCA_038318485.1. Taxonomy (GTDB): domain Bacteria; phylum Desulfobacterota; class Desulfuromonadia; order Geobacterales; family Pseudopelobacteraceae; genus JACRCG01. The sequence continues at coordinate 8,553 of JBBQCH010000140.1, forward strand.
TGCTGTCTTGGGACGTATTTCTACTAAGATTGCTTCCATCCTGCGAGGCAAGAACAAGGCTATCTACACCCCCAGCGTAGACACCGGTGACTTTGTCATTGTCATTAATGCTGAAAAGATTGCTTTGACCGGTCGCAAACTGGCCGACAAGATTTATTACAGCCACTCGGGTTACGTTGGCGGTCTAAAAGAGATTTCAGCGGGCGAACTGCTTGTAAAAAAGCCTGAAGAACTGATCAAAAAGTCTGTCAAAGGGATGCTCCCCAAGAACAAGCTTGCCAAAGCCATGCTCAGCAAGCTTAAAATCTATGCGGGGCCGAACCATCCCCACGAAGCACAACAACCCAAAAACCTGGCACTTTAATACCTCTAAGGAGAAATCGATATGGCAGCAGTCAGCTATTATGGAACAGGCAAGCGCAAGAGCTCCATCGCTCGTGTATGGCTCAAGCCTGGCGTTGGAACATTCACCGTCAACAACAAAACTCTCGAGGAATATTTCGGTCGCGAAACTTCCAAGAT
>JBBQCH010000141.1:0-9055 GCA_038318485.1 Geobacterales bacterium
TGAGCGGTTTCTTCTTCAGCTCTGATCGCGCCTATGATCATGCCGGCATAAAAGCAACCCTGCAGAACGGCTACCTGAACTTTGACAGCCTTGACATATCACATACCAATTTCCTTGGAATCCGCGACCTGAGCGTCACGATCGCCCCCAGTCAGAACCGGATCGCCATTGAGCACCTGGTCAATTCAATCAAAGAAGCGACGACGCGCGGCAAGAGTACCGGGGGAGCCGCCGGCAAGGATCAACCCGCCCCCGCTCCGGTCGAAACCGAATTCAAATGGAATGATTGACTTTATTTATCTGCCGGATGCGCTATAGTTCAAATATATTCAACACGGAGGATTAAAAAGATGAAACTTCTAAAATGGTTGTTGGCCGCCGGCTTCGGACTGCTGGTTTCCTGTGCGATTATCACCGTAAATGTCTATTTTCCCGAAAAAGCGGTCAAGGATGCTTACATATCGCTCGATGAGATGCTGCTTAAAAATGAGAACAGCAAATTACCCAACGGAGACAAACAACCGGCCGTGGAACCAAAATCGGCGCAACCCGGTTCACAGTCCAGCCTGAGGGACAGGCTGCCGGTCATCTATTTCGCATCCGTTGCCCAGGCTGCCGAAAATGGTGATGATCTGGCAATAGAGTTGGGAAGCATGCCGGAGGTTATTTCCGCCTATGCTGAAATGAGTCAACGCCAGTCAGCTATTCTCAATCTTTTTAACAGCGGTGCGGTTGGCTTGACAGCTCAAGGATTGGTAACGGCGCGGGACAAGGCGAAATTAACACCTCAGGATGAAGTGCTGATCAGTGCGGAAAACAAGAACCGCAAGACGATTATTGGCAGCATGGCCAAGGCTATCCTGAAGATCACCAAACAGGAGGCAACCAAGACCGCCCTGGATCAGACCATGGCCAAAGCAGCCTCTACATACGCCGAAACAAGGCGCGAAGCAGCACAACCGGGTTGGTGGATACAGCTGCAGAACGGCAAATGGGTGCAGAAATAGTAATGAAAGAGGATACAGCGGTCAAGTATTTGACGACTCGATCTAAAGTTATATAAAGTGAGCTACTTACAGAAACGTCACGACCGCTGATTCTCCTCGAACTTGTAACCGACACCATATACGGAATGAATTAGCTCTTCATCGGGGCAGGCCGCCAGGATTTTCTTACGCAATTTTTTGATGTGACTATCGATGGTACGGTCTGCGACCACCCTTTCATCCGAGTAGATATGATCCATCAGGGCTTCCCGGCCGTAGATGCGTCCCGGACTGGCGGCAAGAAACTGCAATAGTTTGAACTCGACCGCCGTCAGGTCCAGGTCATGATTATTCAGGGTCGCCTGGTAGCGCAATTCGTCCAGGGTCAATCGGGATGTTTGGGCAGTAAGGTTAGTAACAGATCTTCTCAATACCGCCTTGACCCTGGCCACAACCTCGCGGGGGCTGAACGGTTTGCAGATATAATCGTCGGCACCCAGCTCCAGCCCAAGCAGTCGGTCGATTTCCTCAACCCTGGCGGTCGTCATGATGATCGGCACCATCGAGAACGACCGGATCTCCTTGCAGATATCCAGCCCTCCCTTGCCCGGCAGCATCAAATCCAGCAGGATCAGCTCCGGATGATGATTGCGTACCCACGGAACCGCCTCCATTCCATCCCCGATACAGTGAATCTTAAAGCCTGCCTGCAGCAGATAATCCGCCATAATCTGCGCCAGTTTTACCTCATCTTCCACGATCAGTATGGTTTCACTCATAAACCTGCTCCCGGCAGCTCGACCCTGATCCAAACTCCGCCGAGTTGCGATCTGTTTGCAGTAATTTGACCGCCATGGGCTTCGACAATATTGCGGCAGATTGTCAGGCCCAGTCCGGCTCCGCCGGTTGAGCGATTGCGGGAGGACTCCACCCGATACAGTCTTTCAAACAGTTTATCAAGTTCCTGCTGCGAAACACCGGGCGACGAATCCTGTAAATCAACCGCCACCAGACCGCCTTGACGCTGTAGAGTTACCTCTAGCTTACCGCCACTGTCGGTGTACTTGACAGTGTTATCCAGCAGATTGGCAAAAAGCTGATGCAGCCGTTCAGCATCTCCAAAAACGTCGGATGTATTTCTGTCATCAATTTCCAATTCAAGCGAGATCTCTTTTGACATAAATTTGGAACGGTAAATTTCCACTGACTCCATCAGCAGGCTCGCAAGATCCAGATCAGCTTTCCGGTAGGTCAAAGCCCCCACGTCCGACAATGAAACCTGGTACAGATCATCCACCAGACGGCTGAGACGCTGCACCTCTCCATGCAGGGAATTGAACGCATCCTGTCCCGGCTGGCGGATACCATCCTGCAACGCTTCGATTTCTCCCCGCAAAGTGGCAAGCGGGGTTCGCAATTCGTGTGAAATATCGGCCACCCATTGACGCCGGGTCAACTCGCTTTTCTCAAGGGCCAACGCCAGCGAATTGAAGTCACCCGCCAATTGGCCCAGTTCGTCACCGGATGCAACCGGAACCCGCACCGCAAATTTACCGGCCGCCAGTTGGTGGGTGGCCTGTGCCAGCACATTGAGCGGTCGGACAAGCCGACGGGCCATCAGCAGCGACAACAGAGCCGCCAGCATCACAACAGCAATGCCCTGCAGCACCAACGCCTGCTTCTGCTCTTTGATGAAACGCATATGCGGCGCATCTGATATTTTTGTTCGGGGCAGCACGCCCAGATAACCTACCGCTTTGCCATTGAACATCAGCGCAATGGCAGCGTTTCCAGCCGGTACCGCTGAACTGTTTATCAGCGGCTTTTTGTCTGCGTCCAGCAGGAAGAGCCGTTGATCAAAGTTTTGTACCAGATGACGATGCAGAGGCTTCCGTTTATGACCATCAATCTGGCTGCCCGGTCCAGTCGATAAATCTTTCTCCTTCTCAGGGCCTCCTCGCAGATGCCCTCCCGGCAATTGCCCTTCATCCGGAATAGATTCTACGATCAAATCATGCCAACGATTCGGATCGCTTTGCAAAAACTCCCAGCTCTGTCCGGCTCCGTAACCTTCTTCAAGTTTGACAGCCAAACGGGATATTCCGGACTGCTCCATCGAATTGACAAATCTGAGGAAACTCCGGCTAAGACTCCACTGCATGATCAAGGTTGAACTGACGACAGCCAGAACGGCTGCCGCAAGAATTGCCATAAAAAGCTTATGCCTGACTCTGATTTTCACAACAACACCTCCTGCACTGTTATTTTTTAACACAATTCGATACTTCAAAAATACGGGCATTCTTATATAAGCAGACATTTCCTCATTTCTTACACATTTGCTGCACATTCATCTGCTATTCATTCAGTCACCGACAGGAAATCCATAGTGAAGTCGGAACAAACCGAAAAGGAGAAGACGATGAAAAAAAGAATGATGGTTACAGTTGTGATGATTGCAGCAATGATCGGTGGAGGCAGTGGCGCCGTATTGGCCGGACACGGTCCCGGCAACCGGGCCTGTGGATCACGCCCTGGCATGGAGATGGGACCAGGCAAGTTTGAAGCACGGATGACAAAGGAGCTCAAGTTGACTGAATCCCAGCAAAGTCAGGTTAAAGCGATCTACAGTGCAGAACGAGAACGAAACAAAGAGCTTTTCGACAAAATGCATGAAATCCGTAAACAGCTGATGCAGATGGCTGACGCGTCAAACTTTGATGAGACGGCTGTACGGGCAGCAGCAGCTGAACAGGCAAAGATCCAGACGGAATTGATTGTGTCACGCACCATAGCTCATCATCAGACCAATATGCTCTTGACGACAGAACAGAGGGAACTGGCAAAGAAGCTTCGGGAGAAAATGGACCGGCGACACGCACCTCCTATCGATTAAGCAGGCGCAGTGTCGAATCAATGATTGGATGATTACTCGGATTCATTCATAATGCCGCAGATTACAAATCGGAGAAGGAGCAGAATCACATGATCAGGACACCCTTTTCCATCCGCACAACCGGTATCTTCCTGATTTTTTTACAGGCCGGCTGTGTGGTCGGGCCGTATTACCACCGACCGGAGCTAGCGGTTCCGCCGACCTGGCAGAGTGAAACAAAAGGCGGCGTAAAAAATAATGCCCAGGAAAAAGAGCAACTGACCAGTTGGTGGCAAACCCTGAACGATCCGCTGCTTTCACGATTGGTGGAAGAGGCGGCCGCCAACAACCTTGACCTGAAACAGGCCGCAGCCAAGTTACGGGAAGCACGGGCCCGGCGCGGCCTTTCAGCAGCGGACCGGTACCCGGCATTAAAAGCCGGGGCCGGCGCCACACGCAATCGTTCCAGTGAAGAGATAGGTGTGGGTGGAGGCCATGTTTCCAAATCCTACACAGCGCAATTTGATGCCAGTTGGGAACCGGATCTGTTCGGTGGTAAACAACGGGCCCTGGAAGGAGCCTCCGCCTCACTGCAAGCCTCTCAGGAAAATATGCGCGATGTTCAGGTCAGCCTGCTGGCAGAGGTGGTTCTGGATTATATCGATATCCGCTCCCTCCAGGGACAGATAGATAATACCCGTTCCACCATCGCCACTCTGACGGAGACCCTGCAGATTGCCGGCTGGCGCTACCAGGCCGGACTGGTCAGCCAGCTGGATCAGGATCAGGCCCGCTATAATCTGGAACAGACCCGCGCCCGACTCCCGTCCCTGCTCAGCCAGCTGGAACAGTCCCGCAACAATCTGGCCCTGCTGCTGGGGCGGGACAGCACTATACTGGACGAACTGCAGTCAGCGGGGTCCATTCCGGTTGCGAAGGGTGAAATTGCAATCGGTGTTCCAGCCGAAACCCTGCGCCAGCGCCCGGACATCCGTCGCGCCGAACGTCAACTGGCTGCGGCGACCGCCCAGGTGGGAGCGGCCGAAGCGGACCGTTATCCCAATCTTTCGCTGTCCGGCACATTGGGCCTGCAGGCCTCATCGCTCGGCAACCTGCTGCAGCCCGGCGCATACCTTTACACGCTGGCTGCCAACACGGCCGTGACGATCTTTGACGGCGGCCGTCTCAAACAGAAGGTTGAAATACAGAGCGCCCTGCAGGAGCAGGCCCTGATCAGCTATCAGTCAGCCGTGCGGAGCGCCCTGCGCGATGTGGAAAATGCCTTGACAGCCTACGCCGGTGAGCAGAACCGGCGCAGTTCGCTGCAGGAAGCTGTCCGGTCGGTGAAAAGCGCGGCCGAACTGGCAGGCAGTCAGTATGCTGCCGGTCTGATCGACTTTTCGACGGTGCTGGACAGCCAGCGTTCACTGTTGTCACTGCAGGATCAGCTGATTCAGAGTGAGGCGACTGTCACCTCAAATCTGGCCCGGCTTTACAAGGCACTGGGCGGAGGCTGGAGCAATACTTCACCGGAAATTACTGCGTCACAAAGCTCTTCATCAGGAGAAAAATCATGACCGATTCCCCAGTACCTGAATCGACGCTGTCATCCAGTGATGTTTCCAAAACATTGGGTGTTGATCAGAACATCTCCCTCCCCTCCCGCCTGAAGCCATTTCTGTTCTGGATCGGAGCGGCACTGCTGGTGGCGTTGATCCTGCTGCTGATCATCAGCAAACGTTCTTCCGGCAACCAGACACATTACCAGACCCAGGAGATTTCAAGCGGCAGCCTGACAGCGGTAGTATCCGCCACCGGCACACTCCAGCCCACCAACCAGGTGGATGTGGGCAGTGAGATATCCGGCACACTCAAAACTGTTGAGGTTGACTACAACGACCGGGTCAAACGTGGGCAGGTACTGGCGCGCATCGACACCGCCAAGCAGGAGACCCAGGTCAAGCAGACCGTCGCTTCTCTGGAAGCCGCCCGTGCCAAAGTGCTGCAAACCCGGGCAACCGTATCGGAAACAAAGGCTAAGCTGGCTCGACTGGTCCAGGTCCGGGAAGCAAGCGGCGGCAAGGTGCCCTCGAGAACCGAGCTGGATGCAGCACAAGCGGCGTTTGATCGTGCCGTAGCCGACGAGGCCAACGCCAGGGCGGCCGTGACCCAGGCAGCAGCCACCCTTGAAGGGCAGCGCATTGATCTCTCCAAATCGATTATCCGCTCGCCGATCAACGGCATCGTCCTGAAGCGGGCTGCCGATCCCGGGCAGACCGTGGCGGCCGCCCTGCAAACACCGGTGCTGTTCACCCTGGCCGAGGATTTGACCCAGATGGAACTGCAGGTGGATGTGGACGAAGCCGATGTGGGCAAGGTTCAGAAATCACAGAGCGCCAATTTCACAGTGTCGGCCTATCCGGACCGCACTTTCCCGGCCCGCGTCAGCCAGGTCCGTTTCGGCTCCAAGACCGTGGCCGGAGTGGTTACCTACACAGCCGTGCTCAAGGTGGACAACGCCGAACTGCTGCTGCGACCCGGCATGACCGGCACCGCCAATATCACAGTACAAAAAGTTGATCACGCACTGCTGGTACCGAACACGGCCCTGCGTTTTTCGCCACCGGCCACCCCGGTCAAAAAATCAACCGGCGGCGGCAGCCTGCTGGGCAAGCTTATGCCTAGGCCACCCAGGTCAGAACCACGCTCGTCGGAGAGTCCACAGGACAAGCAGTCCCACGTCTGGATTCTGAACAACAATGAACTGGAAAAAATACCGCTCACTACCGGCATCACCAACGGCATCCTGACCGAAGTCAAGGGCGACCGTCTGAAAGCGGGTCTGCCGGTGGTAGTGGATGTGATCGAGGCGGGTAAATAGCCATGGGAGGATTTGTTAATACAGACAATACGCCGCTGATCGCCCTGCGCGGAGTCTGCAAGACCTACGGCAAGGGAACCGCAGCCATGCAGGCGTTGCGCGGAGTGGACATAAACATCGAAGCGGGTGAATTCGTAGCGGTCATGGGTCCGTCCGGGTCTGGCAAAAGCACCTGCATGAACATCCTGGGGTGTCTGGATACCCCCACCAGCGGCAATTACCTGTTCAAGGGGGTTGAGGTGGGGAGTCTCAGCCGTGACCAGCGCGCCCTGCTGCGGAGACAGTATCTGGGCTTCGTGTTCCAGGGTTTCAACCTGCTCAACCGCACCACGGCACTGGAAAATGTAGAACTGCCGCTGATGTATCGCGGCGAACCGATCCGCATCCGCCACCAGCTGGCCCGTGAAGCGCTGGCAGCCGTCGGGCTGACCGGTTGGGAAAGTCACACGCCGGGCGAACTGTCCGGGGGGCAACAGCAGCGGGTGGCCATCGCCCGGGCGATTGTCACCCGGCCGGCCATACTGTTTGCCGATGAGCCGACCGGCTCCCTGGACACCTCGCGCAGCAGGGAAATCATGGAAATCCTGACAACTCTCAACCATGAGCAGGGTATCACCGTTGTGATGGTGACCCACGAGGCGGAAATGGCACAGTATGCCCTTCGGAAGATTCATTTTCGCGACGGACTGGTTGAGTCTGAGGAGGAGCGCTGATGTTCTGGAATGCAGTAGTACTGGCCCTGAGGGAGATCCGGCGTAACGTCCTGCGCTCGTTTCTGACGATCCTCGGTATCGTCATCGGCGTGGCGGCCGTAATTGTCATGGTGACGCTGGGAGACGGCGCCACCGCCCAGGTTACCCAGCAGATTGCCAGCCTGGGGAGCAACCTGCTGGTCATCAGTCCCGGCAAAAGGATGGGACCGGGGCAAACCGTCGGTGCCGCACCTTTCACCCTGGATGATGCCGAGGCTTTGCGCCGCGACCTTCCCCAACTGGTTGCAGTGGCTCCCACGGTTACCAAAGGAATGACGGTCGTCAACGGCAATTCCAACTGGTTAACCCAGATCACAGGCAGCACCAATGCCTATTTCGAGGCCCGTAACTGGAAAATCGAGTCCGGCCGTTTTTTCAGCGAAAGCGAACTCCGTTCCGGCACGGCGATCTGCGTGATCGGAGCTACAGTACGCAGCAAGCTGTTCGGCAACCAGAACCCGATCGGCGCCGGCATCCGTCTGCAGAATATTTCCTGCCAGGTGGTCGGCCTGCTGGAATCAAAGGGACAATCCACCATGGGCAGCGATCAGGATGACGTTGTGATCATTCCGCTGCGCACTTTTCAGCGCCGCATCGCCGGCAATCAGGATGTAAACATCATCCAGGTTTCGGTTCGCAACGGAGTATCAACAACACGGACCCAGCAGGATATCGAACGCCTGATGCGCGAGCGCCGACATCTTTCCGCCGGCGATGAAAACAACTTCAGCGTCATGGACATGAAGGAAATCGCCACCATGCTGACCTCAACCACAAAAATACTGACCGCCCTGCTGAGTGCGGTGGGAGCCGTCAGCCTGCTGGTGGGAGGCATCGGCATCATGAACATCATGCTGGTTTCGGTAACCGAGCGTACCCGCGAGATCGGCATCAGGCTGGCCATCGGGGCCTTCGAGCGGGAAGTGCTGATGCAGTTTCTGGTGGAGGCGGCGGTACTGTCGTCTTTCGGGGGATTGGTGGGGATTGTGCTGGCGCTGCTCAGTTCCGTACTGCTGGCATCGATGTTGAACGTGCCGTTTATCTTTAATGCCCCTATTGTTGCGCTGGCTTTTGCATTTTCCGGTGCGGTGGGACTGATCTTCGGTTATTTTCCGGCCAGAAAGGCTGCGCAGCTTGATCCGATCGAGGCTTTGCGATATGAGTAAACAACAATCTGACTGTAAGTTGTTCATTCCGTCACTCCCTGATTTTTTAAAATAAATTTAATAGTTGACCATCCTTTATTGCTTGGTAACATACAGATAGTTACTTATTCCAGAAAAGGAGATTTTCAATGAAACGGACAATTTTTGCATTAATTGCGGTACTTGTTTTGGCAACGGCAGCAGCAGCGGAAGAGGCCCCTTCAGCAGAACGTGGTAAAAAGCTGTTCAACAGCACCTCGCTGGGAACCAATGGGAAAAGCTGCGCAAGTTGCCACCCGGATGGCAAAGGACTGGAAGATGCTGCGGATTATGATCAAGAAACACTGACAAAACTTGCAAACAAGTGCATTGAGAAGGCCCTCAAGGGGAAAACCCTGGCTGATGACTCACCAGAC
>JBBQCH010000142.1:0-8925 GCA_038318485.1 Geobacterales bacterium
TTACCCGAAAGGCATAAAGGTGACGGATGAAGAATTTAATACAATCCTCATTTCGCGTGATGAGTTCCATGGTGAGTGGAACTACTCCATTATGCCTTCAAACAGTAGAATGACCACGTAAATATTTTACAAGTCCTTATCGTGTTTACGAGGGTTTGGATATCGGTCACTCGTGCCAGGCGGCTCATTCGGGCCGACCACTGCCTTGATCTGATCTGTCTGATTTGCTCCGTTCTGTACGCAGTTTCAGGCTGAGGTTATAGATAGAGTGGGCTATCCTGTCGAGTTCACGAGGGAAAGGGCCCGGAGGAGTTGCCGGAAGGTTGTCCTCTTCAGCCTGAAGTGCCAGTTTACTAAGTTTTTGCAGCGGTTGGAAAACACTTTTCAGCAGAAGAGCCGTGACACCTCCGACCGTAAGAACCAATATCATCAGTGTAAAGGCAATCATCTGGTTTCTGATGGAAGCCAGCGAGCCAAGTAACGTTTTCCTGGATAGACCGATGTCGAGGGTTCCCAAAACCTTTTGTCCTGCCGGGTGGACGTGACAGGTGGCATTTGCACACTCCGGTTCGTTGTATATCGGGGTGGTGATGGAGATGACTTCTTCGCCATGGCTGTCTTTGAAAAAGCGTACCTGCTCCATTTTTCCCAGGGTGGATGCCGGAACCTTTTCGGCATGGCAGATAATGCATCCCTCTGCCTTCTTGTCAACCTGACGGTTCAGTTCCTCTTTACGTGTCGAAATGTTAACAATACCCTTTTTGTTGAAGATCCGGATATGTTCTACACCCTGCTGTTGCCCGACGTTGTGAATGATGGTGGTAAGGATCTCATTGTCATTTTTAAGCATGGCATAGCGGGTTGATTTAAGTACCATGTCGGCCAAATTTGTGGCGTTCACCACACTGTCCCGATCGACAATGTTTTTAATAGCTGAGTACAACAAAAGAAAACAGACGACAACAAAACCGGTGACCGCTATTCCGACAGGGACCAGTGCCCGGCCTGCAAGAGTTTTGAACATGATTTGCTACTCCTGTGGTCATTCTCCAAAAGAAACCCCCGGAGTTTGATGTTCCGGAGGTCTCTTTTGCAATCAGTATTGAAATTACAAATTGAGAGTTATTCTGTCTTATGACATGTGGCACAGTTTTTAGCTACTGTAAAGGCTGTTTTCCCATCATGGCACGCTCCGCATGACTTGCCTTTTTCCATGGATTTCATGCTTACTTTTGCCTTGCTCTGTCCTGTGGGATATAGCTTGGGATGGCATTTTTCGCAACCGTAGAGCCCGGTATGCGCAGAGTGCTTGAATAAAACATTTCCAGCCCCCTTGATATCATATTTGTGATCAGCCGTCGGATGGCAGCTACCGCATTTTTTTATGTCAAATGCCTTTTTCCCGTCATGGCATGCTCCGCATGATTTACCTTTATACATTTCAGCCATGCTGACTTTGGATTTACTTCGGGCCGTGACGTAAAGTTTAGTGTGGCAATTGTCACATGAATTGCTTTCGGCATGCTTGGCATGACTGAATGCAACTACGCCGGCACTTTTTGTCGAAAATTTCAGGTCCTTTACCGGATGGCAGGCGGAGCAATTCTTTATGCTGAAAGCCTGCTTGCTGTCATGACACGCACCACAGGATTTACCTTTATACATTTCGGCCATTGTGAACCGTTTGTTGGGTCCGGCGGCGAACAAGGCCGGATGACAGGCGTTGCAGTCCGGGGTTTTGGCGAGGTGCTTTTTATGGCTGAAATAAGTAGATCCGGTGGCCTTGACTGCGTAGGTGATCTCTTTGACGTGGTGGCAGCGGATACACTCTTTAAGTGCAAATGCTTTTTCTCCATTGTGGCAGGCGCCGCATGATTTCCCTTTTTCCATATCCGCCATACTGTAACGGACTTTTTTCTTTATGGCGAAGATGCTGTCATGGCAGGCGTTGCAGTTATTGGCCATATCGCTCTGTTTGAGATGCTCCTTATGGCTGAATGTTACCTTACCGGCTCCTTTGGTTGTAAAAGTGATGCTTTTGATATCAACGGCCAATGCAGACAAGCAACTCATCCAAATTAAAAACAGCATGGTTGTGGTGATCACAAAACTACGGCGCATGGAATCCTCCTGTTTTAATCTTCAGTGAATTTGGGAGCGTAATTACGTCTGTTCAGGCCGTTTTCATGGACGTAGGATGTTCCAGCACCTGTTTATGGTTTTCCTTCTCATCGTGTCCACCTGCGTGGGAATCCGTAAGTTGGTCATCATGAGCATGTTCGACCTTCTCCCAGCCATCCCACATCGGTTTGAAGTAGGCCAGTGGGGTGTGTCCAAGGGTTGCCAGGTAGATATGCACAAACAGGAAGGCGCAGAAGCAGCAGGCGATCAGGAAGTGTGCGCTTACCAACATCTTGATGCCGCCGATTACAAGTATGACTTCCCGTAACGGTGCGACGTACATCAGCATTAGCCCGGTTACGATTACCAGTGGTAATAGCACCAGCATGATTACCAGGTAAGCGGCTTTCTGCATCGGGTTGAATTTGTTGTCCGGGGTTCCGTGGTGCGGATTGGGACCGCCTTTGAAATACTGGAAGAAGTAAAAGAACACCTGGCGGATTATGCCGGTTTTTATGTCTTTCATGGTTGGAATGTATAATTTTGCCAAGGTGCCTGCGATGAACAGGTAATAAATCAGCCAGAGTGTATATGAAATTGATACGACCACCCCGGCGGTGTTGTGGAGTCGTATGGCTGCCTTGTAAGTGCCGAAGATGTTCAGGACGTCCGGAAATCGGATGTTGATGCCGGTTATGATGAGAGTTACGATTCCGAAGGCGTTCAGCCAGTGCCAGATTCTGACAGGCATGGGAGTCAGGTAGATGTATTCGGTCTGTTTCATGGTCTTAATGCTCCTTTCTGTTCTTTCTCGTCAGGAATCGAAACGTACCGTGACCGATGGGCATCATCAGGCCGCCGGCTATGATCAGCGCGCCGACAATATTAAGCGCTTTGCTGCGGGTTGAACCCATCATGTAGAAATCCGGTGTGCCGTACAGGATATCCAGAACGGCCCCCTTCTCAACTTCAAGCCTGGTGTAGCCTCCACTTTTGTCCGGAAAAGCTATGAAACTCTTCTGCATCGCTTTTGGCCCTGATGCGTGGCAGAAGGAACAGTCCCAGCGGTTCTCCAGAATCTGGAAGCTGTGTGTAGCAACTTCAGGCATCATCATTCCCCACAGACGCATATCCTTCTTCCTGACTTCATAGTTGAAATCTCGCAATTCCTTCATTGAGATAATCCGGTCACCATTTTTATCGATCAGCCTGCTTACATCATTGTTGATCGGGTCTAGGGCGGTTAACTCATTATATTTTGCGAGCTTGAAGTCTTCAAAGGCTGTCTTCCCGGATTCCCGCTTCTGAATGGACATCGTGATGACATAATCTTTGGAACTTGTATGGCAAGTAACGCAGGGCAGGGCGTCGATGTGTAAATCCGCCTGCGGCAGCCACTTGTCATGACTTTTGATGATTTTGCCCAAGTTGTGGCATTTCGCGCATTTTGCGTTGATGTCGCTGCCTGAAACGGCAATCAGAGGTTTAACCTCATGCGGATTATGACAATCATTGCAGGTGGCCTTGCCGCTGTGAATACTGGCGGAATATTCGTTTTGAATCGCTGAATGGCATTCCCGGCAACTTGCCCTAGAAGGTTTGAAACCGTCATCCGGGTGGTTTACGGTTACTGAATCATGACATGTGTTGCAGCCGACGGCAGAATGGCTGGTCGCCGTAAATTTGGCCGGATCCAAGTACAACCGCTCACCGGACTTGCTGATAATGTCCTTGTTGCTATGGCACGACAGACACTTTTCGTTATCGGCCTCTGCTGCCGAGGCTGCGCTGACGGTCAGCAACGTAAGCAACATTACAAGTGGTAGCATTCTCCATGCGTAGATCTTATTCACGTTCGCTCTCTTTCCTCGGACAGCCTCAGCTGTTCACGAATACGTATTTTGAATCAGCAACATTCAATTAAAACATTCTGTTATCAGTTGCTGCCGTACTCACTTGGATTTTACGGTCTGTGCTGCAGTCTGCTTGTTTTTGCTGAGACCTTTGGCAAACCCAAAGAGTATCAGTGTGGCTGGAATTACCTGGACTACCACGATCAGGGCACAGAAACCCAAGAATATCCAAACGAAGATACCGCTGTTATCCTCTCTTGCGCCGCTTGCGGCAAAAGCGTTTGTAACTGAAAACATTGACAGCAGCGCGGTGTTTTTTGCGATTCTGTTTTTCATGACAACCTCCCTTGTTTGTATACCACCTGTCCTGGAATTGTAAGACAATAATTGTAATAAGTTAATATCAATTGTTTTTGTTCATGTTTTTAAAGGCACATGCCACTGCCTGGCGTATTTCTTCGCGGTCTTCAGCGTTGACCGGTTTTAATGCGTGATAGAATATACCTTCTGTTCTCAGCTTTTTTAAACGAAGATGTGATGAATCCGTGGCAACCAGAATGATTGACAGCTTTTGATTACACTGTTTCAGGAGCGGAATAAGCTCGGTTGCGTTCAGTTCGTCGAAGCTGGTACCAAGAAGCACAACCTGTGAGGTCTTTTTAAGGATGCCATGCAGGGCGCCGGCTATTGAGTTGGTGACAGTGACATTGTAGCCGGAGTCGATGAACAGTTCCGCCATCTGTTTGCGGCAATCCAAATCCTCATCAACTATTAAAAGTCCTTGCATCAACTCACCCTCACTTGCAACAAGCAATATTCTCCGTGTTGTTGGATTAAGCAGATTTGTTGGCACGGGACAGTTCATGTTCATTTTTCTTTTCGCCAGCCTTAAACAAACCGGCAATCATTCCAGCTATCAGCAGCAGAACCGGGACAAACTGAAACAGGATTATCAACACTCCGAAAGAGATAAAACCGATTGCCAGCAGACCAAGATCATCACTCCCTGTTGTTCCAGTTGAAGCAAAGGCTTGCGATACAGATATGATAAGGGACAAAATGGTTGCGGTAATGGGTTTCATGACGATATCCTTTATATGTTTTAATAAAGTACCTGGTTGATGTTGCCTTTGTTTAAAAGTGGAGCACTCTTTATGCCAAGTGTATAAATAAAATGTAATGTATTAAAAATGTTGAAAAAAAACTAACCAGTGATTGGCTGTTGTTGATGTCAGATTCCAAAGTGTATAGCAAAGTAATACAGTCGGATTTCGTGGGTGGCGAGTTGCGGAAAACATAATTAACCGATATTGCGAGATAAAATTTAAAAGAGTTGTTCTGGGACTTGTGTATACATAATCTATACACACCATCAAGTATTGTCGTAAACCAACGAATACAGGGAGGAAATTCAATGTATATTGACTAAATATCATTGACTTGCAACTATTGAACGCGGTATTGTTCGGACAATTACGTATGTAAAACTGGTGACCGGGGAAGGTGGACTTGATGGGCAGAATCTCTATACTGGTGGTTGATGACGAAGCGGTAATCCGGGAAGGTTTGCAGCGCACTCTTGATGGTGAGCGTTTCGCCGTGGAGACCTGCATGAGCGGGCATGCCGCTATCGAGTTGCTGCAGGAGAAAGATTACGATCTCATCATTACGGATCTGAAAATGCCCGGTATGAACGGTATTGAAGTACTGAAAGCGGTCAGGGGATTGCAACCTGATGTCCCGGTTATAATGATTACCGGTTATGCCACTGTTGATACAGCCGTTGAAGCCATGAAAAACGGTGCCACCGATTATATTTCCAAGCCATTTACTCCTGACCAGATCATGGAAAAGATTGATAAATCAATCGAACAGCGTGCGGTGCTGGTTGATGATATGTATCTGAGTAAGGAAATCTCAAGTCACCACGGTTTCGACGCATTTGTCGGCGAAAGCCGCGAGATGCAAAAAGTATATCGGCGCATTATTCAAGTAGCTTCATCTGACAGCACTGTGCTGATTACAGGTGAAAGCGGAACCGGCAAGGAGTTAGTGGCGCGAGCCATTCATCGCAACAGTCCCCGGCGCGATCAGCCTTTTGTCGCTCTAGATTGCAGTTCTCTGGCTGATAATCTGCTGGAAAGTGAACTGTTTGGTCATGTTAAAGGTTCTTTTACAGGGGCTATTCAAACCAAGATGGGGCTTTTCCGGGTTGCCGATGGTGGTACGCTTTTTCTTGACGAAGTTGCCAATATCAGCCTTTCAACCCAGGCCAAGCTGTTACGGGTGTTACAGGAGCGCATCGTAACTCCGATTGGTGGGACGCAGCCGATTCCGATCAATATACATCTGGTGGCGGCAACCAATCGCAGCCTCAAGGAAATGGTTTCTGAAGGTACCTTTCGCGAAGACCTCTTTTTTCGTCTGAATATTATCCCGATAGATTTGCCACCACTTCGCGACCGTAAAGGTGATATCCAGCTGATTACTAAACACTTCTTGCAAAAATACAATTCTGATCTCGGCAAGCAGATTCGCGGGATTGCTCCTGATGCAATGGCTTTTCTGGAAGAATATCCATTTCCCGGAAATGTGCGTGAACTGGAAAACACCATTGAACGAGCGATAGTTCTTGCAGAAGGGGACATTATTCAAAAGGATGATCTTGAGCTGGTGGAACGTGAAAAATACGAACCGGCAACCAGCGGCTACGTGCCTACCAGCGCAGAGGAGTTAAAAGAGATGAAGCGTCATCTCCGTGACAAAGCTGTGGAGGATATTGAAAAAGCTTTCGTAATAAACGCTCTGGAGCGAAATAACTGGAATGTTACCCACGCTGCCGAGGAAACCGGAATATTGCGGCCCAATTTTCAGGGCATGTTGAAGCGGCTTGGCATCTCGATCAAAGCACAACATGCAAAATAGTTCCCCACGGTCCGTTAGTGCATAAATTCATCCATCAAAGACCTGTTATAGGCGGGCAATGTCACAATAAATGTCGTGCCCTTGCCCAGTTTGCTTTTGACCTCAATCTTCCCGCCGTTGTTTTCAACAATACCATACGATATGGATAACCCCAGTCCGGTACCTTCGGATCTGGTGGTGAAAAAAGGATCAAAAATATGGCCGAGATCATCCTCTGAGATTCCGCAACCGGTATCGCAGATTTCGGTACGAACAGTTGATTCATTTTCATCGGTTGATGTCGAGAGGGTCAGGATCCCACCATAGTACATTGCATGACTGGCGTTCAGGAACATATTTATGAATACCTGCTGGATCTGGCCCGGATCAACCAGGACGTCAGGCAGATTGCCATCATAATTTTCCTGGATCGTAATTTCCTGAAAACTTGGCTGCTTGTGTACGAGAGTGATTACCTTTTCGAGCAGGGTATTTATACTGATAGCTTCCTTGTGGGGCACAGCCTCACGGGAAAACTCCAGCAGTCTGCCGACAATATCCGCACAGCGTTTGCTTTCAGAGATAATCTTTTCCACATCCGGTTTCAAATCTTCATCTAGGCGCTTGTCGCTGTTGATTATGGAAGAGTAGAGCAGTACACCGGTCAGTGGATTGTTGATCTCGTGGGCGATACCGGCCACCAGTTTGCCTAGCGATGCCAACTTTTCCGAACGCCGCAGATGATGTTCAATCTTCTTGATTTCACTGGTTCGTTCTTCAACTTTCGTCTCAAGACTGTTGCCCCACTCCTTTAGTTCCTCCTGTGCCATTTTCAGGCTGACGGTCATCATGTTGATCGATTCGGACAGCTCCCCCAGTTCATCATTCGACAAGGCTGTAACCTTGGCGTCCATATTGCCTGCCGACACCATGTTTGCGTGTTGCCTCAGAAGTTTGACCGGCCTGTTGACCATTCTCTGGATAAGTACATTTATCAGGACACCGGTGAATATGAGCAGGAAACAGCTGAAAAGAATAAACTCCAGACGGTATTCATGAGACTTTTTGTTCATTTCCTCCAGAGAAACGATGATATCCAGCATCCCTAGAACCTTGAACTTTTCCGGGTGTACATGGCAAGCTGCGGTGATACAGGCCGGCTGATTGTAGATTGCTTTAGTGAAGCCCAGGACTTCCTTGCCGTCGCGATTTGTGAAGATGCGGCTGCGTTGCTCCGTCGTAGCATGTAAACGTGGATTTTCATTTTTTCCGTGACACATGGTGCAGGCTTCGGCGTTTTTGTCCAGAACCATGCCGATTTCATTCTTGGTGCTTGAAAACGCCACCGTCCCCTCGCGACCAATCAAGCGGATATGATCGAAGCTGGGGTCCTTTCCGATACGTTTAATCATCTCGTACATACTGCCCTTGTCGTTCTTCAGCATGGCATCATATGCGCTCTGGTTGATGACTTCGGCAATCTGGTCAGCATTGGAGCCCGCGTACTTCAGCATCGCGGTGCGGAAATTTCTTACATTGATATAATCGAGCAGGGCCATGAATACGGCCAGAATAAGAGAAATAACGAGTGTGAGTTTGGTTATCAGGCTAAGACCTGGTTTCATTTTGGGAACCCGCCGACTGTGATGAGCTGTAAATAATTCAGTTATTCTTATATTGTTTGCTGGCGCGAGTCAAGTGTGGCTTGGGTTTTACCAGAGTTTCGATCGTTATTAGTTTAAACTAATAAATATCCTGTGACTAATCGGAAAAGGATTCTTTGCCGACGCATACTGGAAAACTCATCCTGAAGCATGGCCCGTAGCTTCAATCACAATCGGCGGCAATGTCTATAACAAGTCTCAGGCGATTGCTTTTATGAACAGCTCGGTTAGTAACTATAAAACGGCGCGCTCAAAATCCAAGTGCAACATACTTGGGAGATAATGTTGCATGGGGAAAATTTATACACAGTTAAGCATCGCAGATCGAACGATGATCCAAGCCCAGTTGAATCTGGGAAGCAAACCGGCAGCTATTGCGTTGA
>JBBQCH010000143.1:0-8880 GCA_038318485.1 Geobacterales bacterium
AACCGCCTGGCCAAGGACGTACCGCTGACCGATACCTTTAAGGGAGTGATGCCGTTTCTGGCATCCGACTTCATACGTATCACTGCACTGCTGTTTTTCCCGATTGTCTCGCTGTACCTGGTGCACACATTTCAGTAACAAAACGACAGAAATGATAAACAATGACATGAGGACATGCATGCCCGGCAGTACATTGTGAAGTATGAGTACACCTGTCTCAGACAAACAAGGTAACTTATTAAAAGCCTCTCCAAGGGAGCCATTATGAGTAGCGACAAGACAGTATTGATTATCAACCCCGGATCGACATCTACTAAGGTCGGAATATTCTCGGATGGAGAGATGAAAGTTAATGTGTCGGTAAAACATACTGACGCGGAACTGAGAAAGTTTAAGACGATCTGGGACCAGTATGATTACCGCAAGGATGCAATTTTAGGTGTTTTGAAAGACAGCAACCTGCCGATCGAACAGATTGATGCCATTGCCTGTCGCGGCGGCAATGTCAAGCCACTCCCCGGCGGAATCTACCGAATCTGCCCGAAGATGATCGAAGACATGAAAAGCGGCATCTACGGCAGACACCCGATCAATGTGGGTGGACTGGTAGCCTTCGACCTCGGAAATCAGTTCAATATCCCGGTCCTGACAGCTGATCCACCCATGACTGATGAACTGTTTATTTCCGCCCGCTATTCCGGAATACCGCAGATCTCCCGGCAGAGCAGTTTCCACGCGTTGAACCAGAAGGCAACCGGCAGGAAAATTGCTCTCGGACTCGGTAAAAAGTATGACGAAGTCAACCTGATCGTCGTACATCTGGGTGGCGGTATCTCGGTCGGAGCCCACAGGAAAGGTAAAATAATTGATGTCAACAATGCCCTGGACGGAGATGGCGCTTTTTCTCCGGAGCGGGCCGGTTCCCTTCCGGCAGGGGATTTGGTCAAGATGTGCTTCAGCGGGGACTACAGCAAGGAGCAGATGCTCAAATTACTGACCGGCGAAGGTGGTTTATATGCTTATCTGGGCACGACCAATGCTATTGAAATAGAAAGGCGGATCGCAGAAGGTGACCAGAAGGCGGCAGAGGTCTATGAAGCAATGGCCTATCAGGTTGCCAAAGAGATCGGTGCCTGCACAACTGTTCTGCAAGGCGAGATCGACGCCATCGCCCTGACCGGCAGTCTGGTCTATTCCAAAATCCTGCTGGACAGCTTGTTGAAAAAAATTTCTTTCATCGCCCCGGTGTTGCTCAACCCTGGAGAAAACGAGATGGAGGCACTGGCAGATGCGGCCATGCGTTATTTCAATAACGAAGAAGAGTTATCAGTTTACACATGACGGAACTGACTCATAATCAGGATTCTGAGGCCAATTCCACATTAATCAACTGGAACCATCGATAAATATATAAACACTATTGAGGTCTCTCACATGACAACCACAGCGCTGCATCGCGACAGCTACTGGCAGATTGCAGCGCCCATTGTATTTGTCATCCTCTGGAGCACCGGTTTCATTGGAGGGAAGCTCGGCCTGCCTTACGCGGAGCCGTTCACATTCCTGCTCTGGCGATTCGGGTTCGTGACGCTTCTGCTCTTGGCGATAACCCTGCTGATGCGCGCTCCATGGCCAACCAGTCCGATACAGTTTGTTCATATTTCTGTGGCTGGCGTAATGGTCAATGCGATCTATATCGGCGGCGTGTTT
The DNA here is from genome assembly GCA_038318485.1 of Geobacterales bacterium. Classification (GTDB taxonomy): domain Bacteria; phylum Desulfobacterota; class Desulfuromonadia; order Geobacterales; family Pseudopelobacteraceae; genus JACRCG01. Next base: position 1,711 of record JBBQCH010000143.1, read on the forward strand.
TCAGCAATTAATCAAAAAGTTCCTGCCGGTATCGTATCACTGATTGTAGGGTTGCAGCCGCTGATTACCGCTATCGTAGCCGGTCGTCTGTTGGGAGAAACTGTTCGTACCAAACAATGGTTCGGATTTGGACTCGGCTTGGTGGGTGTCCTGCTGGTGCTGCTGGATAAGATTTCGTTTGGCGCCGGCAATCAATTAGGGGTTTTGATGTCGATACTGGCTCTGCTCGGCATCACCGCAGGCACCCTTTACCAGAAACGATTCTGTGGCTTTATGGATATGCGCAGCGGTGGAGTCATCCAGTTCGGCGCATCGACATTTGTGATGGCATTCGCTGCCCCCATGTTTGAAACAATGCAGATAAAATGGACCAACTCCTTTGTGTTCGCAATGGTCTGGCTGGTGCTGGTACTGTCACTGGGCGCAATAAGCCTGTTGCACATCCTGATCCGTCGCGGTGAGGCCACTCGGGTGGCAAGCCTTTTTTATCTGGTACCGCCGGTCACTTCTCTACTGGCCTTTATGGTCTTTGGAGAAAAACTGGGAATAGCCGCCCTGGTCGGCATGTTTGTAACTGTAACAGGAGTGGCACTCGCCATCAGGAAATAATCTTCTCAACTTAAATTCACCACAATACCCAGCCATCTATTCTGTTCTTGTTATCAGGCACCGCAACCACCTTCCAGGCAGCTAAAAAGGTTGCATCATGAAGCCGTAAAACTGCATCGATCTTTCCGTCAGGCGCCACCTGATACCCGCCAGCCAGACTAGTGCAGACCGGCACACCGATCTCGTGAGCCGTCTCGAATACTATCCTGTCTCGGCGGGCCATCTGTTCTGTGGTAAGCATACCGCCAAGCAGATCATTAAGATGTGAGTCAACCCCGGCATTATAGATAATCAGATCCACATCACCGAATTCCCTGACAATATCCGGCAATCGCTTGAGCCATTGTTCAGCAGTTCCAACGGTCGCATTACTGTCAATTCCGGACGTGTAATGCCGAATAAATGTCAAATCCAGCTGTCGGATAATATCATCAGTGCCATTTCCGTAATGGTAATCGAGGTCAACAATACCAACCCGCCCGGCTCCAGCCTGATGCGCTTTGACAGCTGCAATAACGAGAAAATTGAAGGTACAGAAATCACCACCGCTGGCATAGCAAGCATGGTGAGCCCCCGATGTCGGGCTGAAAGTAGTTTCCCTGGTCGCATAAGCATGCAAGGCGGCTGCGACCATGCTTCCGGCTACCCACAACAGGGCTGACGCCATTACCGGATCGCAATTCCCAAAGCCATTTGCAGTGTCACCTGCCAAAACAGAATCCACATAAGTCCGGTCATGAGCCACAGCAATGTCTGCGGCGTTGAGTGGTTCAAAAGAGGTTTCGACGAATGGGATGCCGAGTTTTTTCCAGCTCTCCAGCACCTGAGCAGGTTTACCGGCAGACGGGCTCAAAGAATCATTGGAAGCAACCGATTGCCTCTTATCGTAAAATACTTTCATGGGACTGTTATTCCAGAGTAGTCAGATCTTCGGCCGGTCATCGAGTCCATACTCCTTGACACGTCGATCTAGTGTCGGACGGGAGATACCGAGAATCTCGGCGGCCCGTTTCTTCTCGTAATCGGTGTAGATAAGAATATTTTCGATATGTTCCCTTTCAACATCGTGTAGTGATTTGACCACCAGGGCAAACCGTTCAAGCTCCAGGCTGCCTTCAAGATGCAGAGATTCGGGAAGCAAAACATTACTGCGTGACAGGATGACCGCACGGCGAATAGCATTCTCCAACTCGCGAACATTACCCGGCCAGGAATGGTCAAGGATAAGACTCATGGTTTCCTGGGGAACTATGTCCACATTTTTACCGGTTTCATGACGCATCTTTTCAAGAAAATACTTTACCAGGAGCAGAATATCGTCTTTACGTTCACGCAGTGGAGGAAGATCAATAGTGACTACGTTGAGTCGATAATAAAGATCCTTTCGGAATTCACCTTGGGCAGCCAAAGCAGAAAGCTCCTTATTGGTAGCAGCGACAACCCGCACGTCGGCTTTGAGAGTTTCAATGCCGCCAACCCTTTCAAACTCCCGCTCCTGGAGAAAACGAAGCAGTTTCACTTGAATATCCGGACCTGTTTCGGATATTTCGTCAAGAAACAGCGTCCCGCCCTGTGCCAGTTCAAATTTGCCGGGCTTAGTCCGGTAAGCACCGGTAAAAGCTCCCTTCTCATGTCCAAAAAGCTCGCTTTCAAGAATTGACGGAGCTAGCGACGAGCATGCTACGGCTATGAACGGCCGGTTTCGATAGGTACTGTTGAAATGGAGTGCCCTGGCCACCATTTCCTTGCCGGTTCCGCTTTCGCCCTGTATCAAAACAGTGGCACGGGAATCGGCAACGGCGCCGATGGTTTTGTAAACTTCCTTTATTGTTCGTGAGCGCCCGACCATGATGTTCTGCTCGAAGGACGGATCGAAGGTAGATTCGAACGAATCGCAAAATGCAACCCCGTTACGCGAAAGAGCGCTCATTTCAAAAATTTTATCGATGACCTCGTCCAGATGATCAAGGTCCACCGGTTTGCCCAGATGATCTATGGCACCAAGTCGAATAGCCTTGATTGCAGTTTGCATATCGTCATAGGCCGTAACCATGACAACCGGCAACTCCGGTCGTTTCTCCTTCAGGAGACCGAGGACTCCAAAACCATCCATTTCTCCCAGACGTAAATCAAGAAGCACCAGACCAACGTTCTGGTCTACGGCTATCTGGACCGCATCGCTGCCATTAGCTGCAGTCAGGACAGTATATCCTTCTTCGGTTAGATGCAGTTCCAAGGTTCGCCGGATAGCGATATCGTCGTCAGCAATCAGAATTTTTTTCAATGTGATTGATCTCCCTTTCCGGAAGGCCCCATCATTGGCAGAGACACTGTAAAGATGGCGCCATGACCTGTTTCGCTTTCAACAGCAACAGAACCTCCATGACAAAGAACAATGGTCTGAAGGATTGACAGCCCCAACCCGCCACCCGAAGTTTTGGTTGTATAAAACGGGTCAAAGAGCTGTTCGCACTTTTCCTTCTTGATGCCGTGACCGGTATCGCTGACCAGAATGTATGCATGGTTGTCTTTACCGTAGGTAGTTATTTGGAGGCATCGATCATTTTTCTCCCCCTCCATGGCTTCGATGGCATTGAGAACAAGATTAAGCAATACCTGATGGATTTGCTCCGGGTCACAGACCAGATTCAAAGGTGATTCAAAACAGGTCTCAACATGAATGCACCGCTCTGCCAGGCGTTGGGACAAAAGCTGCAGCAGGCGACAGATAAGCTCTTCCAGTGCGACACTCTGTAACCTCAGAGGACGGGGCCGTGCAAAATCCAGGACATCTTTAAGAAGACGGTTGAGTCGCTGAATTTCTCCTTCGGCGATCGAAAAATTTTCACTTAGCACGCCGGAAGGCTCAATTTTCTTGCGAATCATCTGCATATTCATCTGAATGGCCGAGAGTGGATTACGGATTTCATGTGACAATCCAAGGGCAAGACGTCCCAACGCTGCCACTTTTTTAGTTATCAGCAACTCGTCGAACGTGGACTCGAGCCTTGAATGCGCTTCCGTGAGCGCCCGGGTATGCAAAGCTACCAGTGTGGAAAGTGACCGATTCCAGTTCAGCAGTAGCGCCAATAGTAAAGCAGCAACACCAAGTATCGTAACCAGCAGTGTGGTTGAAATAGCATCCTGACGTCGTAGAAACGGAGAGAGAAGCGCTTCCACATCCCTTTCAGGAGTGGACACACCTAAAATCCAAAGCCTGTTATCCAGGCGAACCGGATGATAGCTGACCTGTTTGCGCACTATCAAATGCGGGTCATCAGGATCTTCGTAATCATACCAACTGCTGCCCGGTTTTCCATCCTCAGCTGAAGCGAGAAGAGCGTAAAGGCGTGGCCACTTGCGGGAAAGCAACTTGTCAAAGTTTTGTCCGGCGACTTTACCATTGGGATCGACAAGGATTGTCCTGGTAGTGCTGTCTACAAGCCAAGCATGTCCATGCTTGCCGATACGAATGGAAAGGATGTGTTTTCGCGCCAGTTCGTCAAAGTTCAGGGAGCAGATCACAACACCGTGAAACTCGCCCTGAGAGCCATAAATCCCTTCGGCTACGATTATTCCTTTACCTCCACGGTTACGCCCACCTTCCATTTGCATGAACGGGGAAACATACATCAGCCCGGGCTTCCTGTTCTCCCGGGCCCAACGGTAATATTCCCGCCAGGCATAGCTGCGCCCCATAGTGTAGGGATCATTAGGCTCAATCGCAACAGCAGTGCCTTTGCTATCATAGACTACCAGGTCGATAACCGGTGTATCAACCAGAGACCCATAGATTTTACTTAAACTCCCCTTGATTTCCTCAGCCCGCTTCTGGTCTACCTTTTTTCCTTCAAAAAGACTGACAACCAAATTCAGGTTACGGTTGTATGTAGCAAACAACTCGTTGAGCGAGTGCGATGCCATTTCTGCCACAAGGTACTGCTGCCGGTTGTATTGGTCAAAAAAGCGAGCCCTCGCCTCGGCCCGCACCTCCTTTTTAGCGCGATCAATCAGCATTAGGGCGACGATAGCACAGGTTACGATCAGTACCATGACTAGCCAAAGCCTATGTTTACGCAGAAACAGCATCATATCCGGGGAACCGTTTTAACAGATTTTCAGAGTTAGACATAATGGCTGTCATCACCGTGAATTCCAAGCAGTAGCACCTCGACTTAATCGTATACTGGTACTAATATACTTATAATTGCGTTATACGTCAATGGACGAATGGCCTGAATACAGATAATTCAACGAGCAGACTTGAACTCCTGGCGGTAAAATTATCATTGACATTTTCTGCACGAATTATTATCTTGTATGCAAGTGATAATTATTTAGTCTACGCTACTTGATATACATTTTTTTATTTAATCCATAAATTATAACTAACAATAACTATTCACTATATTTAAAATATTTTTCAAAAACTTATAATAAACCAGCTACCAGGATCAATTACAGTCCTTAGACACACATATTGTATACTAGGTATTTTTGACAAAACCACGAAATAGCAGCCTTCTCACAGGGAACGGCTCCATAAGTTTTGAATACGTAAAAGGGCTTAAATACGCTATATCTGAAAGTTAACGGAGGTGATTTATGGACATCAGGACAAAGGTTGAACAGCTTGCGACACGCATGCACGACCGGCCCCAGTATTTGACACAGGGTGCCGTATTATTCGTTGACCTGGAACGTAAAACTTTTTTTTCCAAATACCTGTCCAAAGATGTAATCCATACAGTTCTCACCAATCGCGGGGCGAACATGTATCTGCTCTACAACCTTATGCCAGTCGGGAAGGAGCCTCTGGACCCCCAGATTCCGTTGATCTTTGGCAGCGGTGCCCTGACCGGCACCGTCCCGACGGCAACCCGCGGCAACGTCAGCAGCATCTCGCCGGAAAGCTATGCTATTCTCGACAGCAATTGTGGCGATGCTTTTCCCACGTTCCTTAAATTTCATGGTTACGACCATCTGGTCCTGTATGGCCAAGCGTCCGAATGGACCCTGCTCCGGATTTCCGGTCGGGAAGTTGGATTCCATGACGCCATCCGATACCGTGGTATGGACAATTCCGATGTCACACGAGCTGTAGAAAAGGATTTTTCCTGTACAGAACGCAAAGACATGGCCATGGCCCGCATCACCAGTGCCGGAGAAAACCTGGTTCTCTGTTCCGGCATCATGGGCGGGGTCAAGGCTATCTACGCACGGGGAGGAGCCGGCGCAAAAATGGGTTCCCTTAAACTCAAAGCAGTCATGATGCTGGGACGCGGCGAGCAACCCGCCCTATCCACGGCTTTTAAAGAAAACAACAGGGAAATAGCACAAAAGATCCTTTCGACCAGCGTGATCAAAAATGCTCTGAAAACAGTAGGGACACCTTTTCTGTACAAGCCCAGCCGCATCCTTGGCGCCATGGGAGCTTTGAATAACCAGCGCACCAGCTGGGGTGACTCTCTCGATGCCGACAATTTCGATGCCTATCGCCCTGGTATGGACGGCTGCCTAAAATGCCCGGTCCGTTGTCGTCCTCTCAACGATATGACACCGGAAGGAAAGGGTGGCTGGGGTGCAAACGCTCTCAAGGGACTGTCCGGCAATGCCAGCTACGACCAGCAGCAGGCCGGACTGGAACACCATAAGGAGAAAAGCTATAAGGGCATTAATGGCGACGGCGTCTATGATCGCTTCGACAAGGGAGACGGCCCAGAATACGTTACAGTACAAAAGATGGGACCCATGATTGGCCTATCGCAACCGGAACAGGTTCTACGACTGAACAACATACTAAATGAGCTCGGGCTGGACTCAGCCAGTGCCGGAAGCTCAATCTCCTGGGCTATGGAGCTTTACCAGCGCGGCATCATAACCACAAAGGACACTGGAGGACTGGATCTAGGTTGGGGAAACTATGAGACCGTGGAAAAGCTGCTCTTCATGACCGCCAGACGGGAAGGTTTTGGCGACGTCATAGCCGATTCCAGCCGGGCAGTGGAATCCGGCAAGTACCCGGCGGAAGCACTCAACTACCGGATAGCTGTCAAAGGGCTATTCCAGTCCGACCCTCATGACGCACGTATTCTCAAGGGATTTGCATTGGGACTTGCCGTGGCAACCCGCGGCATGGATCATCTTCGCAACAGGCCGACACTGGAGATTAACGCTAAGATAAACAATAAACAAACAATAAAGACCGCATTATACGGGGGCTATGTGGCACCGGAGCCCAATGTTTACGAAGGCAAGGAATATGCTGTCCGCAAATGTGAAAACACTTTTGCCGTTGGCGACTCAGTCGGCATGTGCCGCTTTTCGACCAAGCTTTTCAATTCGCCTTCAACCGCTGATTACAAAGATTTTGCCCGCCAACTCACGGAACTGACCGGAGAATCGTTTAATGCGGAGCAGCTGGACGAAATCGGTCGCAATATCATGGGGATCGAAAGACTCATCAATGCGCGCCTGGGCTTAACCGAAAAGGACGATACCCTCCCCGAACGCTGGTTCAGCGAAGAGATCACATCAGGCCCTTTCGCAGGAGAAAAAATA
>JBBQCH010000144.1:0-8827 GCA_038318485.1 Geobacterales bacterium
TCGGAGCGAATTTCATTGTCAGGTGGGTGGGCGACCGGGTTGTGAACACCCCGATCATCGAGTGCGTTATGATCGGTGCCACTTCTGGCCAGGGCATATCCTTCGTTAGTCCAGGACAGGAGATACATGAATGACAAGTTGGTTTCCCCATACTGCATGAATTATCCTGATTGTTTCAATTACAGAGACATTTCGATCTGACGAGGCAATCATCAAGTGAACCATTTCATTATTAAAACATTGGGACAAGCCAGGCGGCTGATAGTTATCGTGATCGGATTTACCGTCCTGGCCGCCGGAATTGCGATGATCGCACTGCCTGGTCCGGCGGTGGTGGTCATCCCGATCGGGCTGGCAATTCTGGCCACCGAATTCATCTGGGCCAGAAAGCTGCTGGCGACTGTGAAAGAGCGCCTCGGGCGCATCAGAAAAGGAAACGGATGTCAGATCAATCGTTAATGTGGAGCGCCTTTGGGGTGCTGATGTTTATCATGCTGGCTATCGACCTGGGGATGAACCGCAAGGCTCATAAAGTATCGTTTCGCCAGGCACTGGCCTGGAGCGTAATCTGGGTTTTGCTGGCGCTCAGCTTCAATGCCGGAATCTACGCTACGCTTGGCAAGACCAAGGCGCTGGAGTTTTTAACTGGTTACATCATTGAAAAGTCATTGTCGGTCGATAACCTGTTCGTCTTCATCATGATCTTTGCTTATTTCGGTATCCGCGGCGAACATCAGGCCCGAATCCTTAAATGGGGCATTATCGGTGCATTAGCCCTGAGGGCGCTGTTTATCTTTGCCGGTATTGGATTGTTGACAACCTTCCACTGGATGTTTTACCTTTTTGGGGCGCTGTTGCTGTTTACGGCCTGGAAAATGGCCTTTGGTGAAGAGGATGAAGTTGATCCGGAGAAAAACCTGCTGGTCAAATTGGCCAGGCGTCTGTTCCCGTTCACCAAACGAGTACGTGGCGACTGGTTCTTTAAACGCCGGAATGGTCTACTGGTGGCCAGCCCGCTGTTTCTGACGCTGGTGATGGTGGAAAGCAGCGATGTTCTTTTTGCGATTGATTCTATCCCGGCGATTTTTGCCGTCACCCTGGATCCGTTCATCGTCTTTACGTCCAATATATTCGCCATCATGGGGCTGCGATCACTATATTTTCTGCTGGCCAGTGTCATGGGGATGTTCGTGTATCTGAAATTGGGAATATCATTCATACTGGCTTTTGTGGGTGGCAAGATGATTGCAACCGCCATCGGCATCCAGATTCCGATTCATGTTTCACTGACGGTCATATTTGCCAGCCTGGCTTTGGCTGTAATCGCTTCTCTGGTTTTCGGAAAGAAACAGGCGGAGCGTACTGTTCCAATTGAAAACAAGTAGCACTTGGAACTATATTTTCGGAGTTATCAATGGAAAAAACCGTTTTTCTCAGTACCTTCGGATTGATCTTTTTGGCGGAACTGGGCGACAAAACTCAACTGACCGCGATGGCTCTGGCGCTGCGCTACCCTTGGCAACGTATTTTTGTAGGCATCGCGGCCGCTTTTTTTGTGCTGAACATGGCTGCGGTGGCGGTGGGCAAAGTGCTGTTTCTGCTGCTGCCGATTTTCTGGGTGACTCTGGTCTCGGCGTTGCTGTTTCTCTACTTCGGCTACAGCACCTTGAGGCACGCTTGTGACAATGAAGATGACGATGAGGAATCGCCTCCCACTGCGGCAACCGCAATACGTACCGCTTTCATAATGATTTTCATGGCCGAATTGGGGGACAAGACCCAACTGGTGACCGCCAGTCAGGCTGCCCGACATTCCGACAGCCTGATGGGGCTGGGCATGGTTTTCAGTGCTTCCACGCTGGCTCTCTGGTGCGTATCACTGTTGGGAATTTTTGCAGGAAAGCAACTGGTGCGCTTTATCCCGCTCTGTTGGATTCATCGTACAGCCGGATTCATGTTTCTGGTATTCGGGGTTGCGGCGCTGTGGAAACTTAAGGGAATGTAGTTTGACTTTTCTATTAATATATGTATAACCGTGCCTGCTTTACGAGCAGCAGTATACTGATGAAGAATACAATCCACTGCAGAAAGTATGTAAACATGACAAAGACCACCTACGTAATCGGACACCGCAACCCGGACACGGATTCCATAGCTTCGGCGATCAGTTATGCTGCCCTTAAACAAAAACTTGGCGATTCAAACGTTGTTGCTGCAATGGCCGGCACCCCTAACCCACAAACCCGCTATATCCTTGAACGACTGGGCATTTCCGAACCGCTGCTGCTGGCTGATGTCCACCCCAAGGTACGCGACATCGTCAAAAAACAGGCCATTACAATTGGCCGGCAGGCCTCCGCTTACGAAGCACTGGAGCTGTTCAACAAGAGCGGTGTAAGGATTCTGCCGGTGATTGATGATGCTGAAAAACCTTGCGGCGCTCTTTCGCTGCGCCGGCTCTCCGAGAGCTATATGCTGCCCTGCCAGGAGAAACTTCGGCAGGTCAAGACCAGCTTGCCGAGTCTGGGCAGCACTTTGGCCGGGAAGTTTGAGACCGGTGGAGAAGGCGATGATCCGGTTACACTGAAGCTTTTCATCGGTGCGATGCTGGAGGAGTCATTTATCAGCCGGATTGAAGAACATGATCCGCGCGAACTGCTGATCATGACCGGCAATCGCCGAACTATTCAGCAGGTTGCCATTGAACGAGGTGTCAGGGTGCTGGTGGTAACCGGCGGACATCCACTGGAGGATGGACTGGCTGAACTGGCCGCTGAGAATAGAGTCAACGTGCTGCTGACCCCGCATGACACTGCCACTGCCGCCTGGCTGGCGCGTCTTTCCACGCCGGTAGCCTTTCTGGCCGAAAGCAAGTTTTCAACGATCGGTGTCGGCGAGTCGCTATCCGGCCTGCGCCAGAAGCTGATGTCCTCCACTGAACCGGCTGTTCTGGCGCTGGAAGAAGATGGCACTTTGGCTGGCGTGGCGACCAAGTCATCACTGTTGTCGCCAATCCCCTACAGCCTGATACTGGTTGATCACAACGAACTGGGGCAGGCGGTTCCGGGGGCGGAGCAGGTTGAAATCAGCGAAGTCATCGATCATCACAAGCTGGGCAACAGCCACTCGAACCTGCCGATCTCCTTTGCCACTGTGCCGGTCGGCAGCACCTGCACCCTGGTGGCAGGACGCTATCGGGAAAGCTTTATTGAACCGGACCAAACCATTGCCGCACTTCTGCTGGCCGGAATACTTTCCGATACGGTTATTTTGAAGTCACCCACCACCACCGAAGCCGACCGTCAGGCGGTAGCCTGGCTGGAGCAGCGGTCAGGTCTGGTTGCCGTCGATTTCGGCCGGGACATCTTTGCGGCCTGCAGTTCACTTAAAAACTACGGCACGGTAGAGCGGGTCGTATCAGCTGACTTCAAACTTTTCAAGCAGGAAAAGCACACGATTGGGGTTGGGCAGGTGGAAGTGGTCGGGTATGACGAATTTTACGGAATGAAGGAGGAGCTGCTGTCGGCTCTGGCTGAGGTCAAGCGCCGGGATAATCTTTTCATTGCCGGTCTTATGGTGACCGACATAACGACCGAAACGACGCTTTTCCTGGTGGAGGGGCATACCCGCATCGCCCACGTCATGGAATATCCGCAGCTTGAGCCGCATCTTTATGAACTGAAGAATGTCATGTCACGCAAGAAGCAGATGGTACCGCATTTACTGAAGGTTCTGGCCAAGGTTTGAACGGCTTCTTTTGACCTATACATATTTAGAAAGGGCGGCTTTTAGCTGCCATTTCTGATTACATACTCACCACTGCATGTTTTTTCTCTTCTCACCGCAAACCGGGCAGCCCTGCATCGAAAATGGTTTTTCCAGGCGGCATTCTTCCAGCAGTTCGTCGTCGCCGAATATTTCCAGCGCCGGGCCATCGGCCCGGACCTCACCTTCATTCAGCACAATCACCCGTTCGCAGAGCTCCAGCACCATATCCAGGTCGTGACTGGTAAAGATTCTGGTGTGTTTGAAATCCTGCATCAGCTTTATCAACTGACGGCGGGCAAAAGGATCAAGTCCATTGGTCGGCTCGTCCATTACCAGAATATCAGGCGACATGGAAAGGACCGTGGCAATCGCCACCCGCTTCTTCTCGCCTCCCGATAGATGGTAAGGCGGCTTGCAACGCAGGTGGCCGGCACCAACCAGCTCCAGAACCTCCGTTACCCGCCGTTCCACATCCGCCGGTGTATAGCCCAGGTTAAGCGGCCCAAAAGCAACATCATCAAAGACGGTCGGCATGAAAAGCTGGTCATCCGGATCCTGGAACACCATGCCGACTGTTCGCCTGATGTCTGGCAAGGTGCCCTTGGAAAGCTGGGTATGGCCAATGTAAATCGTACCGCCGCTTGGCTCAAGACTGCCGTTCAAATGCTGCAGCAGGGTGGATTTACCGGCACCGTTGGCACCGATGATGCCAACCGATTCTCCGTGAGTGACAATGAATGAAACGTCTTTGAGAGCAACTGTGCCGTCGGAATAGACGTGCCGCAGATTTTTCACCTCAACAATGTGGTGACTCATGAAAACAACCTCGTGATCATTGTCCCCAGAAACTGTGATGCATTCTGAAGTCGCAGAAAAATGAATAGTGCAGACCAGGCCAGCACAAAGAATACTTCAGTCAGGCCAAAATGTGATTGACGGCCGGCGTGAAATTCTCCTGTAAAACCGCGGGCCAGCATTGCCATGTGAATACGCTCAGCCCGTTGCCAGGTCCGCAACAGCAAATGCCCGATCAGCGACCCGAAACTGCTGATTCCCTGCCCCTTTTTCCCGCAGGAGCGAAGCTCTCTAGCCCGGGAAGCACGACCCGACTCCTCGGTAAGTACAAAAATATAACGATACAGAAACAGCAGCTGCACGGCAAAGACCCGAGGCATCCCCAGTCGTTCCAGCGCCTGGCATACCGCTGTAAAGCCGGTCACCCCCACCAGAATGAAGCCGGCCCCGACTGTAAGTACTGAGCGAACCAGGATGGAGGCAAAAGATATCCAGCCGCCGGAGATCCCCAGCGAACCGAACTGGAGAAGTATCTCCCTGTCAAAAACTGGATTGAATATTCCAACCGCCAGAACAAACGGACAGAGCAGGATGATTTTTCTGAGAATGAATAGTGGCGGGAGCCCTGACAGTGAGATCATTACCGCCGGAAAAAGGAAGAAGGGAAACAGAACGGCCAGTTCATAGCGCTTGAAAGATACAACACAGATGATGAATACCAGAGTAACCAGAACCTTGGCACGGGCATCCAGCCGGTGGATGCCGGAATTCCCGTTTGCAAGCAGGTCCAGTTTTTTTAGATCCAGGACCGCATTCTGTATTGAAGCCATGGTCGGGTCCTTTAACGAAAAAGGGAGAAGACGGTTGTCTTACTTCCCTAATAAATCACATCGATATAGTTTTCACAACATTATGGGGGCTGACTAGGGGAATTTATAGGTAATACCGGTCAACAAGACCATATCCGGCCCGGCGTTTGTCAAGCTCCCCTTGACACCCATATCGAAATCAAGATTTCCAAGAACGGAATAGATCATGCCTCCGGTCACAAATGTCGGCCAGGTGGCGCTTTCCAGATCCGGATTTGTTGCAGTACCGACTTCGGCCACAAGCTGCAGACCCTTCGCAACTTCAACAAGACCAGACAGCGTAAGGGCCTAGAGATGTTCGCGTGTCGTATCCTTATCAGCATCCGTGTATCTTTGATTCGTATAACCGATATTGGCATGTACAGTAACCGGGCTGAATGCCAGGGTTGATACCAAAGTCGCGCCGTAAGCGACCCGGCCGGCTCCGAGACTTCTGTCGTGATTACCGCTGGGGAATGTTATCGAAGGCTTGAAAGCAAAACTGGCCGGACCAAGTTCCAGAAACCTCCATTTAAATGCCATTGAAAGGTCATTCAGACCGCTGTTGTCGATCCTGTTTCCAGCATTTCCTTCTATATGCTGAAAGGTATAGGGACAGGATACTACCAGGTCGAGGGAATCCAGAACCCCTGCTGTTACGGTAACATTAAGTTTTTGATTATTCGATTTTGTCGTAATTCCCTGTTCGGTTTCTCTGTCCCAGCCTAATTCAGCGCTGGTTTCCACCTGAAACTTCAAAATACCCGCAGTTCCAGTATCATCGCCAACCAACGGGTGTGCCGCAAAAGCGGGGTTAGCAAGGAAAATTGTTAGTGTGAAACAAATTGCTAATAGCTTTTCAAAATGCTTTTTTGTCATAACCCTCACCAGACCTTGATATTGAAAATCGATTTCACTATATAGACGACTAACAGACTTGTCAATCCTGGTATTTAGTTTATCGATTCCTAAGCTTCAATATCAGACCAATCAGCAACGCCAGCATCAAAGTTATGAGCCCGCCCACCAAACCAGAAACGCTGGTACCCAGACTTCGCTCCAATTTTGCTGCTTTTACCGGCTCACTTGCCGAGGACTCCTTTTTTGCTGCAGCAGTTTTTGGCAGTGAATAATTCAGTAAAAAGGCGATTTTTTCCTGCAACGCCGACAGTATGGCGTGCAGTCCCTGTTCAGGTCCTTTCAGTTCTTCCTGACCAGTAACTTTGCTTATTGCCCATTCCAGACCATCCGGTTTTTTTGAGGCAAACAAAGAAACAACTCCCGCTGTAACAACCGAAAGGATCAAAAACACCAGCACAAGCTTTCGAACCGGATGTCCGCCAATCGGGCGTGATTCAAGGACACTTCGCATGATTTCAGGTTTGGCTTTGTCGACAAATGAGACCACCGAAGCGGTGACCAGACCCTCCACAATTCCTATGGCCAGGTGAATCGGCTGCATCATGGCAACAAAGGTCGAGAAGGGGAGTGAGGATATTCCTGAGGAGACCGTTTCAAGAACAACACCGAAAGCGCCCAGCTGTAATCCGGCGATTGCGGCAATGATCGAGGCAACAGATATCTTTGCGGCGGTTGGTTGGCTGCCGATTATTTTTTTGAAAATAAACGGATAGGCGATGAAGGCGGGAAAAAAACCGAGGTTGAAGATGTTACATCCCAATGCCAGCAATCCTCCGTCTACAAAAAACAGCGCCTGTACCACCAGCACTGATGCAATGGTAAGAAAAGCCGCATAAGGTCCCAGAAGGATTGCCAGGATCAGACCACCACCCAGATGACCGCTGGAACCGGTAACCGGTATCGTGAAATTGACCATTTGGGCCGCAAAAATAAAGGCTCCCAAAACTCCCATCAACGGAATCTTGCTGTCATCCATATCCTTGCTCACTTTATGTGAACAATACGCGATTGTTACGGCTGAAACGGCCCACATTGAGCCTCCCACAGCGGGGGATAACAGCGCGTCAGCCATATGCATGGTGTCGATCTTTCCCATCAATGAATACGATTTTTATTTTTGTGACACGATTTTGATACAACGACATTAAAACGAAGTCAAGCGCTATTATTTCATATTCGTGCTACTGGAATCTGATTGATTGCAAAACTAAATATGCCGAGCCAAAAGCAAATAATTACCGATTGTTTTGCCTTATTTAGGTCAATATGGTAAACGAACAAAGTTGCCGATCAGGTCAACAGTTTAAAGCGGGTGCAGAGTGTCACTTAAAACCATTCAAGATATTCTGTCAGAATACAAGCTCCCGGAAGAAATCAAACACGGGCCGGAACTGGCGCGCGATGAATCGGCCGAATCCGAGATACTGAAGAAGCATCTGGACCGTTTGAAGGCTGAGATAGATCAGTTAGAACCTGCTGATGTCGCGTTGTTTCTGGATGGCCTAACACCGGAAGAGCTGTTTCTGATCTGGGGATTGATGGACGACGGTCGTGAGGACGAAATACTGGATGAGGTTTCCGATGTCACCCGGGACACGCTGGCCTCCCGCAGCAGCTACCTGGGCGCTGTCTGTGTGGTGAATGCATTCGAATTGTCGCAGGGCCGTCTGAAACAAACCACGATCGAGGCGGTCGAAGATCTGGATGGGATCAAGCCGATCTGGGTAGATCTGGTTGGAACTACAAAGGCGGACCGACTCAAGATCGGGCAGTATTTCGATCTGGAATTGCCCGATCCGGAGGACCTGACCGACATAGAAACCAGCGCACGCTTTTATGTTGAAGTAAACGGCGAAATCCACCTGCATTCAGACTTTTTGCTGGACCGGGAAGGCAATTCGAATAATGTTGCCGTAGCCTTCATCCTGTATCGTGACATACTTTTTTCGGTTCGTGAGGAAGAACTGCCGGTTTTCCGCCTGCAACGCCTGCGCGCCCGAATTCAGGCCGGCACTGTTTCCGATGGCATGGACATGCTGCTGGACCTCTATGCGGCCGATGCCGAGTACTCTGCGGATTCGCTGGAAGAAATTTATACCGAGTTGGGTAAAGTAGGCAAAAAAGTTCTCAGTGAAAAGATGACCGACGAAGAAGCGGCCCGGACTCTGGCCGATATCGCCGAGGAAGAGGATCTGAACGGCCGCATCCGCCGGAATGTGCTGGATACGCGCCGCGCCCTGACTTTCCTGATCCGCAGGAAGCTTCTTTCCCTACTGCAGCTTGAAGATGCCCAGCAGATCCTGCGTGACATCGAATCATTGGACGGCCACACCGCCTTTCTGTTCGACAAGATAAACTTCCTGATGGATGCCACGGTCGGCTTCATCAACATCAATCAGAACCGGGTTATTTACCGCCTGACCATTCTCAGTGTAATCTTCATGCCACTCAATGTAATTGCCGGTATCGGTGGCATGTCCGAGTTTTCGATGATG
>JBBQCH010000145.1:0-8806 GCA_038318485.1 Geobacterales bacterium
TGAAATGATATCCAGCGGAGACCAGGCGTTGGCATCATTGGCATCCGACATCCTCTCGCGCTTGAACTGCCTGGCACTGGCCGTTGCCAAACCAGCCCTCCCCTTTGCCGACCTTCTGCTTAAGAGAGCGGATCCGGACCAGCGGGTGATAGTTCCGCATGACACAGAGACCCGCACATTCCTGCATGACATCCCGATTTTGAGAAAATCTGAACTAGGTATTAATCCGGTTAAAACAATTGCTGATATTTTAGGCAGTCGCAAAGGGATAATTGTTGAAGAGATCGGAATTATAGCGAATGGTGCACTGACGGTCGAACAGGCCTACATCAACTGGTCCTCGGTGTTCCACTCCACCTACATCAAATACCTGGAGGATGTTCTTAAATCCGGTTTCAGCTTACCGGATGAGGAAGCTTCTTTCGAGAATTTCCGCCGGCAGTGGCTTCCGACTCTTTCGGCAGAAGGGCTTGCTTTTCGGAAGGGACCGTTCAGCAACAAAGCCGACATTCTGGAGGAAATCACCAAAGTTGGACGCTACACAGTGCAGCGCGGCCTGGTTGATTCTTTTTTCGGCAATATATCCTATTCCAACGGCGACCTGATTTACATCTCCCAAACCGCTTCAAGCCTGGATGAACTGCAAGGCTGCATTGATCCAGTCCCCTTTGAAAACAGCTCTACGGTCGGCATCACCGCCTCCAGCGAACTGGTGGCGCACCGCAGCATTTTTGAAACAACCGGCTGCCATGCCATCTTGCACGGACATCCCCGC
This sequence comes from Geobacterales bacterium, assembly GCA_038318485.1. Classification (GTDB taxonomy): domain Bacteria; phylum Desulfobacterota; class Desulfuromonadia; order Geobacterales; family Pseudopelobacteraceae; genus JACRCG01. The sequence continues at coordinate 776 of JBBQCH010000145.1, forward strand.
TTTGCAGTTGTTATGAGCATGCTTTGCGAAGAAAAGGAAAACTGCACCATCAAGGACTGCTGGAGAGATTGTAAAAAAGTCAGGTTTCTGGGGCCCACACCGGTTGTGGCTGGAGAAATAGGAGCCGGCGGCATAGCCAGGAACGTCCCGCCGATAATCGGCCGGTCCGGTCGGGCAATCGTCTATGGACACGGCGTATTCAGCATCGGGATGAATGACTTTCGCGAAGCGTTCCAGGCGCTGGTGGATGTGGAGAACTGGTGCCGCGAAGAGTATTTCAAAAAATTTGACAATCGTATAACTACCTGAATCAGAGCAGGAATTGTTGGACATCCTCCGTGCAGACAAGTTTTTCGAGCGTATCCAGCAGATGCGGGGCAAACAACTCCTTCATCTGACCACGCATTAACTGGACAGCAATATGAGGCGGCATGGTTTTGTTGCCATGATTATCAGTTGTAAGTGTGCAATAAACATCTGCAACACCGGTTATCTGAGCGCTGCGCGGAATTTCCCTGCTTTCAAGCCCGAGCGGATAACCACTGCCGTTGCAACGCTCATGATGAAGCCGTACTATCGCCAATGCCACTGGAGAAAACACGTCCTTGTCCTTCAAAAACAGGTACCCATCCTCCGGATGGCGTTTCAGTATTTCTACTTCAGCCTCATTCAACTTTCCGCTTTTGTTCAGAATTCCATGAGGTACAAATATCTTGCCAAAGTCATGCAGGATGGCACCGGTCCCTACATCCAGCATCTCGTCGCGAGACAGGGTAAATGCATCCGAATGCATCAGCAGCGTCAAGGATGCCACCTGCAACGAATGCACAAAGGTATGATAGTTGTGAGACATAACCGATTCCAGCGAACTGATCGCATCGGGGTTGTTTGACAGATACATCATCAGGTTTTCGATAAGACGTTTGGTGCGACCCTGATCGGTAGTTTTTTCAGGATTATTAAAAATATCATCCACAAAGTTTATCGATGTCTGGTAAATCATCTTGCCCTTTGCCTTGGCGCTCAAAACATTGCTTTTCAGCAACCGTTCGGCGCTTGCTTCCATGTGGCTGGTAATGACATCCATGTCGTTTTTGGAAACATAAATAAACTCGACACCATTATTTGAAAGGCGCTCATGATCGTGATCGCAGAAATCACGACCATGATTCTTGTATAAAACATAATTACTGCCGGTTTTTATATACAGCGCAACATCTGGAAAAATTACCGGTTCGATACTTTCCAGAGAAATTGGAACAAATACTTCTTTGGCTTCCATAACAATAAGCTCCAGACAAAACCTTTGTAATTCAGAAACAAGGGCGACCGCAAGGGATCGCCACTACAGAACCTGTAAATTGAAATAGCGGTAGATTAGCATCAATCGGGTGATTGTGTGATCCTATTTGGAATCAATGGCAGGTAAACGACCTTCCTGGCGGAGTTTTGCAAGCAGCGCATTGATTCTGGGCATGGCAGCCACAGCCGCTTTTTCGCCCTCCATGATCGCCTCATTACGATGGCCGAAGTCCGTTGAACCGACAAAGCCCACATCAGGTTTGATAACCACATCGGCCTGACTGATCGGAATCTGGGACATATTGCTGTACATAATCTGGATCGATTTCATGATAGTTTCCATCGTAGAGGTTGGAACAACAGAGTCGATGCCGGAAGCGATATCAACTGCAATCACGACGTCTGCTCCATACTGTTTGGCCACATCGACCGCCAGCGGCTTGACCACCCCGCCATCCACATAACTTGTCCCTGAAAATTTAGCCGGTTGGAACACACCAGGAATTGCACAGCTTGCCTGAACCGCCATACCGGTATTGCCGGTGTTAAACACGATACTATCGCCGGTTTTGATATCGGTGGCCACGGCGTAAAATGGGATTTTGAGCTTCTCGATCGGAGCATTCCGGACTTTTGAATTGATATAGTCACGCAGACGGTCACCTTTCAGAAAACCGTTGTCAGGAAGCGTCAATTCGGCGACATCACTTTTCTCTATCGACAGGCTGATTTTCTGAAGAGCATAAGCATCATAACCGGAAGCATAAAGGCTTCCTACAAAACTTCCCACACTCGTACCAACAATCATATTGATCGGTACTTTGTTGCTTTCGAGGATTTTCAGCACACCCACATGGGCAAAGCCTTTAGATGCGCCGGCGCCGAGTACAAGCGCAATTTTGGCAGGCCGCTGCGGCAGGACCTGCCTTGGAGCAGTCGTAGCACAAGCGGATATGATCAGGCTGCAACAGACAAAGACGTAGAGTTTTATGATACGGACAGGATTCATGACAACCTCGTTAAAGCGAGTAAAAATGACTTCAAAACAACTATTAACTTGCAACATAACAGAGGAGTGCAAACAAAACAAGATCTTGACACGTTTGCTGTAATACCTTGTAATACCGGTACATGAAGCTGATGGTATTTCAGATTGTTTTTACAAAACCATTCAAGACATTTCAGATTCCGCCACTCCCTCCAGCAGGAACTCCCGCTGCAATCAGCTCTTTCGAAAAGCACAGCGCAGCGGGAACAAACTCGCGGAAATCAGCCAGCAAGCCATCATAATTCAGCTCCAGCTCAGCCTCCGCGACTGCCAGCGGGTTCTCCCTGGAAACCCTGCGTGACATGCGTTCCAATGCATTACCAATACCGGACAGCGTACCGTATGACGGCAGCAGCTCATCAAAGATCATCGGAACGATCCGCTGCAGACGCTCCGGCAACTCGGTCCGATGCTGTTCAATTATTCTTCTGCTCCTTGCAAGATAAATGTCTAACGTTTCATCCGACCACCTATTCCACTCCTTAACCAGAAAATGATCATAGAACAGATCCACCAACACGCCGCGATACAGTCCGTAGTGCGGATCAATACGCCGCCTGCTACACTGGAACAATTCGTTCCGGCTGGCGAATGAGTCGATACTGCGGTGCAGTTTAAGCCCCCGCCTGATCCCCTCCGGAAAACGTTCGAGCAGTGGCCCTTTGACAAAATCACCCATGAAATTGCCGACCAGAATCTGTTCGTCCGCACCGGAGAGCAGCATGTGAAAGAGAAAGTTCATCGGACAGTAGTCATTCTAATAAAATTGCGCAGAAATATTGAAATCATAAAATTGACCGACCGATCCAGGCGGCTCCAAAGACACCGGCGGAATCGCCCAGTCGGTTTTTCAGAACCGGAGTATTCAGATTGTCATGGAATGCATAGCGTTTGACTTGTTCAATGCCAACTGTATAGATTTCATCAATATTGGAAAGACCGCCGCCAATCACAACCGCATCCGGATCAAGCAGGGAAATCAGTCCGCCGACGCAGCGGCCGAAATCTTCAAGAAACCGGTCGAATATCCGGACAGATCTGGTTTCTCCCCTGCGGGCGTGGGCCACAATATCATTCATGCTCATCTGATATCCAAACTCACTCAAGAAGGTTCTCTCCACTCCGGATCCGCTGATCAGAGTCTCAATGCAGCCGCGGTTGCCGCAGTAGCATTCAGCGCCATTGCTATCCATGCTGATATGTCCCCATTCGCCGGCTATGCCGTCATAACCATCTGCGAGAGGAGTCGGTCGGCGACGGCGCGCCAGTACGTTACCAGCTGCATCCAGCAGTATGGATTCCTTCTTGGTGCCGCCGAGGTCTATACCGACCGCACGAATATTGCCGGGCGTGTTCATATACTGGAGCTCAGAGACCACATCTGTCATCGCTCTCATTTCAGAATTTCAGCCTTAACGGCGTCATCAATGAAGCTTTCTTCAATCGCTTCCCGCGCCCATGAGTCCTTGCACTGTGCCAGGACTCTGGCCGCACCTTCAGCCACTGCCGGGATGTTACTCCACAGTGCATTGCGGATCGAGCGCAGCTCATTCGCAGTGGCTTTCCTGCCATCAGCCCAGGCCCTGCAATGCTGACAGAGCAACGCCAGCGTATCCATCTCGGGAGGTACGTCAGGTTTGTAATCCCAGACACGCAACTCATCCTTGCTTTCGCACCATTCGCACTTAAAACCGGCCCGTTTACCAATAGTCTTGCCGAGGGAGCCGATTTCTTCCAGCCGGTCTTTATTGCCTTGATATCCCTTTGCCATGGCCTGATTCCTTAATCTATCACTATAAGTATGTATACGAATTTCTTAACAATTCCAATGTTAAAGGCACTTACTAGTACGGTGAGTATCGGCACAATTTCATCCGCAATGTTCACAGCCTGGCCAAGAACGTCATAACAGCTTTATTGAACTCCAGCGGCTGTTCCAGATTCAGCATGTGCCCGCCGGCACCAAAAATACAGAGCTCAGCATCCGGTAATCCTTCCGCAATGATGCGCGAATTATTCACCGGAATGGCCTGGTCCTGTTCAGCCCCGATCACCAGAGCCGGTTGGCTGATGCTGCCCAGCAGCGGAGTGCAATCTTTACGGTCCCGCATGGCGATAAGAGCTGCCGCCGCACCCCGCGGGCCGGTTGCATGCATCCAGCCGTACACCTCTTCAACCAGGCCAGGATTATCCGACAGGGCAACAGGGGCAAACAGGAGATTGCGGAACACATCTGCCACCGACCGGCTCCCCTGATCAAGGGTTTCCGCGGCCAAAGCAGTACGTCTGGCCTTACCGGCATCATCGTCACCACCCGCCTTTGTGACTATGAAAATCGGTGCTGCAACCCGTTCCGGATAACGTTCAAGAAGGTTCAGCAGCACATACCCTCCCATGGACATCCCGCCTATCACAGCCTTGTCTATCCCCAAATGATCGAGGAGCGCCACGATATCGTCGGCATAGATATCCATACTCACAGTATCTGAAACTAAATCACTCTCCCCGAATCCGCGTAGATCAGGAGTAATAACCCGGCAGCCGGTCTTGGCAAAAACCTCGGACTGGGGACGCCACATTTTTCGGCAGAGAGGGAAACCGTGTATAAGAACCAGTGGAAGACCTTTACCCCTGTCGCTGTAAGCCAGAGAAATTCCGTTGATGTCAGCTTTCATGGTATCTCCTTAACATTTACAATCAGTTGAGTACCGGAAACTACGGATAAGAAACTACTGCATTATAGCAGTTTCAAGGGCTAGCGCCAGTTGATCCGGGCAGGATGTGTTACCCTGGCAGGCAATACCCTTCAAACGCCGCACAGCTTCCGCCACCCGCATCCCCTTGACCAATGCAGCCACCGCCCGGGTATTACCGGCGCAGCCATCTATGAAAGCGGCATCGACAATAACACCGGCCTCAATCTCAATATCGATTCTCGTGGCACAGGAACCGGATGTTTCATAACTTAATCGCATTACTGTACTCCTCTTTTGCTCTGGCCTGGCAGCGCCGCAGCGCTTGCTGACCAGAAAACATGAACTCCTGTCCAGTAAAGCCCGAACAGGAGTTCATATTACGACACCAGCCTCCCGGCCTCAACCTCTTCCTCACATTATCTGAGGTTAGGTTCTCGGCTCAGTCCGGGTAATCCGGGTATTCAGATTCAGCCCAAGCAGATCCCGTGCTTCGATCATCGCAGCTGCAAAACCGTCTTTACCGGCATGATAGATCGGATTGGGTTCTCCCTCCTCATCCCACGGCCATCCGGTCCGGACGATCATGATCAGCAAAGATTCAAGTTCGTCGGCCTTTTTGTGCAGTTCTTCGTATTCATTTTCCAGCTCTCTCAGAATCGACAAATCAACAGCTTTGCTCTGCAGAGTGGTTTTGAGTCTTGCCAGTGCATTGGGCATAGCATCCCTCCAGGTATCAGGTAATGGTTCAATTCTGCATGATATGTTAGATGACAGTCCATTTGGCTTTGCTTGACAGCGTGGCAAGTTGTGCTGGATGGGGTAATCCTGCCGAGGTCTCATGTAAGAGACTGAACCGACAGGTCTTTTCCGGTCCCGGTAAAAGCGAAGTACCGTTCCGTCAATTCATCCCGCTTTTTAACCGCCAGCAGGTCTGCCGCAGATGTAAGACGGGAGCGGAAACCACGGACTCCCGGCACTCTGAGAGCAGTTTCCAGCAATCGCGACGCCCCCAGCTCAAACTTTTCATCACATTTATATCTAACTAAACTTATACTGCGCATATCTTCACACCGATAAGATATTCGTGCAGGCAGTCCTTAACCAGTTGCCTAATCTGAGTATCAGTGTACATACCACTCCTTACATTCAGAAAAAGCCACTCTGTGGAATATAGCAGCTTCAATACTAATATTTTTGCAGATTTATAGTGATTTGTCTTAAGGGACTTCCAGATCTCTTTGCGCTCACGACAATCTGTTTTTAGACGTTTGAGGGAAGCTTCGGCCACTTCCTTGATATGCTCCGGTCGACTGTTCAGAGCCGGACCGCCACCCTTCGTTGTCCTTGGATCGACGCTTGTGTTGAAACCAAACTTGGTGGCAATCACCACCCGGTCGCGCAACGGCGCAAGCGCTTCACCAACCAGTTCCTCATTGGTGAACGGGCCATAAGACCTCAGCCGTTTCGAAAAAGGCGACGCCCCGTTCCACGGTGGTACAGATGAGCGCAATCATCTCCTGTTTGTCCTTAGGAGGGCCATACGAAAAGCTCATCCCCATGCAGCCCAAGCCCAGTGCCGAAACCTCCAATCCGCTTTTACCCAATATACGTTTTTGCATTGTGTTTTCCTTTCTGCTGTTCGGTACTGTGGCTTACTGATGATTATACCATACTCCAGAAGAAACAATGACCGGTAGACCAATCCTGTTAAATTATTGCCTGATAGTACGAGTTGGTGGATGATGATATGACCCTGAGGGAAAGCTGACAGCAGATAAGATGAATACATTCGTGGTAAATGAGGCAAATGGGCAGGGAAGCGCCAATACCTATAAGTATGAAGCGGTAGACAGGAAAGCCCGCTTTTGGCGGGCATTTTCGGTTGGTTAGGTATGGCGGCGGAAAAAATTGAAGCATTCAAGACAGTGTATCATTGTCTGAATTAAGTATGTCCCCCCGAAATTCTCTCGGGCCATAAGAGCAGGCTCCAGATTCAGGCTTGACTTGTGTCACGCCACACATTACACTTTGGGCATGATCAAAAGCTTCGCCGACAAGCACACCGCATCATTATACAGCGAGGGCAAATCGAAACGATTGCCGTCGGACGTAACCAAACGGGCGTTAAGGCGGCTGGAATATGTTGATCTGGCAACATCGCTGGATGACCTGAAGGTGCCGCCCATCAACCGGTTGCACGCCTTGAAGGATGATCGTGCCGGACAGCATAGCATTTCGGTCAACGATCAATGGAGGATCTGTTTCAGGTTTGCAGACGGTGACGCCTACGACGTGGAGATTACCGATTACCATTAATACCAATTTCAAATCAAAGATGGATTCAAGGCGACGAGGCATACATGTTGTATGTTGAGGAACCGAAGACGAGCCAACGTAGAAGACGCTTTGATTTGGAATTGGAATAACGAGGTGCTGATATGAGCATACCAAACACGACAAAACGTACCGTATCGCCCACCCATCCCGGCGAGATGCTGCGTGAGGATTTTATGACGGATTTCGGGCTAAATGTCACAACACTGGCAACTGCTCTGGGGGTGTCACGCCAGACCGCCAACGAACTGGTACAGTGCCGCCGCACCGTCACACCGGTGATGGCGCTGCGGCTCTCCAACCTCTTCGGCAATTCATCCATGTTCTGGCTTAACGCTCAGAATGCCTACGATCTCTGGCATGCCGAGCGAAAGTATCAACGGGAGTTGGAAGCGGTGGTTATGTTAAAAGCAGCATAAATCTGACGCTTTTATCCAGCGGGAGATCATCTACCGTCTGTTGGTGGGGGATCAGGGAGCACGTCTGCGCCAGATTGCTGCTGCAGGGAGCCAGAGCCAGCAGATAGCCCGGGTCATTGAATGGCTGAAAGCTAACTACTCTCAACCGTTGCGGATCGAGGATCTGGCTGACAAAGCCCGCATGAGCAGCTCGTCGTTTCATAGTCACTTTCGCTCCATGACCGCATTAAGT
>JBBQCH010000146.1:0-8789 GCA_038318485.1 Geobacterales bacterium
GCAGTGCCCGGGCGGAATATTGAACAAATAGGGGGTCGCTCCCTGCTGTGGTGTGCTGCCTTCATTATGCGGGTTTGCCTGAAACAGTATACTGATTCCCACCGTTAAGGAACTCGCTGGAGGCCCTTAATGCCGACGGCAGGGTGGAGAGAATCAAATTTGGGGGGATGCCGCGAGGCTTCCCCCCTTTTTATTGTTGCAAGGGCAAAGCAAAAATAATCCACCTGCTTTGCCACTATAATCCATTTTGATCTTCTGGTTTCCTACTTCAAAATTCTTTTCAAACAGTCCAACAAACGCTGGTTCTCTTCAGCGGTTTTTATTGCAACTCTGAAAAACCGTTCCGACAATCCCATGAAACTGCTGCAGTCACGAATCAGTATGCGTTGATGAACCAGGCGCTCGCGCAGTTCTCTGGCAGTCATTCCATTTTTGATTTCAATCAGCAGATAATTGACATTGGAAGGGTAGACCCTGAGTTGGGAAAACTGTTCCAGCTTTTGAAACTGGTCCCGTCGCTCCTTCCGGATAAATTCAAGTGTTCTTTGATTGAATTCGCTGTCCCTCAATGCTGCTGTTCCGGCAGCCTGGGCAAGCGTGTTTACGCTCCACGGCCCACCCATAGCATCCAGCTGTTCGGTCAATGTGGAATTGCCGATGGCATATCCCAGGCGCAGGCCGGGAATTCCGAAAAACTTGGTCATCGAACGGAGCACGATGGCATTGTCGCTGTGTACTACAAAGCGTTTGGCTGAAGCATCTTCGCAAAAGTCCATGAAGGCCTCATCCAGCACCATGAATGTGCCGGCGGCAATACAGAGGCTGTAGACCTGTTCGATTACCCGTTGGGGAATGAGTGTCCCGTTCGGGTTGCCGGGATTGCAGATATAGAGGGTGTTAATATCGTCTGAGAGGGCCTTCTTCAGCTTCTCCTTATCTATTGAAAAATTGTTTTCGGGAGTCAGTACGAAATGTTGAATTTCCCAGTGATGCTGATTTAGAGCCCGAACGTATTCACTGAAAGAGGGTGAAATAATAAGGGCTTTTTTGCCTGGCAGCATGGCAGGCAGGTTGTAGATCAACTCGGTTGAGCCATTTGCAACGACGAAGTTGTCAGGGTTCAGGTTGTGGTACTGCGCCAGTGCTTGTTTAAGCTCTTTGTGGCCGCTGTCCGGATAGTGTACCAGGCTGTCCAGCGAGCAGATCAGGGCTTTGCGTACCATCGGAGAAATGCCGAACGGATTTATGCTGGCGGAAAAGTCGGTTATGGCATCGGGCGATATTCCCAGTGAGCGTGCTACTGTGAATATGTTGCCGCCATGGACGCTAGAATGGGGCATGAAATCCTCGCAGGCATAAGGCGGTGATTATACACAGGATTGCCATCAGCAAAGTTGATATGTACATCAGTCTGATCATGGTCCGATACGCCCGTCCGTCAAGAGGCAGCAGCGTATCGCCGATCTGTTCTTTCCTGGAGGAGATGCCGCCGTAACTGGCTGCTCCTCCGAGACAAACACCCAGTGCTCCGGCCGCGGCAGCTTCGGGATGACCGCTGTTAGGCGATGGATGTTTCAGCCGGTCACGGAGTGTGACACGGACTGCGGCTGCAGCGGAACAGCCTGCCAGAGGAGCAGCTATGACCAGCAGCAGGGCTGACAGACGGGCCGGAATAAAGTTGAGCAGATCATCCATTCGGGCCGAGGCCCAGCCGAATTGCAGATAACGCTCATTTTTGTAACCAACCATGGAGTCAAGCGTGCTGACCGCTTTGTAGGCCATGGCAGCAACCGGGCCGCCGCAAGTCAGCCAAAACATCGGGGCTATGATGCCGTCCGAGCTGTTTTCGGCGACTGTTTCGATCAAGGCCCGCCAGATGTCTGGTTCTTCGAGCATTTCGGTATCACGCCCGACAATCCATGACAGGTAGTGTCTTGCTGTTACAAGGTTGCCAGCCATCAGGGCGTTTGCGACACGGGCGGATTCAACATGCAGGGAACGGGCGGCCAGGCAGGTGGCCGAGATCAGGATTGCGGCCGCATAACCGGCCAGTGGATGCAGACCGCTAAGCAGATGCAGCAGTAGCCAGGTAACTCCGCCGGCACTGCCGACAGTAATCAGCAGCAGCAAAACCCCGGCGGTGCGTTGATCCAGCCAGGGGCGTCGCAGCTTTTGATCCAGGCTCTTGATCAAGCTCCCGATCATCACAACCGGGTGAGGCAGCCAGCGCGGATCACCAACAATCAGGTCGAGTATCAGAGCCAGGGCGATTAGCAGCGGATCAAGCGGCGTCACTGTCCAATCCGCAAATATTAAGGAGTTTCGGCAGATCCAGATTCTTTTCAAGCTGCTCTGCCAACTGGTCATAAGGATCAATCTTAGACTGCTTATGGATCCCGCGACGCAACGCCATGCCTTTCTCCTGACGAATGCGGTTCAGATAAATTTCCCGGAAGCGGGTATTTTCGAATATGCCGTGCAGGTAGGTGCCAAAGACCCTTCCGCCCACAGATACGCCACCGTCCTCGATTAAGACTGAAGACTCACCGCGGCGGAAAATGCGGGCAAACGGCCTGGCATTGTTTCCCAGCTTTGTTTCTCCCATATGGATCTCATAGCCGGTCATAACTCCGTTACACTCAGGCGCTATAATCAGCCCGGCTTCATTCAGATATGCCAGTACCTGGTGTGTCTCTTTTTCGGGCAGGATGACGGTTTCAGAAGGGATAAGATCCAGCCCCTGGGCTTCCTTGATCGAGGATTCAATGCTATCTGGATCCAGTATCCTTGTCCCAAGCATCTGAAAACCGCCGCAGATTCCGACGATATGTCCCTTGAATTTTTTTACTTCGTCAAAAATGCCACGTTTCATCATGAAGTACAAATCGGCAATGGTCGATTTACTGCCGGGAATGATCAGCATGTCGAGTCCCTGCAGATGGTCTGCACCCTCAACGTAGTTGAGCAGTACATCCGGTTCGTTCATCAATGGATCAAAATCCGTGAAGTTGGAAATGCGAGGCAGTTTGAGTACGCCGATATGAATTTTTTTATGGCTGGTCACGATATTGACGACCTTGGAGTGCTGGGTGAGAGCCACACTGTCCTCAGCCGGCAGGTTCAAATCTGAGAACCAGGGCAGCACTCCCAGGACCGGGATGCCGGTCCGCTCCTGAATAAAATCAATTCCAGGCGCCAGAATCGAAGGGTCACCGCGGAACTTGTTTATGACAATTCCGCGGATATAGGCCCGCTCCAGCGGATCCAGCAGTTCTATCGTGCCGATAATCTGGGCAAAGACGCCGCCCCGGTCGATATCAGCAACCAGAATTACGGGGCAGCGTGCCATCAAGGCTACTTTAAGGTTGGCGATATCATTCTTCTTGAGATTGATTTCGGCGATGCTGCCGGCCCCTTCAAGCACGATGAATTCATAGGACTGCTGCAATCGTTCAAAGCTTTCCCGGACTTTTATAAAGGCGACCTCTTTGTAAGTATCGTATTCTTTAGCTGACATGCTGCCGACCGGACGTCCCTGGACAATAATCTGGCTGCCGGTGTCCGAATTCGGCTTTAGCAGAACCGGGTTCATATCGGTATGAGGATTGATGTCGCAAGCCTGGGCTTGTACCGCCTGTGCGCGGCCAATCTCGCCCCCCTCCGGGGTGACGAACGAATTGAGTGACATGTTTTGTGACTTGAAAGGTGCGACAGTCAGACCACGCTTTAGTAACATTCTGCAGAAGCCGGCTGTGATGACTGATTTTCCAACGTCAGAAGCGGTGCCGCAGAACATGATCGCTCCAGGATGCGGCAGTGGTCCCTGACTGTTTACAGACTCATTTTCAGCTGAGGCAGCACCATATTTGCCGGCATAGCCTCGCGGCGTAACAATCCGGCCCTGTTTGTCGAAAAAACTGCTGGCGTTGCCAATCAACACAATACTGGACATGTCGATTTCGTGATCAAGCAAGTGTTCAAGGGTGGTTACGGTAACCGATTCTCCGTCACGGCAGGCGTTACGAACGATACCGGCCGGCGTACTGCCGGGACGCTGTAAAAGTATGATGTTGCGTGCTTCCTCTATCTGGGTTATGCGGCTCTTGCTGCGGGGATTGTAAATGGCGATTACAAAATCTGCCCGTGCAGCCGCTTCAAGTCTTGCTTTTATCAGCCCCCAGGGAGTAAGCAGGTCGGACAGCGAAATTACTGCAAAATCGTGCATCAGCGGCGCACCAAGCCGTGACGCGGCTGCCTGGACGGCAGAAATGCCAGGAATGATCTGTACATCCGGTTGGGATGAGTCGGGATCTTTTTTTGTGTCAACTTCGATCAGTTCCAGCACCAGTCCAGCCATGCCATAGATACCTGAATCTCCGCCGGAAATCAGTGCGACAGTCTCCCCGTCTCTGGATCGACGGATAGCTTCCCGGCAGCGTTGCACCTCCTGCATCATGCCGGTGGAGATGATCTGCTTGCCATCCAGTAAAGGGCGGACCAGTTCGATGTAGTTATCATAGCCGATTATGATTTCAGAAGATGCGATGGCTTGTTTGGCAGTGTCGGTCAAATGCTCGACCGCTCCGGGGCCGGTGCCGACTATAAATAGTGAAGCCATGGGTGATCCTCGCTGAACGGTGGGGGTGAAAATGGTGCTGAATTCTACACGTCAGGGTAGGGAGATGCAAGCAGTGAATGGGGGAGCAGCAATTTGAATCAGGCGGTATAGGAAGAGTACAGTTGTTTGACTCGTGCCTGGTAGTCACGGGTTTCACGGGGCAGGCGGTCCGGTCGTTTGTCGACGTTGCCCGGTCCCCAGTTGTAGGCAGCCAGGGCTGAATCGATGTTGCCATCATAGCGCTTCAACATGTCGCCCAGGAAACGTGTGCCGGCCATTATGTTCTGCTCAGGATCAAATGAATCTTTAACACCCAGCGATCTGGCTGTGGCAGGCATCAATTGCATCAGCCCGCGCGCCCCGGCGTGGGATATAGCCTGCGGATTGAAGTTGCTTTCTGCTTTGATGACCGCCTTTATCAGGCTCACATCTACTCCGTAAAGTTGTGAAGCCCTGGCAATGATCGGGTCAAGCCAGGCAACGCCGGAACGTGACGAAGACTGTCCCGTTGGTGGCGTGCTGACAGTGGGAATATTCTGGAGAGTTAAGGGTGATGTGGTTGTCGGGGTAATTTGTTTCTCTCCGGATTCCGGCTGGTTTGAACTGTAGGCCTGAATAAAAGCACGCAGCGAAGGTAGTGAACTGCTGGTGGACTGCTTTTGCGTCGAATCTGAAGATCCGTCACTCGTCAGCGAAAGTGAAGTCTGCAGCATCTGGAGCGTCAGCAGTTCCGCCATTGCTCTAGCTTTGTTTGCTGTGGCAGCTTCGGTCGATTCCCCGGTGACAGCTTTGTTGAGATGATTGGAAAATCCGCGATCCTGCTGAAAGGAATTGTTTCCCGGTCGGAGCGTGGCAAGCGAAGCCAGAAGAGATTGATTGTCTGTAGCGGGTATTGACATGATGACTATTCCTCGCCAATTGTCAGATTTCTTTTTTTCAACTTCTCTATGAGGGTCGTACGTTTCAGGTTAAGCAGCAAGGCCGCTTCTTTCTTGTTGCCGCCGGTACGGTTGAGGGCCTGCATGATCAGGCGGTTTTCAAACTCTTCAACAGCAGAATTGATGCACATACCGCCTTCAGGAAGTTGACCTCCATCAGCCCAGCCAGCAGAATCAACAGTGGTTTTGGGTTGAACCATTAGCTTCCCGGAAAGGTATTTTTCAGGCAGATCGTCAGGCGTAATGAAACCGCTTCCTTTCAGGATCACAAGTCGTTCCACAAGATTTTCGAGTTCTCTGACATTGCCGGGCCACTCGTATCTGCACAGTACATTCAGTGCCTCCTGCGAAAAGCCTTTCAGAGCATGGCGCTTGTCAGCGTTGAAGCGAGCCAGAAAGGTATGAATCAATAAAGGTATATCCTCGCGCCGTTCCCTGAGAGGGGGTATCGTAATCGGGATTACAGACAGTCTGTAATACAAATCCTCGCGGAAATCTCGACTGGACACCATTTCTTCCAGATTTTTGTTGGTCGCGGCCACGATACGCACATCAACGGATTGCGACTTTGAGGCACCCACCGGTTCAAACTCCCTGTTCTGGAGAACCCTCAGCAACTTGACCTGCAGGTTGGCTTTCATGTCGCCGATCTCGTCCAGGAAGAGGGTACCTTTGTCTGCCATTTCAAAACGACCCGCCCGGTTGGAATAAGCGCCGGTAAAGGACCCCTTGACATGTCCGAATAATTCGCTTTCCAGTAGGTCATCCGGTATTGCAGCACAATTAACCGGAATGAAGTTTTTTGCTTTTCTGGTGCTCAGTTGGTGTATCGCTAGTGCTGCAAGTTCCTTGCCGGTTCCTGACTCACCCTGTATCAGCACAGTGGCATTTGAGGCGGCCACCTTGGTTATCAAGCTGAACAACTCCTGCATGGGGGGGCTTGTGCCGATCATTGATGCAGATAACAACTGGTGCTCACCGTTTACTCCAGCAAAACAGTCAAACTTTCTCATGGTCTGATGCTCTCGAGCCCTCATTACCAGGCTCTCCAGTTCGTCAAGATTGAGCGGTTTCGGGAGTGTAAATGTGTTCGCATCGGCAGTGATGTTAACGTTTACAATATCGATATCGCCATAGACAATATAAGACAGCAGAGGATTAATTGAGTTTGCATGCTTATGGAAGTCGGGCTCGATTGATTGCAGGTGAACGGCATCCGCGATGACAATGTCGATGTCATATTTCCGGATTGTGTCAAAAAAAGGAGCATTTTGCTCCGGACAGGCGACACTATGGCCTTGGTATGTCAAAAATGCTGACACCAGAGCCCGTGTTTTTACGTCATTGTCGGCGATGTAGATATTACCGGGAGCACTCATGGCAGGCGTTTCCAATTTCATATAACTTTTTTCCGGATAATACGCCTGTTTTTACAAAAGTCAATTAAATGACTTGCTGGACGTGGTTTTAATTTAGTGGTAAACCTCATACTCAAGTATGTAAGTCGCCTTATTGGTTTATGTAGCTTGATATAGATTGATTTGCATGGTAAATTCGCAAATCTGTCGGCTGCTTGAGGGCACAATTGGCTGATTGTCTAATTTGTCATATGGGGGTAATTGAATGCAAGACGCACTTGTGCCGATGAAAGTTGACGATGCTCAAGGAGAACTAATTCAGCTGGTGAGTTTCAATCTTGACCAGGAAGAGTATGGAGTTGACGTGCTCAAGGTGCGTGAAATCATACGCATGCCGATTGTTACGCGAGTTCCCAATACCCCGCATTATGTGGAAGGTGTTATAAATCTGCGCGGCAAGGTTATTCCGATAATATCTATGAGAAAGAAATTCAGCCTGATGGAGGCCGAAAATGACAAGCAGACCAGGATAATGGTCATGGATCTGGAAGGCGAAATGATGGGTTTCATTGTGGACGCAGTTTCGGAAGTCATACGTATATCCGACAGCGAAATCCAGCCTTCTCCAACCGTAGTTACCGGTGGCATCGATCAGGAATGTATCGCCGGTGTTGTTAATCAGGCTGAGCGTTTGCTGGTTTTGCTGAACCTGGAAATGATGTTTTCTCGCGATGAAAAGAAGTTATTTTCCGGCATGTAATCTGTTTTACATCACAATGAAAAAAAACTCGGGAGCAAACTGACATGCCACCAATTGATTGCGAAGACCAGGAACTGATAGAAGGTTTTCTTGCCGAGACGACCGAGTTGCTTGAAAAACTGGATGACGATCTTATTACCCTGGAGAAGTCTTCCGACGATACGGAATTGATGAACCGCATTTTCAGGTCTATTCATACCATAAAGGGAGCTTCAAGCTTTCTTGGATTTGATCTGCTGGTAAAAGTTGCCCACAAAACCGAGGATGTACTGAACCGCCTTCGCAAGGGTGAGTTGGTAGTTAATCCCGAAATCATGGATGTCATTCTTGAAGCCACTGATCTTGTAAAATTGCTGGTAAGTGATATCAAAGCCGGCGAGATTCAAGAACGTGAAACAGAAGGCACCATTGCCAAACTGCTGCCGTTTTTGGCCGAAAACGCCGGAGTTGCCCGGAAACCAGCCGAAGCCCCTGCCGCACCGTCTCAGCCGTCGGCCACAGAGGCAACGTCGCCGGAACCACTTTCAACTCCTGCTTCTGAAGTTTCCCAGGAATCACCAGCAGCTGATACTCCTGTCGAAACGTCCTCTGCTTCATCGGTCCCATCTTCTTCGACTCCTGTGCCTGTTCCAAAAACGGCCGTTGATGTTGCACCCAAAAAGACGCCGGCCCCTTCCAGGTCTGCCGACGGCAAAGGGGACGATCTCTCTGATAATTCAACTGTCAGGGTCGATGTCAAGCGACTTGATGATCTGATGAATCAGGTTGGCGAACTGGTTCTGGAACGCAACCGCATGATCCAGATCAATCAGGACCTTCAGCAGGGCGATGCCAATCGGCCTGACTTTCATGAAGAATTCGGCAAACTTACCAAACGGATGAGCTTTGTTACCTCGGAACTTCAGATGCAGGTTCTAAAAATGCGTATGATTCCGGTGGAAAAGGTCTTTAAAAAGTTTCCGCGCATAGTGCGAAGTATGTCCCGTGATCTGGGCAAAGAAGTAGATCTGCAGATTTTTGGTGAGGAAACCGAACTGGACCGCTCGGTTGTGGATGAAATTGGAGATCCGTTGATCCACCTGATCCGCAATGCCATGGACCACGGTCTTGAATCA
>JBBQCH010000147.1:0-8783 GCA_038318485.1 Geobacterales bacterium
TTTGGTTTTTTCCATTTCAGCCATTGTGAAATGTTTTCTTTTTCTCAGGTTGTAAATGGCATCATGGCAAATTCTGCAGTTGTTATAATATTTTTTAAGGTGATATTCGTGGCTGAAGGTTACAGGATCAGCATCTTTAAAGGAAAAAGTGATGTCCTTGGTTTCGACGGCACCGGCGCAAACAACGGACATCAATAGAAGTAACATGGCCAAAAGTAATGTTTTTTTCTGCATAGAGACTACTCCTCGTTACAGGATTAAATAGCATTTTTAAGCGACTCACTATACATACTGGTGACAAAAGCGTCAATTGTAAAGTACCGCACTTGTTCTCACTCCTAATAGTCGGGTTTTGCGGTTGATAGGATCAATCTGCTGTGATATAGATTCAAACTATTTACACACCAAGGTGGCTAAAATGATGATGATTGATCGCATGATCGAACAAGCTCTGCTGGAAGATATTCATACCGGGGATATTACTACCAAGGCGGTAGTGCCCCAATTGCGTCCTGCTGAAGCCCGTCTGGTTGCGAAAGAGGATCTGGTGGTTGCCGGGATTTCGGTTGCCGCCCGGGTATTCAGTCATCTCAATTCCGCTGTAATATTCAACCCAGGATGCAGCGATGGCGATCTTGTCAAAAAAGGAACAATCATCGCGACTCTGCAAGGTGACGCAGCTGATTTGCTGATGGGAGAGCGGGTTGCGCTCAATCTGATGCAGAGAATGTGTGGTATTGCTACGTTGACTTCGGCATTTGTTGCGGCGGTCTCAGGAACAAAGGCACGGATTGTTGATACCCGCAAGACTACTCCCGGCTTGCGTGAAATCGAGAAATATTCCGTACGGGTCGGAGGGGGTATCAATCATCGCACCGGCTTGTACGATGGTGTACTTATCAAGGAAAACCATATTGCTGCAGCCGGGGGTATCACGGAAGCGATACGCCGTGCCCGTGCCTACATCCCGCATACGCTGAAAATTGAAATCGAGACTGAAAATCTGCAGCAGGTTGACGAGGCGCTGCTTGCGGGAGCGGATATCATCATGCTTGACAATATGTCGTTAGAAGATATGTGTACCGCAGTTGCAACCATAGCCGGTCGTGCACTGGTGGAGGCCTCCGGTGGAGTTAATCTCGACACAGTGCGGGCGATCGCCGAGACCGGGGTGGATATTATTTCAGTGGGAGCCCTGACCCATTCACCGAGAGCAATGGATATTTCCATGCTTCTGGACTAGAACTATAGCGTTTTGTCAAAAACCCGAGGTATTGCCATGCACCAAAAAACCATTGTCATTTTACGGCTGTTCCGTGAAGAGGAGGGTTTTGTGTCTGGTGAATATTTGAGTCGCGAGCTCGGAGTGTCCCGAACAGCTGTCTGGAAGCATATTTCTGCTTTGCGGAATTCAGGCTATGTAATCGAGGCGTTTCCCTCTCGTGGTTATCGACTTGTGACATCGCCCGAATTGTATGATGCCAGCGAGATCAGTTCGGGTCTGCGTACTTTACGAATTGGCCGACGGCTGGATTTCCTGAAGAAAACACCTTCCACCAATGCCGATGCTTTTCGGATTGCCGAAGAGGGAGCACCGGAAGGTACGGTTGTTGTCGCGGATGCCCAGAGTGGAGGAAAAGGGAGGCGCGGGAGAACCTGGTCATCTCCGCCAGGCGTAAATCTTTACTGCTCAATTGTGCTTCGTCCGTCGATCATGCCTTACGAGGCGCCCCAGTTGACGTTTCTATCCGCAGTTGCCGTGGCCAGGGCGATTGAAAAGACAACAGCGCTGGTCCCAGAGATCAAATGGCCCAATGATGTTCTGATCGGTGGCAAAAAAGTCGCCGGTTTACTTAATGAGATGAGTGCTGAAACCGACGGGATCAATTTTGTTGTTCTTGGTATTGGTGTCAATCTAAACATGACAGAGGATCAGTTACCGGATAACCTGCGCTATCCGGCCACTTCCCTGCTGATTGAATCCGGTCTGCATACGGGACGTCTGCCTTTTGTCGTCACGATGCTGAACGAACTTGATAAACTGTATACTGATTTTCTGCTGCATGGTTTCGGACCTGTTCGGGAGGAGTGGCAGAAACGGTGCAATGCAAACGGACGGAGAATTCTGGTAAGCGATGCCGGGATCGAACAAACCAGTGGAATGTTCGCTGGTATTGATGGTGATGGGGCGTTGCTGTTGCGTTCTGATGACGGTCTGGTTGAGCGGATAGTAAATGGAGATGTGAGGGTAATCTGAATGCTTCTGGTTATTGATGTCGGTAACAGCAATATTGTTCTGGGGGTCTATGAAGGGGAGCGACTCGTTCGGAGTTGGCGACTTTCAACCGATAAGTCGCGCACCTCTGATGAGTATTCAGTTCTTTTGCATACCCTGTTCGGACAAACCGGGCTGGCTTTTTCTTCTATAAAGGCAATCATAATTTCATCGGTTGTTCCGCCACTGACCGGTGTGATGGAAGCTATCTCGAAAGATATTTTCAAGCTGACTCCTTTTGTCGTCGGGCCTGGAATCAAAACCGGCATGCTGATCCAATACGATAATCCCAGAGAAGTAGGGGC
Source organism: Geobacterales bacterium (assembly GCA_038318485.1). GTDB lineage: Bacteria > Desulfobacterota > Desulfuromonadia > Geobacterales > Pseudopelobacteraceae > JACRCG01. The sequence goes on from JBBQCH010000147.1 coordinate 2,581, forward strand.
CGACCGAATTGTCAACGCTGTTGCCGCTTATGAGAAACACAAGTGTGCGCTGGTGATTGTCGATTTTGGCACGGCAACAACTTTCGACTATGTCAATGCCAAAGGAGAGTATTGTGGTGGTGCGATCGCACCCGGCCTGGCAATTTCTCTTGAAGCGCTCTTTCAGAGAGCCAGCAAACTGCCAAGAGTTGACATTGCCAAGCCTCCCCATGTGATTGCAAAGAACACGGTCAACTCGATGCAGGCCGGTATCTTTTTCGGATATGTCGGGTTGGTTGATGGTATTGTTGAAAACATCCGGGTCGAGTGCCACGAAAAGTTTAGGGTAGTGGCCACCGGAGGTCTGGCTTCACTGATAGCTCCTGATTCAAAAACAATTGATGAGGTGGATGAGTTTTTAACACTGGATGGGCTGAGAATATTGTACGAGCGGAACAAATGAAGATGTAATTGCGGTTGGTGACCTAGGTTTTTGTTTGAATAGAGCAGTTAATTCTATTATGCATACAAGGAGGCAGTTCTATGGGACAGTTTGAAACCAGCAAGATCCGCAACTTGGGAGTCATCGCACATGGCGGCGCCGGCAAAAGCTCACTTTCCGAAGCAATTCTCTTTAACACCGGCATGATAGATCGTCTGGGGCGTGTTGATGACGGCACCGCCACAATGGATTTCGAGCCGGAGGAAATCAAGCGTAAAATTTCAATCACCTCAGCCCTCGATCATTGCGAGTGGAAAGAGCATTCCATTCACATAGTGGACACTCCCGGTTACGGCAATTTCATTGCAGATACTCGCGCCTGCATGCGCGCCCTGGATTGTGCTGTTGTAATTCTTTCTGCCATATCCGGTGTAAAGGCTCAGACCGAGGAGATCTGGAAATGGGCCAACGAATTTGAAATTCCTCGTATAGCTTTTGTCAACAAGCTTGACCGGGAACGTGCCAGCTTTTTTCGTGCCATTGACGACATGGAAAAAACCCTTGGAACACGAGGCGTAGCCATACAAATGCCGATCGGATTGGAAGCCGGCTTTGAGGGCATTATTGATCTGATCCGTATGAAAGCCTGCTTTTATGCCAAGGATGGTTCCGGGCAATTTACTGAAGGTTCTATTCCTGCCGAGTATGCCGAAGAAGCCGCCCGTCTGAGGGAACATATGGTGGAGACGGTTGCCGAGGCCTATGATGCTCTGACAGAAAAATATCTCGAAGCCGGAGAACTGTCGGAAGAGGATATTGTTGATGGTTTGCGTGTCGGGACGATGCGCAATACCTTTACTGCTGTACTATGTGGATCTGCCACTGCAAACATTGGTGTCTTACAGCTGCTGGATGCGGTTTGCGCCTATCTGCCGTCTCCGCTTGATCGTACCAAAGCGGTTGGGACGCATCCCAAAACAGAAGAAGTTCTCGAGAGAGCACCAGATGAGAAGGAACCTTTTTCAGCTCTGGTTTTCAAAACAACGTCCGATCCCTATACCGGCAAGATTACAATTTTCCGGGTCTATTCCGGGGTGCTGAATTCTGATTCAACAGTGTTTAACTCCACCAGAGGAATTGAAGAGCGCATCGGCCAAATCTACGAACTGGAAGGCAAGAAACAACATCCTATCAAACAGGCCGTGGCTGGAGATATTGTGGCGGTGGCCAAGCTGAAAGAGACCATCACCGGCGATACTCTCTGTGATGCCGCTAAGCCGATTGTCTACGAACCGGCCAAACAGTTGTTACCGGTTATCTCCTATGCTATTGAGCCAAAGACCAAAGCCGACGAAGACAAAATCCATAGTGCCCTGCACCGGATGATCGAGGAAGAACCAACCCTTGAGTCGCATCGCGATCCCCAGACGAAAGAGTTTATCATTTCCGGTATGGGCCAGGTTCACTTGGAGGTCATAGTTGAGAAAATGAAGCGCAAGTTTGGCGTGGACGTGTTGCTCAAAACACCTAAAGTCCCCTATCTGGAAACTATCAGGGGTACTGCCAAAGTTCAGGGTAAATACAAAAAACAGTCCGGCGGACGCGGCCAGTACGGAGACTGCTGGATTGAGATGTCGCCGTCCGGGCGTGGAGAAGGTTACATTTTCGAAGACAAGATTGTTGGTGGTGTCGTTCCGAGGCAGTATATTCCTGCTGTGGACAAGGGTATTCAGGATGCCTGTCAGGAAGGATTTCTGGCAGGTTACCCGGTCGTGGATTTTAGAGTGGCGCTTTACGATGGTTCGTTCCATACGGTTGACTCATCCGAGATGGCCTTCAAGGTAGCCGGTTCGATGGCTTTCAAAAAAGCTATGGAGGTTTGCAAGCCTGTTCTTCTGGAACCGATCGTCAACATGAAGATAACCGTGCCGGATGAAAATATGGGCGATGTCATCGGTGATCTCAACTCGCGGCGCGGAAAGGTGGTTGGCGTGGAGCCCAAGGCTAATTCTCAGATCATACGTGCCATAGTTCCGATGTCTGAGGTTCTTGCTTACTCCAATGATCTGAAGTCAATGACCAGCGACCGGGGAATGTTCAATACCGAGTTTTCGCACTACGAAGAGGTGCCGACCCATCTTGCCCAGAAGGTTATTGCCGAGGCACAGTCGGGCAAAAAAGAAACTCACAATAATCATTAGCGCAATTGTCCAGTTTACCTGGATGTGCTGTTAAACGGAGGTAGTACATGGATATTAAGTTCAGCAAAGGTTCAAATGAGGCTCCACAACAGGAATTATCTGGTGAAAAAAAGAATCAGAGTGCTCTTCTGGTGCTGCTTCTATTACTGGTTGGCGGTTTTTTATACACATACTTCTTTACCGATCTGATCAAGCAACCGGAAGCATCTAAAATAGCTGAGGTTCCCAAGCCGGCAGTTGTAAAAATGCCCTTGCCGTCACGTGATGCTGCTACTGTAATGGATGCCAAAACAAACTCACCGGCAGATGCTACATCGCCCAATACGCAAACGCCTAAACAGATTCAGAACCCTCCGGTTGCCTCTGTGGCGGCTTCTTCCGCCGGAAAAACCCCGCTTGCAGCTGTAAAGCCTAAAGAAGAACCCAAAAAACCGGAACAGAGTAAGCCGCTCGAAAAAAACACACAACCTGCTCCTGTTTCCAAGCCTGATGTGAAAGTGACTGCTACCGGAAAGAAACCGGTCACAACAGATAGAAATAATGAAACGGCCAAGTCAGTAAGCGGGAAAAAAATCGCCGTGAAAGTTGAGAAACACCATAAAGCAACACCAGCAAAGACTTCTGCTGCTACCGAAAAAGCTGGCGATGGTTGGTCAATACTGGTTGGACATTACGTTCTCGAAGAAGCCTTGTCTGCCGATATGGGAAGGGTGCGTAAAGCGGGATTGGCACCTGTAGTAAAGGCGGGCGTTCGTAAGAAAACGTCAATGAACAGGCTTATGCTTGCTGAGTTTGCCACTCGAGATGAGGCGCAAACAGCAATTGCCAAACTCAAACGCTATACATCGGATGCTTTCATTATTTATCAGGGGGGCAAACAAGTCGTCTATGCAGGATCTTATCTGCTGGATTCACGTGCGGCCTCCGAGAAAGAACGATTGACTGCAACCGGTTTCCCGGTTACGCTCAAACGTACTGAGATTGCAATTCCTACACAAAGTCTGAGTATTGGTCCATTCAGCGATAAAAAAAATGCTGATGCTGCAGTTGGCAAGTTGAAAGTAGTAGGAATCAATGCCACGATTGTTCGACAGTAATCAACTGTAATGTCTGAAAAAATCAAGCTTTCAATACCTCCCTCCGTGGCTGCTTATGTGCGGCCGGGGACTTCGAGTGAAATCAGGTTTTCCGGCTGTGAAGCGTCAGGCGCTATGGAGCCCTTCGAACGGGTAACGCTGCTGTTCTGTCTGTCAAAAGACACTGAACAGGCAGTGCGATCTGTTGCGGTCGCTTACATCGAACAATTACCTGAAGATGTTATCAGCGATTATGCATGCTCCGAAAAGTCCAATCCGATTATACTGGAGGCTGTCGCAAAAATATGCAGCGCGTTCCGGTTTTCAGTAGGGTCGCTAGAGTATGATATAACTGAACTATCTGATTTGCCAGATGATCTCCCCGAGTTTGAGAACGAAGATCCGATTGACGGAGATGGTGAACAGTTCCTTAGCAAGTTCAAAATAGCCCAGATGATGGGAATCGGTGAAAAGATCAAGATGGCGCTCACAGGGGATAAAGAGTGGCGCTCGATACTGGTCAAAGACTCCAATAAGCTAGTTTCTGGCAGTGTTGTAAAAAATCCGCGCATTACCGAAAGTGAAATTCTGCAACTGATCAAGTCCGGCATCCAGAACGATGAAATCATGCGTTTGATTTGCTCCAACAAAGAGTGGATCAAGAGCTACAAGATACGAAAAAGTTTGATTGAGAACAACCGGACTCCGGTGCAGAACTCCATGCGTTATCTGTCAACGATGGGTGAAAAAGATCTGGCCGGTTTTGCAAAAAGCAAAAATATCTCTTCGGTGGTTTCAACAATGGCCAAACGACTGTTGTTTAGCAAAAAAAAGTAAGCGTTGCGGGAGAACACAAATGGCACTTGTTAACCATGCCAAAAAAGAAATCAATGCCAAGCTCGTCTATTACGGCCCTGCCGGCAGCGGTAAAGCTGCCGCCCTGCATTACATTTATTCCAGAATCAAGCCTTCCTTGCGTGGAGACCTAAAAAAAATTCCTGCTGGCGGAGATAGCCTGCTCTTTTTTGACTTCAGTCCCTTCGAAGTGCCAATGGCGGACGGCTATCGGCTTCGCCTTCACGTTTATACACTGACTGGTCAGGTCGCAAATCCAGCAACCTGGAAAATGACGCTGAAAGGTGCAGATGGTCTTGTGATTATGGTGGACCCTGCTCCTGAACATGTTTCGCAGGCACGGGAAAGCGTTTCGGAATTGCGCACGATGTTGTCAGCCTACGGTGTCGGTTTGAAGAATCTTCCAGCCGTTTTGCAGATGAATTTCTCTGAAAAAGCAACTTGCGTTGACGAGGCCTCGAAGGTTGCTTTGGCGCTAGACCTGCCGCATATTGCTACCTGCTGTTCCAATGTAAACAATGGCGAAGGTGTGCTGGATGTTTTAACCAAACTTTCCAGGCTGGTTCTGGAACGTGTTGCCGAGGCAGATAGTCGACTTGCTGTGGTTTCCGGCAAAACTAAGTCTGTTGAAGGAGGCTATGACGAATTGGAAGAAGTGAATGAATCTTCTTTCAAGGATGAAGATGAAGTGTGTCATGCCATGCCAGAGGGGGAAGACAGTCAAAACAGCGCGTATGTTTTGCCGACAATTTCTGTATCATCCAATGATGTCGGAGCATACGGTAGAACTTTGCGAATACCTGTCGATATATCGTGCGGAGATGTTTGTCGCAGGCTAGTCGTCACAATTTCGGTTGATTCATTATAGTTGTTCAGCTACTTTTTAGCTTTGGGTCTCGAATAATGAAACTTTGAAAGATTCGGGATTATAAAGGGCACCCGCTGCCGGTAATGGAGGTATTCGTCGCCAAATTCACGTATTAGCCGACGTTCCTCAATCAGAGTGCCGATAATAAAGTAAATGAATGAAAAAATTATCAGGATAAGCCAGCGGCTTGTTACTACCGGGTTAAACAATAAAAACAGCATTGAAAACAGGTACAGAGGGTGGCGCACTATTCCGTACCAACCGTCAGTAATGAGTCGGGATTTACAACTGTTATCAGTGTCGGGTTTAGGCAGTCCAAGGAATTCGGCCATTCCTGTTTGGCGGATACAGTTAACAAGTATTGCAAGGAATACAGCCTGCATCAAATACATGACCAGGCTCCAGATGCCTGGTATCAAGTAAATAACGGGCGTATTGCGGTAAGCTGACATGGTCCAGCCGAAAAGGACAAACGATATTAAGTTATATGCCAGACGGTAGGATTCCTGCCTCTTCTGCTTACCACTGATAATGAACAGTTTTACTTTCGGTAATGCCATTAGTGAGTGTGCTACCGCAAAAACGCATAATCTGAGTACGAAAATATTGGCGTCTGTCATGGTCCTTGCTCTGTCAAACAGATGGGTTAGTTGCGTTAATATGAGCATCTTGTATACATGCCAATAACGTGCTATAAGCTGGTTAACGGTTTAATTTCAGGGGGTCTTTAAATGGCTGTAATTACATTTTCGCGAGAAATGGGTACCGGTGCTTACCACATT
>JBBQCH010000148.1:0-8723 GCA_038318485.1 Geobacterales bacterium
CTGCGGATTATAAACCGGAACCTTGCACTTTGAAATGCCCTTCCGGACGGCATCCACAACCTTGTTGATCAAAGGATGATGAAGAGGACACTGTTCAAGATCATAAACATCATGGCTGGCACGGCGATAAATTCCGATGAAAGGGTCTGAAAACTTGCCGGCAACAGTCAGTTTAACTGTGCTGCGATAATGAATCAGATTCATTGGGGAGAGTAACTGGTGAACTGTTGTGCCAGCCAGCTCCGGGTACCTGGAAAGCTCGGAAAGCACCATGCCTCGCTTCCAGACTTTCTGCTCGCTATACTTCATGGGAATCAAAGGACATCCACCGCACTCTGCACTTTCGTTACAAGGAGGACGTTTACTGCGTAAAGCCGAAGATTGCAGCAACTTTTTGATATGACAAAATGCGATTCCTCCGGAAACATGGTCAATCACAACAAGTGCAACATCACCAGGTATAGCACCGGATACTTTCAGAGTCATCCCGTCTTCACTGCGGGCGGTACCGTAACCATCGTCATCCAAAGCAGCTATTTTTAATTCAAGGAGTGAATTACGCACCAATCGAGTAAATGGGCGTTCTTTCGGTATTGCTACATCGGATACGGTTGCGTCAGGTTTTGAATTTTTAAAATATTTTTGTTCCGTTTTTACATGTCTTTTCAATTCGTTAGTTCCCTATGCTATTACTTTGTGACTTAGAATACAATCCATTATCAGATTTGTTCCAGAAACTCCCGAAAGAGCCGGAAAGCCTGACCACGGTGGCTGACAAGGTTTTTATGTACCAGATCCAACTCAGCCATACTACAGTCAAAACCTTCAACCAGAAAAAGAGGATCATAGCCAAACCCACCGGTTCCTTGAGGTTTTTTCAGAATGTGCCCCGCCACCCTGCCGACGAATGTTTGTTCTTCACCCTGGGGGGTAACAAAAGCCAATGCACAGACAAACTCAGCCTGCCTGAACATGGCAGAAACATTATTCAATTCCATAAGCAAAAGATCGTTATTGGCAACATCTCCGGCATTTTCTCCGGCATAACGAGCGGAATAAACGCCGGGGCGACCACCAAGGGCAGATACGCTTAATCCTGAATCATCCGCCAAAGCCGGCATCCCAGTAAAAGCGGATGCCTCCCGAGCCTTTTTGAGAGCATTTTCCTCAAAAGTAAAGCCATCTTCAACGGTATCAGGAAAACCTGGCAAGTCAGCGGCACAACTGATTTTACTAACCAAGCCAACCAGAAGGGACTCCAATTCTTTTATTTTCCCGCGGTTCCGTGTGGCAACCACCAATTCTTTCATCTGGCCAGAGCCTCCTGTTGGATTTCAAACAGGCGCCGAATTCCAACCGTTGCAAGATCACGCATAGAATCCATTTGAGCTATAGTAAACGGCTCAGTTTCGGCAGTTCCTTGAACCTCGACAAAACGGTCGCTGGCAGTCATGACAAAATTCATGTCTACCTCGGCTGCTGAATCCTCCGGGTAATTAAGGTCCAACAGCGTTTCACTACCAACAATGCCGACACTGACCGCTGCAACCGCTTCCCGAATCGGGATTTCAGAGATAAGTCCCTTCTTTTTAAGAATTGACAGCGCATCAACCAGCGCCACATATGAGCCAGTTATGGAAGCCGTGCGCGTTCCGCCATCAGCCTGGATAACATCACAATCGATATGTATCGAACGCTCGCCCAGTTTTGACATATCAACCACAGCACGCAAAGAACGTCCAATCAGTCTTTGTATTTCCAGGGTACGGCCGCCCTGTTTGCCCTTGGAAGCCTCACGCGGAGAACGCGTATGGGTTGCTCGCGGCAGCATTGAGTATTCTGCCGTCACCCAACCGGTACCCTTACCTCTCAAAAAAGGTGGTACCAACTCTTCAACCGATGCAGTACAGATAACTCTGGTATCCCCAAATTCGATCAGCACCGAACCTTCAGCATGTTTTATAAAATTGCGGGTAATCGTAATTGGACGTAAATCGGTATTGAAGCGCCCATCATTCCTTGACATGAATCAACTCCTGATACAGATAAAGTTAAAATCAATAACCATAATTCATAACCTGTAGTAGTTATGCTGTCAAACAAAAAGGGAACCTGTCGCCAGGTTCCCTTTTTGTCCAATATATAAATCTTTACACTTCAGCCAAGATGGGCATTGTTATTTTTAGTGCGATTGGAAAGAATCGTGGAGTCAAGCATCTCACCGCAACAACTGCACTTCCAGGCATCAAACGAGCGGACAAAATCATAGAATTTCTCGGTAAACATGCGGCCTTTACAACGTGGACAATTCATTTGCCACCTCCTCTGATGCGTTAATAGATAGTATTTACTATTTGAATACACCAAACATGCCAATATCAATACAGTAACGAACAGAGGTGATACTTATATAAAGTTAATAAACATAATCAGTAGGTTAGAAGTTGTTTAAAAGTGTTTTATACTTCTTTTCCCCGATTCCCTCTACCATTTGAAGCTCTTTAACCAGCATCTTTCCGCCATTTTTTTGACGATATTCAATGATACGCTGAGCTACAGATGGGCCGATACCCGGCAAAAGCTCAAAATCGGCAGCATTCATTGCATTTATATCCAGCGGAATTTCCAGAACAATTCTTTCATTCACAGTCATGACCCCAACTTTAATCACGACGGTTCCATCCTTCTGGAGAGCCAATTGAAGGTGGTCGCCCTGAGCAAAAGGACGGATTTCACTTCCAACCGGAAGAAGGCCTGCAAAAGGCCTGGCAGGCAGCGCCATTTTAATGGCGCCATTAGTCAACATATTGGCGGTCACAGTATATATACCGGGGTGAATTACATCACCACTGATACGGACCAGGCCGCTACCGCTGGTAATAACGGAAAAAGCCGCGGATAAGGGTTTTACCCCTCTCACGCGGCTTTTCAAGACAACTGGCAAAGTAATCAGAATTGCCAAAGCAACAATAATGATTCTCTGCATTGGATCAACCCGCCCTACTCTTCCGATTTATGGAGTTTATAATCAATACTGTCTATCAAAGCCTGATAGGAAGCATCAATGATATTATCGGAAACACCAACCGTACCCCAGCGGGCATGTTTATCACCTGACTCTATCAATACCCGGGTAGATGATGCCGTTCCCTGACCGGCTGGCAGAACACGAACCTTGTAATCCAGCAACTTGACTTCCTTCAGTTTCGGATAGAATTTTTCCAACGCCTTACGAATGGCGTTATCCAGAGCATTAACCGGACCATTACCTTCAGCGGCAGTATGCTCGACTTTGCCACCGACCTTAACCATTATTGTCGCCTCAGCACTCGGCTTCTGGTCTTCACCCCGTTTTTCATCAATCACACGGAAACCAAGCACAGTGAAATATTTTTTGTGAGTACCCAAGGCCTTTTTCATCAAAAGCTCAAAAGATGCTTCGGCGCCTTCAAACTGGTAGCCGCGATTTTCCATTTCTTTAATGTTGTCCAATATTTCTAAAGTTACCGGGTCTTTGCTATCCAGATTAATATTGAATTCCTCTGCCTTTGCCAAAATATTGGAACGGCCGGACAGATCGGAAATCAGTACTCGAGTACAGTTACCGACCAGCTCGGGTCGCATATGTTCGTACGTTTCAGGATGACGCTGAATTGCGCTGACATGCACACCACCTTTATGGGCAAAAGCCGAATTACCTACATATGCCTGGTGCTTGTTGGGTGAAATATTGGCCAGTTCATATACGAATCGTGATACCTCACGCAGATGGCGCATTTGCTCGTCAGAGATGCATCCTTTCTTCATCTTGGCTTTCAAAGCCGGGATTATCGAACAAAGATTGGCATTGCCGCAACGTTCGCCGAATCCGTTGATAGTGCCCTGGACCTGCACAATGCCTTGATCAACTGCATGCAAGGTGTTTGCAACAGCGCACTCAGAATCATTGTGGGTATGAATACCAAGCGGAGTCTTTATGTGCTTCTTAACGGTCTTAATAATCTCGGCAACCTCGAAAGGCATGCTGCCGCCATTTGTATCGCAAAGTACAATACAGTCAACCCCGGCCTGCTCGGCAACCTGGAGTGTCTTAATAGCGTACTCGGGATTGGCTTTGTAACCGTCAAAGAAATGCTCGGCATCATAAAAAACCTCGGGTGCATTTTTCTTGAGGTATTCCAGTGAATCAAAGATCAGTTCGAGATTTTCTTCCAAAGAAATTCGTAAGGCCTCACGCACATGAAAATCCCAGGTTTTACCAAAAATAGTGATTACATCCGGTTCAGCCTTTACCAGCGTTATGATATTACTATCCTTGTCGGGAGTAACCTTGGCACGGCGGGTGGAACCAAAAGCGGCAATTTTGGCATGCTGAAGCTTTTCCTTTTTTATCTCCTTGAAAAAAGCCACATCTTTGGGGTTGCTTCCTGGCCAACCCCCTTCGATATAGTCTATACCGAGTTCGTCCAGTTTGTGGGCGATACGGATTTTGTCCTCCAACAGGAAAGAAATATCCTCAGCCTGTGTGCCGTCTCTAAGGGTGGTATCATACAGCTTGATAAGACTCATGCCTAAACCTCCGCGTGGATTGTTGAAATCAATATTATCTTTATAACCATATTTTGCTGGACAGCTTTTCCTTGTACCGGTTTGTACCAAAAAAATCAACTATTTTACATAAGTTTCAAAGACAGATCAGCCACGGCAGCAAGCATATTGTCTTCATTTAAATCAACGGTTCTGCTATACCGTGTGAACAGAGAACAGGAGTTTTTGATGTTGTTTCAGACTGATAATTAAGAATATCATCGTTTTAAATATTCGACAAAAACGTGAAATAAAAAAGCAACTTTTTCTGACGATTTTATTCATACTATAATGCACTATTTGTTGCAGAGGTTTCCCATGCCAATTAAAAAGAAGATCGCATTATGCGCGGCTGTTTCGATTATCTTGTTGCTACTGCTTTCCATAACAGCGTTGCCTTGGCTTGTACGTAGACAGGCGATTAAAGCTGTTCAGGAATCAACCGGCAGGACTGTACAGATCGATAAGGTATCATTCAATCCCTTCACCCTGACATTAACCATAGATGGATTCAGAATCGAAGGGGAGAAAGGCTCACCATTTGTCGATATTGGCAGTTTGCGCCTTTCACTTAGCAGTTCCTCAATCTTCAAAAGTGCCATAATAATAGATGAGGTCACAATCAACGTCCCTGCCATCTCTTTTGCCCGACTGGATGCAAACAGTTACAGCTTCAGTGACATCGTTGAACGTCAGCATAAACAACCAAAGAAGGAATCTAAAAGCGATCTCCGCTACTCAATCAACAATATCGCTGTTCACAAAGGCTCGATCGATTTTGACGACCTGGCCATAAACGGCGGTAGAAAACATACCGTCCGGAAACTTGAAGTTGCCGTACCATTTATCAGCAACATCCCATATCTGCTTGATAAATATATCGATCCTAAACTGTCGGCAGTCATCAACAACGCCCAGTTCAGTTTTGGCGGCAAAACTAAACCACTCAGCAAGTCCAGAGAAACGTCTGTCAAAATTCAGCTGAATCGGCTTGATCTGCCTCGCTACGCAGCCTATTTTCCGGTTAAAGTCCCGGTTGATCTGGTATCTGGAGCACTGACTGCGGATGCTCAAATTGACTATCAGATTTCATCCGATAAAGCACCGCAACTGTTTGTCAAAGGAATTTTACAAATTGACGGGTTCTCGATCAACCGCAAAGATGGAGAGAAACTTCTCAAGATTCCATTACTCAAACTGGACGCCTCCCACTTTGAAATATACGCACGTCAATTTGCCTTTGATTCGATCCTGCTGGATGGCCTGGAGGTATTTGCAAGCCGTAACCGCAAGGGTCAGTGGATGTATGAAAGCCTGCTTCCGGCCAGCCGCAAAACGGTTCCGGCCCAGAACACTGACAAGAAGATATCCGGACTTTCAAATCCCGTCGGAGAGAAAAAGGTACCCGCCATATTTTCGGTGGCCTCTTTGACTCTAAGCAATGGGGCGCTGCATTTCAGTGATGCCCTGCCGGCTGGTGGTTTCAAAAGCACCTTATCGGAGATTGATCTCAATGTAAAAAACCTCACTAATGCAAACGATAAAACCGCTGATTACGATTTCTCCATGTTATTGGATAATGAGGCGACCCTGGCAGCAGACGGCACGTTTTCACTTGTACCTCTTTCGGCAACCGTATCGGTCGAATTGAGCGATCTGAAGATTCAAAAAGCATGGCCTTATCTGGCACAATTTCTGACCGTTCCGGCAAAGGGCAACCTTGATGCAGCCGTTGATATCACTTATAGCAGGGAGAGCGGCCTAGAAGCCAGAAACGGTTCTCTGGGAGTGAAAGGGCTTTCTGCCAATTATGGCAGCAAGGAAGGCTTTGATTTGGCTACACTGGCAATCAAGGATGCCAGTTTCAGTCAGAAGAATAACCGGGCTGTCATAGATAACGTTCTGATGTCCAAAGGCTCCATATCACTTTCAAAAGAAAGCGACGGCAGCATCTCGCTGCTTTCATTGCTCAAGAAAAGATCAAGCGACAAACCCGCTGCTTCATCCAAGACAGTTGCCTCCCGGAAAACGGCACTGGCATCAAAGCCGTTCTCCTGGGGCCTGAAACGCTTTCAGCTTGATCGTTTCAATGTTTCCTTTACTGATAAAAGCCGGGCCGAAAAGCCCCGTTTCAATCTGACGAACAGTCAAATGAGCCTAACCAATCTGAACGGTCCCAAGTTCACGCCAGCCGGTCTGACATTTGCCTCAACATTCAATAAAGCGACACCTCTTAAGATCAACGGAGTGCTGACACCAAACCCCTTCCACTACAAAGGTAAACTTTCGATCGGAAACATGAAAATTCTTGATTTTGAAGATTATTTCCCCGACACGATCAATGTCTTCGTAATCGGGGGTACTCTTGATACAGCCATGAACGTTAATATTGTCTTGAAAAACGGCAAACCGACCGGCAGTTACAAGGGCAGCTTCGGAGTACGATCATTTCACTGTATCGACTCGATTGCCGAAGAAGATCTGCTGAAGTGGGAAAGCCTTCAACTTGACCAGATTCAGGGCACTCTGGAGCCTTTCAGTCTCGGCATACACGAGGTTGCTCTTAACAATGTATTTTCGCGGATTGTTGTCAAAAAAGACGGCACCCTGAACCTGCAGAATCTGGTGGACAAGCCTGAAGATGTAAAAAAGACTAATACTTCAGATACTGGCGCACAAACACCTGTATCGAAGGTGGAAGCAACGATACCGACAGCCAAGCCCTCAATTACAATCGGAGCTGTTACAGTTCAGGACGGTACCATATCGTTTACCGACCGGCATCTTACGCAAACTTTCAACAGTACTTTCTACAACCTCGGTGGACGGGTCAGCGGTCTGTCTTCGGAAGATGCCAAACTGGCGGATGTTGACCTGCGTGGAAATCTGGAAAACCATTCACCGCTGCAGATTACCGGTCAAATCAACCCGTTGCGCAGTGACCTGTTCATCAATCTCAAGATATCTTTCAAAGACATCGATCTGTCACCAGTTACCCCCTACTCCGGAACTTACCTTGGATACACTGTTGAAAAGGGGAAACTATTCCTGGATCTGAAATATCTGATTGACAAAAAGAAGCTGACTTCCGAAAACAGTGTCTTCATCGATCAATTCACCTTTGGCAAAAAAGTGGAAAGCGAAAAGGCCACCAGCTTGCCGGTACGTCTGGCGGTCGCCTTGCTGAAAGACCGCAAAGGTGAGATCCACCTTGACCTGCCGGTTACAGGCCGCACTGACGATCCCGAGTTCAGTATTTGGGGCGTAGTCTGGCAAGTCGTCAAGAACCTGATAACAAAAGCGGTCACATCGCCGTTTTCACTTCTTTCATCCATGGTTGGCGGTGGTCAGGATTTCAGTTCGGTTCAGTTTCCCATAGGATCAAGTAAACTAACTGCGCCGGAAGAGTTAAAACTAATGGCACTGGCCAAAGCACTGGACGACCGTCCGGGTCTCAAGGTCGAAATAAAGGGTTTTGTGGAACGGGAAAGGGATGCCGAAGGCTACCGCAGGGAATTGCTGAATCAGAAATTACGAAACGAGAAATTCCTCCAAATGGCAAAAGAAGGACAGGTCAAAGATGGAGAAAGTGCCGATTCAATACAGGTTCTACCTGAAGAGACCACCAAGCTTCTCAAAGCTGTCTACAAAAAGGAAAAATTTCCAAAGCCTCGCAATGTAATCGGACTGGTGAAAGATCTTCCTGATGATGAGATGCGCAAGCTGATTATTACCAATACAGTGGTCGGTGAAGCAGAGTTTCAGAAACTTGCGCGTGAAAGGGCCACAGCGGTCATGGACTTTCTGGTCAAAAAGGGTGGACTGGCAGCAGAACGACTTTTCCAGAAAAATGATGATATTCATAAAGCGCCTGAAAAGGAAGGTACGGTCCGCAGCCGAGTGGAATTTAATGCAATTGCGCAATAAAGTTCGATAAACATAACCAGAGCAGGATGAATAGTTACTTAAAAGGACACTTGTGTTTTCACCGGTTCTAGGAGTCTGTCGGGCTTGAGCCTTTGACCGAATTGATTCTACTCGCAGTTTAATCCGTTCGTCGACCAATGATCAGTCAACAGATTCAGTTTTGATACGTAGATTGGTTCAAGTGTGCTTTTGTAAGCTCGTTTCTCTGC
>JBBQCH010000149.1:0-8708 GCA_038318485.1 Geobacterales bacterium
AAAATCAAAAGATTTAAAAAAAAACGTGCCCGCCAAGAACGCTTCTCTTGAACGCGTCCTTAAAAAAAATGAAAAAATCAAGGAAACGGTCAAGCAGGCAGCAAGTGAACTCACCTCGGTAAATGAAGTTCTGAAGCAGGGAAAAGGAGTCGAGGTCCCTGTTCAGATCATCAAAGAGGTCATCACTCAGAACAAAGAGGTCGAGTACAAAGTGGCGAAAGCCGCAGACGATTTGCATCAGGTTAACGCCGAACTTGTCAAGGAAATGGCTGAACGAGTAGTCCTTGAATCCGAACTCGCCGACACGAAGACCGATCTGGCCGATGTGCGCGACGATTTATTGAAATCCCAGAACAAAGAAGAAGAAACACGAAAATCTGCGCTTCAGGACCCACTCACAGGAGTTCCGAACCGTGTATCATTTGAACAGAGTCTCGACAATGGGTTGATACAAGCAAAACGCCACGGGTGGGGGCTCGCTGTCTTGTTTATTGACATCGACGATTTCAAGAGCATTAACGACACGTATGGTCATGATATGGGAGACAAGGTGCTGATCATGGTGGCAGACCGTTTACAGTCTTCCGTCCGCGAAGGAGACACAGTCAGTCGCTGGGCAGGCGACGAGTTTGTGTGCCTGTTGATGGAAGTCAAGCAGGAAGCCGACGTGACTCGCCTTGCAGAGGGTATGGTAAACCGGATTTCCGAGGCCTGCGACTTCAATGGGACTGTTCTTTCTGTAAGAGCGAGTATTGGCATTGCCATGTATCCCGCAGATGGTGAAACGGCTGACATCCTTTTCAAAAATGCCGATACGGCAATGTACAAAGCCAAGGGAACAGAGAAGAGAGTTATGCTGTTCCGATAATCCGCTTCTGACAGGCCGAAGGGAGTTGGCATGGCCGTGGAATACGCTGCAATGAAAGGAGTGTAGAAAATGTCAAACAGAACGTCTCTGACGATCATTCAACTGAACGACAGCCATGCCTATTTCGATCTGCATCAGGAGATGTTCTGGCAGGGTGATCAGGCAGTCTATCGTACTGCGGGCGGCTATGCCCGGATCGCCACGCTCATAAAGCAGATGCGAATCGAAAAACTGGGGAATGTGCTCTTTTGCGATTGTGGCGATACCCTCCACGGCACTTATCCGACACTCAAAACGCAGGGAGAGGCATTGGTTCCGATTTTGAACGCATTGGAATTCGATGCGATGACGGCCCATTGGGAATTCGCTTACGGTCCCGAGACCTTCAAGCAGCGCGCAGCGGAACTCAGCTATCCAATGCTGGCGATCAATATTTACGATCAAGCAACCAAAGAGCGGCTCTTTCCACCATACAACGTCAAGGAGATCGGCGGGCTAAGGATTGGTCTCGTGGGCATCGCCTCCAATATTGTCGGCAAGACCATGCCACCTTCCTTCAGCGAAGGAGTGGAATTCACCCTTGGTCGAGAAGAGCTCCCGCCGATTATCGACGTTTTGCGCACCCGGGAGAAGGTGGACCTGATCGTTCTCATCTCGCATCTCGGATTTCCCCAGGACATGAAACTACTGTCGGAGGTGCCGGGCATCGATGTCTGCCTGAGCGGTCACACCCACAACCGCCTTCATAAGCCGGTTCTACAGGGTGAAACGCTGGTGATACAGTCCGGCTGCCACGGTTCCTTCCTGGGTCGTTTGGATTTGGAAGTAGAAGGTGGACGGATCATTGATTATCGGCATCAGCTGATTGAAGTTGAAGGAAGTATAATCCCTGATCCCGCAGTTGATGACCTCATACGACAAGCACTTGCTCCTTATCAAAATGAACTCTCTACGGTTGTGGGTAAGACATCTACCGCGCTCAACAGAGCGACCATGCTGGAAACAACAATGGACAATTTTCTGTTGCAGGCGTTGTTGGAAAGCACGGGCGCACAATTGGCGTTCTCGAATGGCTGGCGCTATGGCGCGCCGATCATTCCCGGGAAGATCACACTGAACGACCTTTACAATATCATTCCGATGAACCCGCCGCTCTCAACGGTCGAGTTGACGGGCGAGGAGTTGGTCGCGATGCTGGAGGAAAATCTGGAACGGACGTTTGCGCCCGATCCATACAAACAGATGGGAGGGTACGTCAAACGCGGTCTCGGTCTCACTGTTTACCTCAAAATAGAAAATCCTTATGGCCAGCGCATCCAGAGAGTATTTGTGGGCAATGAAGCGGTAGAACCAGCGCGTTCTTACCACACGGCGTTTGTCACCGAACAGGGTGTCGCCCGCAAATATGGGCGCCGGCGTGAAAATCACCCCGAGCGAGCTATTGATGCGATGCAGGCGTATCTGGCCAAGCATCGTCCTCTGCGCGCAGAACTACGCGGCACGTTCGTCGCGGTATAGGGGATTGAAGAATTCGACCATCAAGGCGAAAAAAACAGAGGAAAAACATAAAATGAAGAAATTGCAAAATAAAACGAAGCCTATGACCGCGTTGTCAGATGTGATGTACGCTACTCTTTGTCATTGACGTTGCGAGTTTGAACGAACCATCAAGATTCCATGAAAGGAGTATTGAAATGATTCAAAACAAAAATACCAATCGCAGCATCGTGCTGAACTCACGCCCGGTTGGCGCACCGACCACCAATAATTTTCGTCTTGAAGAAACACCGGTACCTATCGCCTCGGCTGGACAGTTGCTGTTACGCACCATGTACCTGTCGCTTGACCCGTACATGCGGGGCCGCATGAGCGACGAACCGTCCTATGCGCCACCGGTGGCAGTCGGCGACGTGATGGTTGGCGGTACCGTTTCCCGTGTTGAAGTTTCACATCATCCGGATTTCCTGGCAGACGACATGGTTCTTGGCTATTGCGGTTGGCAAGATTATGCCATCTCCGATGGCAGCGGCCTTACCAAACTTGCTGCCGATTTCTCACATCCGTCCAATGCGCTGGGTGTGCTCGGCATGCCGGGGTTTACCGGCTACATGGGCTTGCTGGATATTGGTCGGCCGAAGGTGGGAGAAACGGTTGTCGTCGCTGCTGCAACGGGGGCAGTGGGATCAGTGGTCGGACAGATAGCCAAGCTTAAAGAGTGCCGCATTGTCGGTATCGCCGGTGGTGCGGACAAATGTCGCTATGCGGTTGATGAATTGGGCTTTGATGCCTGTGTCGATCACCACACCGCCGACCTTCCGCAACAACTGGCCGCCGCCTGCCCCAAAGGAATTGACGTGTACTTTGAAGAAGTTGGCGGTCCTGTTTTCAATGCAGTATTGCCACTCCTCAATGTGCGCGCCCGGGTACCGGTGTGCGGGCTGATTGCCCATTACAACGCCGTCGGCCTTCCAGATGGACCGGATCGTCTACCCCTCCTGATGCGAAAACTCCTGACAAAGCGCATCAAAATGCAGGGTTTCATCATCTTTGAAGACTATGGCTCCCGCTTTGGCGAGTTTTCAGAGAATATGTCCGCTTGGGTCAAGGATGGCAAAATCAAGTTTCGTGAGGACATTGTCGATGGTCTCGAAAATGCTTCACAAGCATTCATCGGTCTGTTCGAAGGAAAGAACTTCGGTAAGCTCATTATCCGCGTAGCCAACGACTGACGGATAGAATTATATTCCTTGGGAGGCAATATTATGGCCATTGCAACTGTCAACCCATTCACTAACAAGACAATCAAGAGCTTTACTGAAGACACGCCGGAGAAGATCGAACAGGCTCTCACGGCTGCTGATGCCTAGTTTACGCACTGGAGCCGCACGAGTTACCGGGAGCGGGCCGCTTTACTGCATAGCGTAGCAACGATTATGCGCAAGAAGAAGAACGAACTTGCAAAACTTGTCACCACCGAGATGGATAAACTCGTCACAGAGGCTGTGGGTGAAATCGAGCTGAGCGCCGCGATCTTCGATTATTACGCCGAAATACGATGACCAGGGAGGGAAGTTGTGAAAATGGATGGCCTCCCAAGAGTCTGAGGATTTAACGATGCAGAAAGATCAAGGAACAGGACGAATCGAGGCGTTTAGCGATGGTATTTTTGATAATGCTGCAATGAAAGGCTCATAGATTATGGCAACCAAGCGCGGGGCGCTTCTTGCAACTCTCGTCGCATAAAAAACACGTTGCGTCAGCGGACCGGACAAGGCTGTGCTTTGCTCGGCCATTGAAAAACAACCGTCAATAAGGAGATAACCATGAAACGAAAAAGTTTCAAATTTGCCTTGAGCATAACTATCACTGCAATCTTAGCGATCCTGTTGCAAACGGTCGTGAGCGCACAGGAGACGGCTCCAGCTGGCAAAACAAGTGTGATTTTGCGAGCCTATGGTCCAGGCGGTCCTGCTCCGGCGATGCGCGAAGCTGCGAAGGTATTCGGAGAAATGAAAGGGATCAAGGTGGAAATCAATGCCGGTCCTACAACAACATGGAAGGATCAGGCAATGAAGGATGCTGATCTGATCTTCAGTGGCTCCGAGTATATGATGACCGACTTCGTACAGAAAGACCTCCCTGCGCTGATTGAAACAGCAACGATCCGCACACTGTATCTGCGTCCGTCGGCAATTCTCGTTCGCCCTGGAAATCCGAAGGGTATTAAAGGCATCAAGGATCTTGTCAAACCCGGTCTTCGGATTCTTGTGGTTCAAGGCGCAGGGCAGGTTGGCATGTGGGAGGACGTGGCTGGTCGAACGGGAAATGTCAAACTCGTAGATGCCGTGCGCCGTAACATCGGTTCCTTCGCATCAAATAGTGCTGAGGCGAAAAAACTCTGGGCCAGCGATCTTACCTATGATGTGTGGCTTATTTGGACCATTTGGCAAAAAGAGAGTCCCGCCTCTGCCGACCTGATCAATACCGGTCCAGAGAACACAATCTATCGCTCGTGCGGCATTGCGACCACAAATCGCTCAGAAAACAAGGTATCGGGACAGGAGTTCGCCGATTTCCTCCAGTCTGCCGAGGGACAAGCAATATTCGTGAAATGGGGCTGGATGGCACCATAGTTTGGGCGAGGACTTCTCAAGCAAAGGAGATTTATCATGAAAATTCTCATTGTACTCACGTCTCATGACCAACTCGGCAACACCGGGAAGAAAACCGGTTTCTGGCTGGAAGAGTTCGCCGCACCGTATTACGTGCTGAAGGATGCCGGAGCGGAAATCGTACTGGCCTCGCCGCAAGGGGGGCAGCCACCACTCGATCCGACCAGCGACCTGCCCGAAAATCAGACCGGATCAACGAAGCGCTTCCGCACTGACACTGGTGCGCAGGCACTGCTCGCGACCACTAAAAAACTGGCCGAACTGTCCGCGGATGATTTCGACGCACTCTTCTACCCCGGCGGACATGGCACGATGTGGGACCTGCCCGACAACGCGGCATCCATCGCTCTCATTGAAGCCTTCGTGAAGGCCGATAAGCCGGTCGCTGTGGTGTGTCACTCGCCGGCTGCACTTGTCAACGTTCGCGGCAAGGATGGCGAGTATCTGGTTAAAGGGAGACACGTTGCCGGGTTTTCGAATACGGAAGAAGCAGCAGTGGGACTGACTGCGGTCGTACCTTTCCTGCTGGAAGACCGACTCAAGGAAAGGGGCGGTATCTATAGCAAGGCCGCCGACTGGGCATCCCACGTCAAGGTGGACGGCAAGCTGGTGACCGGCCAGAACCCGGCCTCTTCGGGTCCGGCAGCGGAAGCTTTGCTGAAGCTGCTCCGCTCTGTTTGAGCTGATATGGATAACGATTAGAAACTAGGGGTGCCGACGCCAACGGAAAATATCTGTTAAAAAAGGAGAACCAGTTATGCGAAACAAGCTAGGAGTGGTTGTTTTTTTTGTAACGGGACTGGGTGCATTAACCTTTTCGGATATGGGGGGCAATCTGATCTCGCAGGCCTCTGCCAAATCCACAGTCGAGGTACAAAAAAAAGCGGCCAAGAGCCAAGGTGTTGATGCCTCACGCACAATTAAAGCTATATGCGCGAAATCATGAAACAGATCAGACTTTAGGCTGCCGTTTCGTGGCTATGGCCAATCATGCAGGAAGAAAAAGGAAGGAAAATCTATGCAGACTAAAACAGAAAAACAGACGGCGATTACTCGCAGACAATTTGTACAAATTGCCGCCAGCGCCTCGATTATGGCGGCCTCTTCCTCACTCTCGTTTGCAAAAACGGCAACGGTAGAAGTTCCCCGTCGGACGCTGGGCCGCACGGGCGAGAAAGTTTCCGCCATCGGACTTGGTGAGTACCACATCGGCATTTCTGTAATCACGGAAACAGAAAGGGTCCGTATTATCCGCACGGCGATAGATCAACTAAAGACGCCTGACTCTTTTGCAACCCACCATTGACTGTCTCAACACTCCATGGCGGGCATTCGTCCACTTGCCATACCATAAAGGAGAAACCGATGAATAAACCAATTGGAACGATGTTAGCGGTACTGACGGTTAGTTGCGCATTTTTAGGCGGTTGCAAAAAAGATAACCCGGAGAAAACAGAGGCGCCACAGACAGCTCCTGTTTCGCCACAGGCGGCGCCATCTTCCCAGGAACAGACGAAAACAGGTGAAGTCCTGTTCAAACAGAACTGCGCCGTATGCCACCCCGATGGGGGCAATACCATTAATATCAAAAAAACTCTGCATGGGTCTAATTTGTCGTCGAACAACATCTCAAAACCGGTTGATATCGTAAGAATCATGCGCAATCCCTCATCAGGGATGACCAAGTTCGACAATGCCACCCTGTCCGATAATGATGCTACTGCGATTGCAGAATATGTCTTGAGTGCTTTTAAGTAGGAAAACAGAACTAAAACAAAAAAAGGAGAAACTGATTATGAGAACACTGATCTTGACACTCTGTGTAGCAGCATTGGCCGCAAACCCGGTTTTGGCCGCCGACCAGCCTTCAAGCGCTCGAGGCAAGGAATTGTTCAACAGCACGACGCTGGGCACCAACGGAAAGAGTTGTGCCAGCTGCCACGCGGCGGGGAAAGGATTGAAAAAAACAGCCGCATATGACGACGCAAAACTCAAGAAGATTACCAATCAGTGCATATCCAAGGCGCTTAAGGGGCACACCCTGCCAACCGGCTCTTCCGACCTGACCTCATTGGTTTTATACATGAAGTCCCTCGCCCCGGCTGCAGCGCCATAGTGGGCCGTTAATGTCATATCTAAAGTTCACCATTTAGTCATGGCTTATCAGGTCTATTTCTGGAGCATCAGGAGGATGAATTGCACACAGTCGGAAGTTACCTCGCCACCAGATTGGCGCAAATCGACTTGAAACATCATTTCGTGGTAGCTGGCGATTACAATCTGGTTCTGCTCGATCAGCTGTTATCCAATCCGGATATGCAGCAAATCGGCTGCACCAATGAACTCAACGCTTCATTTGCCGCCGAGGGGTATGCGCGTGCAAATGGAGCGGCAGCATGTGTTGTCACCTTCAGCGTGGGGGCCCTCTCCGCATTTAACGGCATTGGCGGCGCTTATGCAGAAAACTTGCCGGTTATTCTTGTTTCGGGTGGACCCAACACTAACGACGCAGATGCACAGCACCTGCTGCATCACACCCTGGGCACACCCGATTTTTCCTATCAGCTCAAGATTGCACAGCACCTCACCTGTGCCACTGTCGCTGTCACGTCGGCTGACGATGCGCCCTATCTGATAGATCATGCCATCCGTACCGCGCTGCGCGAGCAGAAGCCCGCCTACATCGAAATTCCTTGCAATCTGGCTGCCAGCGCCTGCGCATCGCCCGGACCTATAAGTTCCCTGACGCAGTATGTTCAAAGCGACCCGGCCACACTGAAAGCGGCGGTGACAGCAGCAACTGCGTTTCTGGCATCCTGCCTCAAACCAATGTTGCTGGCCGGGCCTAAGCTTCGTGCTGCAGGCGCACAAGCAGCATTCCGTAAACTGGCGGAAGCACTAGGGTGTGCTGTGGCCGTAATGCCATCGGCCAAGGGGTTTTTTCCGGAGGACCATCCGCAGTTTGCAGGTATCGCGCTGGGCGAAGTGAGCACCCATGGCTGTAACGAGCTTATCGACTGGGCCGACGGCCTGCTCTGTGCCGGCACGCTCTTTACTGACTACAGCACCGTAGGGTGGACCTCACAGCCCGCCGCCGACCGGATCATCGACGCAGGCTTCGAGCGGATAATCGTTCCAGGCTACGACTTCAGCAACCTCCGTCTGGCGGACTTCCTTGCGGCACTGGCCGACAAGGTACAGAAAAATTCTGCCACCATGATTGAATACGGCCGTATCCGGGCCCCCATCCCTCTTCCGGCAGTTGTACCGGCACACGGTAAACTGACCCGTATCGAATTAGTCAGGCAGGTTCAGGCGCTGCTCACAGCAAATTCGACGCTACTGGTAGAAACGGGAGACTCCTGGTTCAACGGCATGTACATGTCGCTACCAAGTGGCGCAAGCTTCGAGATCGAAATGCAGTGGGGGCACATCGGCTGGTCAGTTCCGGCTTCATTCGGCTACGCCTTGGGAGCACCGCAGCGCCGGTTGATTGCCATGATCGGCGACGGGGCGTTCCAGCTTACAGCCCAGGAAGTAGCTCAGATGATCCTGCACAAGTTGCCGGTCATTATTTTCCTGGTCAACAACAGAGGCTATACTATTGAAGTAGAAATTCACGACGGTCCGTACAACAACATCAAGAACTGGGACTACGCCGGCCTGAT
>JBBQCH010000150.1:0-8707 GCA_038318485.1 Geobacterales bacterium
GGCGTAAGTCCAAAAGCCGTGGTCTGGTATTCTATCGTCTCATGGAGCAATCTGTTGCAACCAAACCAGTTGTCTTAGATGATGTAACATTTGGTTATGACTGGCTAAATCACGTGAGGAGGAGCTAACTACCTACCCCATCAAAGGAATTTCAAATGCCATACGCATTTGGTAGAGAATTCGATACATCATTAGGTAAGGCTGGACAGAAGCTGTTCAGAATGGAGTACGTCTTGGCTGCTCTCCAGCAACGCATCTTATGAAAAGAATAGTACTGATAGGCGGGATACTATTATCAGTTGCCCTTATCTGGTTTGCAGGTAACAATTACGACAGTTCCGGGCAAATTGCCAAAGAGAACTTGCGTGGTTTAGCCTTGTCTCTTGCCGCTGCCATTGAAAATATTGCTCTTCACGACCCTTCCCTGCGAAGTCTAGGCACATTCCATTCCCATGATATTGCATACTTTGCGCTGATTGATCGAAATGGTTTGTACCGTTTTCATTCCAACCCAGATCTGATCGGCACACGTCTCCAGCACGCTCTTCCATTATTGACAATCCAGAATGGAGTGACTTCAGACGCACGGATAACTCTCCGCACAGGAGAGAACGTATTCGAGTTCAATGCGCCGATTTATCTGCCAAGCGAGATACTCTCTCTCCAGCTGACCCTCCACACCTACAGGGCAGATACCGTTATCCGGCGAGCACGGCTGAATCTGGTGGTCCTTCTTTGCCTCCTGATGGCAGGATGGATTCTGTCGGCGGCGCTTTATCGCTTTACCAGGAGGGAAGAGCAGCACAAGCTCGAAATAGCACAGAAAGAGAGTCTTGCGCAGCTGGGTGAGATGGGCGCCATGCTTGCCCACGAAATTAGAAACCCTCTGGCAGGTATCAAGGGTTACGCCCAGGTCATCGGAAAAAAACCCCAGGATGAACGTAACAGCGGCTTTGCTGATCGTATAGTGGTGGAAGCCCATCGTTTGGAAATTCTCGTCAACGATCTCCTTGCATATGCCAAAAGCGACCGGGCATCTATGGACACAGTGGATCTGGCGGAGTTGATTATCCACACGGGGGCCTTGCTCCGGTATGAGGCAGAGCCACTTCATATCAAAATAGTATGTGAATCTCCAAAAAACATGTTTGTTGTAGGTAGGCGTGACAGGCTTGGACAGATTCTGATTAATTTGGGCAAAAACGCCATCCAGGCCATGCCAGATGGTGGCACTATCAACATAACAGCCGAGGTCGTCGGCAAACAGGCGATCATTAGGGTGAACGATAGTGGGCTAGGAATCAGCCAGGAAGACCTTCCTAGTATTTTTGAGCCTTTTTTTACCACCAAAGCCAGGGGGACAGGATTGGGACTGGCCCTGTGCAGGAAAGTTGTCGAAGAGCATGGAGGACAGATCACTGTGGATAGCCTTGTCGGTCAAGGAACATCCGTATCCATAACTATTCCAATCAGAAAAAGTTGATCGATGCCGGCTTGTTAGTAATGGTGGCAGTAGACCTGATCTACACGGTCAAGGCCTGCTCGCAACTGTGGTCGCAGATACGGCACCTGTCGAACTGTTAAGTATGACCCTTGGCTTTTTTATTTTTGCAAGTGGAATTGCCATGCTTTTAGTCTTCGCTGTAGCGGATATCCTGTATGATTGGCTTGAGGCGAAGGTCATATTATCCGATGGAGCTGCCTTTTGCTTGATTGTGCTCGGGTGAAGGAGTGACATTGCAACAGGATAGAAGGTCAACCATTGTTTAACGTAAGATTTTTACGTTTTGTGAACTAGCATAGGTATAGCTCAGATTTCGGATTCTGATTTCTCGGATAATGAATCGATATGTTTGTACGGGAAAAAGGAAGCGGACTGAACATATTAAGAAGTAACCTCTTCTAAAACAGCTCATACAATATAAGAATCGGCGATTGCAATGATGAGGATGTAAAAACAATCGATAACAGGTGGGGTCATAATGATCCATTGTCACTAAGTTTGATTGTAACCGATGACAGGAGTAGACAATGAAGGGACGCATTCTACTGGCTGAAGACGATGAAACGTTCAGAGGCCTATTACAGACAATTCTGGAAGATGATGGTCACGAAGTGCTGACCGCAGAAAATGGGCTCAAGGGTATGCACCTGCTTCGCAAGGAAAGCTTCGACCTGGTGGTGACGGACCTCAAAATGCCCGGTAAAGACGGTCTTGAGCTGTTTCGCGAGACCAGACTGGATCCGAACCCGCCTCTGTTTATTTTTTTAACCGCCTTCGGCAGGGTCGACGAAGCTGTCGCAGCAATGAAAGAGGGAGCGGTTGATTTCCTAACCAAACCATTGGAATCCCCGGATAAACTGCTTGCCTTAGTAAACCGGGCACTGGAAGGGCAGGGTCGCGCCAGGGAATTCTTTACGCTCAAAGAGGCAGAGACTGCTGGATTACCGCCTGAAGAACTTATCTTTGCCGGGCAAGCTATGCAGGCCGTGCGGAAACTTGTGTATGACGTCGCTAGCACTACAGCCAACGTACTGATCTACGGTGAAAGCGGTACCGGAAAGGAACTGATAGCCAGAATGATCCACCTGCTCAGCCCCAGAAGCCGCGCTGCGTTTGTCCCGCTAAACTGCGCCGCCATCCCTGAAAATCTTCTGGAGAGTGAGCTCTTCGGCCATGAAAAAGGAGCTTTCACCGGTGCGATCCAGGCGCGTCAGGGCAAATTCGAGCTGGCTAGAGGCGGAACCATTTTTCTTGATGAAATCGGGGAAATGCCCCAGGCTCTACAGGCTAAACTACTTCGCGTCTTACAGGAGCGGGTATTCGAACGGGTCGGTGGAACCAAAGAGATTAAGGCCGATGTTCGGGTAATTGCCGCCACTAACCGTAATTTGCAGGATGAAGTCGCCGCGAGGAGGTTTCGAGAAGACCTTTACTATCGTCTTAACGTCTTTCCCCTGCAACTTCCGCCTCTTCGTGAACGAAAGGAGTCAATTGTTTTACTGGCAGATTATTTTTTCCATCTTTTCAACCGTCAGATAGGAAAGGCATTGAAAGGTATTGAGTCAAAGGCACTTGAAGCAATGGAAACATATTCATGGCCGGGCAATGTCCGCGAGCTGCAAAACGTAATCGAGCGGGCGGTCATTCTGGCGCAGGACTTGATACGGTTAAATAATCTGCCTGGCGAAATCTTGCATAAAACTGTTCAGGTAGCTCAAGAGAGTAGAGATATTCTGAAATCAACGGAACGGGAGATCATCATTAAGGCACTGCGCAACCACGGCGGTAACCGACGCCTTGCCGCCGAAGAGATGGGGATCACCCGCCGTTCTATTCAATATAAGCTTAAAGAGTACGGCTTGCTTGATGAACAGTGAATTTGTGCTAAATAAGGTGAAATGCTTTTCACCTCTCGTGAAATGACTTTCACCATTTAATGGATGCTAAAATTGTGCACGTGAAATAGACGTGAGTAATAACGGTATGATGCAGCATATTCTGTTATTGGCATGAAACGTGGAATATCCCTGTACAGAGATACAAAATTCCACGGAGGTACATTCCAATGAAACTGAACACCGCACTCTACGCAGTAGTAGCAATTGCAGCACTTTCTCTGTCAAGCCAGGCCTTTGCCAAAGGCGGTGGCATGGGAGGCAGCATGAGTCATGGCAGCACTGGCAGTTCTCCCCAGATGACCTCTACCATGAATCAGGGTGGTAGCAGTAGTATGCAGCAGGGTACAATGCAGGGTAACGCAACACATCAGGGACCTGCCGGAGGGACTGGATCACAGAACATGACGCAAGGCGCAGCTGGAACTAGAGCTGTGCATCAACACAGCCAGGTGCATGTGAATGGAACTGGTATGACGACACAGCAACCACCTGCCACCACAACCAATTAGTCTCGACGTGTAAATTTTTCATGAAAGACAAGCGCATTCACCACATATAGAGGAACAGGTCCACATATGCAAAAATTCACGATTTTATTGTTGTTACTGGTGATTTTCTCTGCGTTAACCGGCTGTATGGGAATGATGCACGGGATGTAACAGTAACAATCTGTTTAATGTGGTGTGAACAATTCATGGTTCGTTAGTTTATAAGCAAATCTACGCATCAGGAGTTATTAGTTGTGACAACAGGCCGCTTTCCTTCACTCATTATCACTCTGGCAATCCTCATGGATTGCCTGATGATCAGCACTGCATTCGCCGGTTTTGGTTTTGGATGGGGTGATGTAGGGAAGAGCGGCCTGGACTTCAATAAGGGTTATGATGCCAACACGGTGACAACAGTCACGGGACGAGTGATATCTCAACAACACACTGGGGACAAAGAGCATGTTTTTATAGAGATCAAGTCCGGAACTGAAACTATCAGTCTCAACCTTGGTCCTAAATCTTTTTGGGAAGGAAAGTCGTTTCCGCTCAACTTTAATGATGACATTACTGCCAAAGGTTCGATGGCTCAAGGGAAGGACGGAAAAACCTACCTGTTAGTACAGAAATTTTCCAACCGGACGAATGGTTCTCAAGTATCGCTACGCAATGATGGTGGGAGCCCTGTTTGGTCTGGCCGGAATGCAAATGGCATGATGTCGGATAACCCAGCAGGCGGTATGAGGTCGGGCGGAGGCATGATTCACGGTGGCGGTGGTGGGATGATGCGGCGTTGAAGTATTCAGGTTTGATGCGAACTAAAATTGTCATAATCAAAAAGGAGCGAACAGTGAGACCTCTGTTGATATCGGGTATGCCTTTAATCATTATCGCCATCGTGACCGCCTTATTTTTCCCGGCTTTGGTTTATGCTGACGGTCTTGGATATTCTGTCGGACTTGGTTTTGAGTTCGCTTCCGGAAAGTATGGAACCGGCAATACAACTGATTCCATTTATATGCCGCTAACTGTGACCGCCTACCCAACTGAACGTCTCGACTTTTCGCTTGAAATTCCCTTTATCTATCAGAGTAGCAGCGCGGTGGTAGCAGGCCAATCCAGAGGGATGCAGAGCCAGTCCATGGGATCTCGATCAGTTATGTTGTTAATGAACGGTTCCGGAATGGGGTCCAGTTCCATGACTTCCGCATCACCTGAGAACGTAGATAATTCCCAATCCGGACTTGGTGACATGAAGTTGAAGGCAGGGTATGTTCTGTACACCGAAGAAAAGTATGTTCCGGCCTTACGACCCAACTTTTATGTAAAATTCCCCACGGCAGACAAGAATAAATACTTGGGGACCGGAGAGTTTGATGAGGGTTTTGCCGTGGAACTTACCAAATGGTTCGGCTCCTGGGTTGCCGACGGGGAACTGGGGTACACTATCCAGGGGAAGTCGACGGTTCTGCCGGTTAAAAACTATCTCAACTACTACGTTGGCGGAGGGTATCAATTAACTGAGAGTTTGCGCCCAATGCTGTTTATAAAAGGAAGCAGCCCAACCGTAGAGGGGGCATCGAGCCCTCTGGAAGTACGTGTAAAAATTAAATACCAGGTGATGAACCACACCGGAATAGATGGCTATCTTGCCAAAGGTATCACAACCGCCAGTCCCGATTATGGTATGGGGGTAAGCGTCTTTTACGAATTTTAAAGTTCGCTTTCAAACAATCAAAGGAGAGCAGATCATGATTAATAAAATTACGGCAGTAACAGCAGTTTTGGCTGTTGGAATTATCGCTGGTTGCGGGGGCGGTTCAGGAAGTACTCCCTCAGTCGTTTCAGGGAAGGTTGCCGATGGTTATCTCGAAAAAGCCACCGTTTTTCTCGATAAGAACGGCAATTACAAGATGGATGCAGGCGAGCCTTCGACTATAACAGACGCAAATGGCGCCTATGCTTTGAACATTGACGCCGCAGATATGGGCAAGTATCCAATCGTAGCCATGATAACCAAAGGAGTGACTATTGACAAGGATAATACCGCCGGCATAGCCGTTACTAACAGCTATCTGCTCAGCATGCCGAAAAGCAGTATCAGCGGCACGGTCGGAAGCAACTTTATCAGCCCCATGTCGTCTCAACTTCGCGAGATGATGGAAACCGGTAAATACACCACAATTCAACAGGCTATGGACGCTCTGAATGTCCAGTTGGGGTTTACGCAAGGGACAAATGTAATGACAGATTACATGGCTGCTAATAACACAACCATGCATATTGCTGCACAGAACATGGCCAGCCTGATGGGAGACCAAATGGGACAGGTGTTTGTACCGGCCGGCTCCGGCACAATCGTAGATGTCAACCGCTATCGAAACATGATGGGAACGATTTTCAGTTACATGCCGACGATCACGGGTCCGAATGCTCAAACCGCCATGATGAATCTCTCCGGTACGATGACCGCTACTCTGGGAAATATGCCGATGATGAACTCGACACAACCTTACCAAAATATGTCATCCGCTTTTAGAGGTGGGAAGATGCATTAAGTTCAATCTGATCGCGTTTGATGCGCTGTTTGAGATAGGCCCTGTTGAGTGTCTTGGCAGGGGGACGACAGCAGTAATTTCATGTAAAGCCTCTGCAAACCTGAGAGAAGTTTTATGACATCAATGAAACAAAAAAACCGCCGAACCGGTATTTTTCAGATTCAGCGGCCTGTTTAATTTTCCGATTGTTCCATCCAGTTTATCCTTGATCCAATAGCATAAAAAATCTGTGGTTATGACTGGCTAAGGTACTTCCGGAATTATCTAAGCATAAATTGCGTCTAGAGTATCGAAATCAAAGGTCTGCTCTGCCAGACTGCGTACCAGAGCAAGTTTTTCAGTATCTTCTGCGGTCAGCTTGGAAACGTCTTCAGTAATAATCCGGTACAATTCGGATGTGGTGTGTGTTTGGGTGCGAAGATATGGAATATTACTTCGATCGAGTATTTGTTGAGTAATCTGGCCGATCGGCATGATGCCTGGAATAAGCAATCCTGCAATTTTAGTACGATAGGCCGGTATCTGGTACAGGTTGGCCATTGTCACCAGCAGTTCATCGCGACTGCTGGTGACAATCAGGAAGGTTGAATCCTTGAGCATTTCAGCAACTCTCTGGGTTGAGGCGGCACCAATCTGAATGTGGTTGATAATGCGATGGGAATCACGCTTGTTACCGAGCAGAGGCATATCCAGCAGGTTGGAGATACGGATCATGGTCGGGTTGGCCAGCACCGGATGATAATCAAACCCGGCCAAAACCTGAAAAGGCTCATCCACAAAACAACGTCGCAGGTAATCCAGGGTTGTATCGCGTTTTTCCGGGATCAGCTTGTTGGCCAGAATTGCCCGTACTTCAACCCCTTCCTTTTCAAACAGCGCCATGTTCATATAAACGGAATCGACAACATTACCGAGTCCGCCACCAGTTACC
This sequence comes from Geobacterales bacterium, assembly GCA_038318485.1. Classification (GTDB taxonomy): domain Bacteria; phylum Desulfobacterota; class Desulfuromonadia; order Geobacterales; family Pseudopelobacteraceae; genus JACRCG01. Next base: position 7,380 of record JBBQCH010000150.1, read on the forward strand.
ATCAGTACCGGCGCGTTAAGCATGCGGGCAATGCGTGCATTGGAGAGTTTAAGGATTGAGCCGACACCGGCATGGCCGGCACCTTCGATGATCAGCAAATCGCACTTCTTCTCCAACTCATGACAGGCCTCCAGCACCCGCTGTTGAAGATCTTCCACAGCTATCTCGCCATCAACCACCTGCCGTGTAAAACCTGAGTGAAGCACGACCGGAGACATGTGGCACAGATCTTTCCCAAGACCATAAACCTGAGCAATCAGGGCGGCGTCCTTATCGACCTCTCGGCCATGCAGCATAGCCGGTTTGGGACCGATCGGCTTTATAAAACCTACCCGGACGTACTTCTTGAGTGCCAGATGCATCAAAAAAAGGCTGGTGGTGGTTTTACCGGTATTCTGTCCGGTGGCAGCAATAAATATTTTTCTCGCCATAACTACACCTGGTTTCTTGTCACAATAATTCAAACCATAGAAAGGAAAACAAACCCATACCGTCTACCGGACTATTTTCCGAAAACCTTCTTCAACAGTTCAGTCCCTCTGGCAGCCGGATTGGTTCTGATTTTTTTCTCCTCTTCCCCCAGCATGTGGAAAAGGCCGTCAACCGACTTGGTCGTCACATATTTGTCCAGATCCAGTTCAGCTTTCGGTACGAAAGGGACATTGTCATACTTCTGAATCATTTCTTTGTAGGAACGTGCGGTCCCTACTTCGTTCATGCTGGAAGAAACAATCGGCTCAAAGGCATAAAAAATCTGGTCTCCGGTTTTGCTCCTGAAATACTCGGTGGCGGCCGTGTCGCCCCCTTTCAGGATTTTACCAGCATCTTCAAAAGTCATTTCCTTCAAAGCGGCGATAAAATAATCAACAGCCTTGGGAGCCGCTTTTTCGGCAGCGCGGTTCATACTGAGAACAAAATCATCAACCTCTTTTTGAAAGCCGAACTTGCTTAAAACATCGGCAACATTTCTGATTTTTTCCGGCATAAGGATACGGATAGCTTGGTTACCATAAAATCCATCGGTTTTGGCAACCGATTTAACGGCTCGATCAGTACCGGTTGCCAGGGCTTCTTTCAAACCCTTGACGATAGTGCCCTCGTCAAGCCCACCCACCCCGCTATTCATGGTCGGCAGCTCCAAACCTTTAGTCAGATTATCGAAAAAGCCGGCATAACAGACCGAAACCACCAGCAGCATCAACATCACACCCGACAGAAGCACTTTTTTCATAACGCCCCCCAAAAGTTTGATAAGTATCTGCGTTAAAGTACTATCATATACCCTTGGATGTCAGCAAAAATCTGCCAACCCAGTTTTTAGCAAACTG
>JBBQCH010000151.1:0-8671 GCA_038318485.1 Geobacterales bacterium
GCCGTTCCGTCGTCTTTCGGGAAAAAGCGATTGGCATTGTTCGAGTCGAAAAGGGAAGTATATGGAACCGCTTTGGCATTTTTCATGTGACCTTCAAAGACCACATAATCCGTAGCGAGAGCTGGCTTGCCGGCGTTAGGCAAAAAGACGCCCACGGTGGCGCCCGGCGTTCCCGCATATGGTCCGGAAGTGGCGTTCGACCGGGCATCAATGATCGCATGCTTTGTCGCATCGTAGATACTTACCGCTGCGATCATCTCGCCCAGCGAAGCCCTTAATCCTGCCTGGACCCTCGTTAAGCCCTTCTGGGCAACGCCGTATGTCGAATGGGCAATTATTGGGGATACCGAAGTTGTAGCGTACGCTGTCTTCCAACCCTTATCCCCGCCATCCAGGACTTTCAACCGATCCTTGGGGAAACCCCAGTAGCGGAAGGTGACATAGGCCCGGGTCGAATTATAAACAGGGTCGAGGGTAGACGCTGTAAAGACAATGGTACTGTTTTTATCTATACCGCACCGTTGGATGAGTTCATCCATTTTGCGGCCGTCTGCCACCATGGTGGACGATGCAGCCACACCTTCGATACGTGTTTGCACGATCTCTGCAGGATCTACATAAATGGCACCGGGGATATGTCCTCGTTCATAGAAATCCTTAGACCCTGTTATATCGAGAATAACCACTTTTTCGCCGCTCTTGCCGTTTACCAGCCCGGCGTCGATCCAGCCTTTGAGCGTTGCAGAATCGATAAGTGCCGTGGCCGTCCTGGTTGCGGTCGGGCCGGAAACAGGCGTATTCCCGCTCGGACAGCAGCCCCAGACCGCCAGCATGGTGAGTGCAACAAGGCCGCGCATGCCCTCCAGCCCGATCCGACCTTTTTTCCACATCTGTTTTGCCATACTGCCTCCCTATTGAAATTTCGTCCCGGACAAATCCGGCTGGCTGCAGCATATCCTGTGGTCCCGCTAGTTCCACCGCAATGCAGAAGAGAGACGGTTTCATCGGCAGCAACGAACCAGACGAGGACGACTACGACGGTATCATGCTTGAATCGGGCTTATTCCGGCGGCCGTTCCTGCGGCTTCAGGTGCGCAAACTTCTTTTCGAACATTGTAGCTCCCCAGAATCCTATCGCTACCATTGCAATGACAAGCAGCACAACCACACCAAACGGTATGTTGAAATAGCCGTAGATGGTCTGTTTTCCAAGGGGCGAAGAATTTGCGAAGCATTGTACATATGGAAAAATTTCGCCAAAAGTAAACATGCCGAAGATCATGCCGCCCGCGAATACCATACCGTCCAGTTTTCCGGTTGCGCATGCCACGAGCGAAGTGCCGGGGCAATACCCCCCCACCACAAAACCGACGCCCAGTATCAGCCCGCCTACCACCTGTGGCCAGACAAAGGTTTCGACCATCGTAACCTGTCCGAGATCCAGAAAGCAGGTCGATGAAAGTAGGAAAATACCCACCATCGCAGTCACAATTGCAGTGCACATGACCTTTAATACTGACATGTCATAGAGATAGAACTGGGCGACCAGTTTCCTGGCACTGCCAAATCCGGCGCGCTCCAGGAAGAATCCCATCCCGATGCCAATAAGAACTGCCAACCACAGTCTGCAGTCAGCCGAGATCAGATCGTTGAGTACCAGCGGAGCTGTCATAGCCATTGCCTCCTTACAAAGTAAGCCGTGAGGAATGCCCCCCCAAATACGCACATCATGAAAATCCAGCTGCCCAGATTCAGCAGCGCTCCCCCCGAAAGGGCTTGACCGCTTGTGCATCCGCGGGCAAGCTGGGCACCGATAGCCGTCAGGACACCTCCGGCGAATGCCAGGGCCACTCTAGCAGTAATTGTGCCCTGCGGACCACGATCTATCGAGAACCTGATCCTGCCGGCAATCAATCCGGAGATAAGGCCGCCCAGCATGACGCCGATTACTTCAAAGACCAGCCAATCCTTCAGAGGGTGCGGAGCACGGAGAGGGTCGAGATATTTCTCAAAGAAGCCATTTTCTGCGATATGATCGGGGGCGATGTTGTTCATTACCCATGAAACAAACGAAGCATAGGCTCCCGAAGCTCCCAACCCCCGCCCCATGAGTAGGTACGCGGACAAAAGCACTAACCCCAGGCCAAAACCAGCCCAATAGGGATTCATGTACTCTTTCACTTCTTTCGTCATTTTAATTTTCCCTTATCTTTGTAATGTGACCTTCCCACTTTTTAAAATTTTTAAAGAGGCAGCTACGGCAGGACAGGATGAATTATACAACTACAGTGCCAATTGCACAACATAATGTTTTAACTGTTTTTAATCGGCTTTGAATTTTGATTTTGATTCGGCGCCTATCTTGACCCACCTCCCACATTAATATCAGTGAGTTATAGGCCGTATGGCGAGTCAAAGTTGTACACCGGTCAACACTTAATGAATAAACTTTTACGGAGCATTGTTTGTTTTGTTACTATTAATGTGTTATTAAGGGTAACCAACCGAAATAAAAACCATTTCAACACGTCTTTGCCCCGCCCAGAAAACCGACAGGGCAAAGTCACTTAAGTTGCATCTTGCTAATATTGCCTATTTTTCAGTACTAATCTTCATAAAATCAGGACTCTATGGACTTAACCAGATAATATTGCTAGTTCGCATTAGGCCTTGTGTGTGGTGAGACCCTTGTTGAGAAATCTTCTGCAAGGGCTTTCTGAATCCGGTGGTCTCTCAACTGGATTTTAGAAAAATGTTGACAAACACTCATAGAAATGTGAGGGTGCATGAAATTGGTACAGAGATAAACGATAATACTTAACCATTCGCAAGGATGGGGCGGAAAGCCTACGGGTCTTACTGAGACAGCCGGGATGCCGAAATATCACACGATATTCGCTCCCGGCTTTTTTTGTTGTCAAAACATAAAAGGAGGTTGGGTCAGTAAGAAGTGCGCCTTAAATGGCACTGTATTATGCCGGTTCGCGTCGGTGACGGAAATCGGCATAAAACTGCTGGTGGTAAACGATAATACTAAACCATCCGCGAGGGTGGGGCGGAAAGCCTATAGGGTCTCACTGAGACAGCCGGGTTGCCGAAATGTCACCTAATCTTCGGCCCCGGCTTTTCTGTGTCCGGACACTGAAATTTCAGGGGAGAATATCAAGGAGAAATTGCAGTCAACAACGATTGAAAATGCTGACTGCTGATTCACGATTGGAGTTAGATCCAAGGGGTGGAGGACAATCTGTCCGGTATCAAGCGCCGACCTTTTTATTTGTATTAATTATAATTATTGAGAAAGGAACCTTATTTTAACCATGTACCGAATCATTGACCTGTCACTCTTATCCAATTGGCTTCGTCTAACAGCTCTATGTACATTCATCTTAGCTCTCAATGGATGTGCTATGACGAGAAGTGTTCAGGAGGAATCATGGCTTTCTCCTAGCCATGTTGAAAAGGATATCGAACGAAATAAGTTTTCAGTTGCAAAAGTAGATGATGTTATTGGCCGGTTGGCATTCATCAGCCTTGAAAAAGGGGATACGCTTCCGGATATTGCCCGGCACTTCAGCCTGGGGATCAATGCAATCGCTGATGCTAATCCAGAGGTAGACATATGGGTGCCTAACGCCGGAGAACGTATCGTGCTGCCTCTGCGTTTTATCCTGCCGGACGCTCCCAGAAAAGGCATCGTGATCAACCTGGCAACCATGAGGCTTTTTCAATTTACCGGAGATCGAGATAAAATGACGGTTTCGACCTATCCGGCCGGTGTCGGTACCGAAGAGCGACCCTCGCCCACGGGTCAAATGTTTGTGACACGCAAGGCAAGCCGACCGACCTGGCATGTGCCGTCCTCGATTGCCGAGGACCATCGAAAAAAAGGAGATCCTCTTCCCAAAGAGGTTCCGCCGGGGCCTCAAAATCCCCTGGGAGAATACGCACTCTATTTAAGCAGGTCGGGTTATTTGATGCATGGCACCAATAAACCGGCCAGCATCGGTCTCAGGGCATCCAATGGCTGCATACGGCTCTATCCGGAGAACGTGAAAAAACTCTTTGAGAACACTCCGGTTAAAACGCCTGTAAGCATCGTTACCCAGCCATATCTCATGGGCCAGGAAAATGGGGTTGTTTACCTGGAGGCTCATTCGTCACCGGAAGATCAGGACACTGCCGAGTTTGACCGGATCTATGCAAAATTGAAAAATATTGAAAAGGAATCCGGGCGCACGCTTGACTGGAGCAAGGTCAAGAAGGTATTGGCCGAGGCCAGGGGGATTCCTGTCCCCATATTCGAGATCAGGCAAGGAAGCGGGAAAGGCGGTGCGGAAACCATAGAAGTCATGCATCCGAGCGTATTAAACGGCAGGCCGGAAGTGCCGGAACTGAAAACAGATGCGTGGTCTGTTTTGGCTGCAGACATTCCTGACGAGACTGATGCTGTGAGGCTTGCCGCCATTATCAACCACCAGGGTCCGCAAATCCCGGCCAGGGTGGTACCAAAGAACGGCAACTATCGTGTCATCGCCGGCCCTTTCAATGATATCAGAGAGGCCAAGGATGCAATCAAACGCTTGAAAATCGATTTGGAAATAGATGGTATCTTGCTTGAACCTGTCAAGAAAAGGCAGTCAAAACTGAATAGAAAGGAGGTGATGAGACGATGAAGAATCTTTTGGTGATCTTAATGATGCTTATTCTAGCTGTTACTGTGACGGGTTGTGCCACAACAAGTGACCTCGAGAAAGTTCAGTCGCAGCAGATGATGACTGGTGCAAAAGCTGATCAGGCGGCGCAGGATGCGCAGGCTGCCAAGGCGGCGGCTGATGCGGCAACGTTAAAAGCGGAGGCGGCCGCAGTACGCGCCGAAAATGCTGTGAAGATGGCTGAGGAAAGAGCTAAGATCGCGGATGAAAAGGCGGCGATCGCAGATGAAAAGTCGAAACTCGCTGACGAAAAGGCGCGGAGGGCTAACGACACGTTCCAGAGATCAATGAGGAAGTAAGTTGATTTTACGGGGAGCCGTTTTGGGCTCCTGAAAGGCGGTGGCAGGGCCGTAACGCCCTGCCGCTTCCATATTCTCCTCTGTTCAAGCCTGCCGGTACCATTCAGGCATGTGACCTGTCACAACAGTGTATCCGGCTCTCACCTTCAAACAATAATAACGAAAACTTTGCAAAAGCAACCTTATAGTTTGGAAGATATTCAGGATAAACCAAGAATAAGAATGATTCTGAGATCATCAAATACAGTAGTAAGGAACACGAAGGGGTATATGGGGAAAAAACACCGTAGGATAGGTGGGCCTCTTTGCGTTCTCTTTCTCTGCATCGTGATAACACCAATGCTGCTATGCGGATGCAGTCACTTTAATGGAGAATTGCAGGCCAAGTCAGCCTTCAAGGAAGCGAATGACCTATTCAACCAGGGAAGCTACAATGCCTCGTTGGGCAAATATCAGCAGATCATTGAAGTATATCCCCCGGCAGCAGACAAGGTGCTTTTCGAGATGGGAATTATTTATGCCTATCCGGGAAATGAGCAAAAAGATTATCAGAAATCGCTTGACTGTTTTCGGCGGCTTATAACGGATTACCCCGAGAGCGGGTACAGGAAGGACAGTGAGATGATGGTATTTACTATCAATAATGTCACTGTCAAAGATACGACTATCACTGCGCAGCAGATGCAGATCGAAACCCTCCGTCAGGAGTTTAGCAGCAGGGGGAACGAGATCAGCAACCTGCAAAAAAAGATCGAAACGCTTGAACGGGAAGTTGTGAACAAGGAAAATGAGATCAGCAGCCTGCAAAAAGAGTTTTTTGCAATCCAGAAGAGCCCGGCAGACAAGATCCTGATAGAAAAGAAAGAACGAAGATTGACGTTGATCTCAAAGGGCAAGGTGCTCAAGACCTATAAAATAGCTTTGGGGGGCAACCCGATTGGTCCAAAAGAAAGGCAGGGCGATAACAAAACCCCGGAGGGAACCTACTTTATCGATTCAAGAAACAAGGACAGCAGGTATCACCGCTCTCTTCATGTTTCCTACCCAAACGAGAAGGACAAAAAGCGGGCAAAACAACTGGGTGCTTCTCCGGGCGGAGACATCATGATCCACGGCATTAAGAATGGTTTCTCGTGGGTTGGTGATTTGCACACTGGGATTGACTGGACGAAAGGGTGTATTGCGGTAACAGACGAAGAAATAGAGGAAATTGATAAGCTTGCACCAAATAATACAATTGTTGAGATAAGGCCATAGCGAGTTGTAAAACAGCTAGCTATTCTGTATTTATCGAATTTCGAAAAAGTATGCAGTTTTTAAAAATCCGGTGCTACCCGCGACTAACCAACTAAAAAAACCCGCCAAAAGCGGGCATTTCTGCATTTTGCGGATCAGATTTAACCCATATGCGACGACAGCAGCATTTGTGCCTTTTCCACCAACCTGCCGGAGAGTTCTGCAACCTGGTTATCGGCAATAATAATTCTATCATCACCCTGATTGCATTCCTGGACATATTCCGTGATAACACCCTGAACCACCCCTGATAAAATGGCGGTAAGCATAGGATCCTGATTTAGTAGTTCATTTTGGCTCATTTGTTCCTCGTTTTCATTAGATGTAGATTCCGTGTTACAGGTACCTTAATAAATCCAGTGCGTCTTGTAAAGAGAACGACAGTTGTTACCCTAATTATAAAGGAAGCTGGCTACGTTAACAGAAAACAGCCCATCCCCTTTTTACCCCATGGTTCACGGCATATCACATTATCGCACCACCACTACCGGAATCCCCACTCTGTGCCGCACCGGATCGACTGTCTCTCCCCACAGCAGGTCGCCAATCAGGCGGTGACCATGGGAGCCCATCACCAGCATGTCCACCCCGTGAGATTCATCAAATTTGATTAGGTCTTTAGCGGGATCGCCATGGCAGAGCGCAATCTCAACCGCGACCCCGGAAGAGCTGACTTCTGCTTCAATTTCCATCAGGTACTGTTCATCTTCGCGTGTATGTTCGTCATAAACCTCGCTGCTGTAAACCTGTGATGAAGCGGAATCAGCGACATGGATCAGGGTCAGCAGCGCTCCCTCTGCTTTTGCCAGGGACATGGCGCGGCTGATAATCGCCGAGTCACCGGCATCACGACCGAGTGCTGCGACAATGTGCTTGGAGTGATGGGTTTCGATGGCCTCTATGATTGCCGAGGCTCCGGTCGGAGCTCCTTCTTTCCAGCTCTTTTCACCACGAATCCACGGCAGCACGATCAGGTACACCAGGAAAAGTGAGATAGCAGCCGTAATCCCGATGGCCAGAACCGAGACAATAAGCGGGGTTTCACCCGTCATCCATTCCAGAATCTGGTCATACACAAGTTTGCCATTCAGGGTGATGATGGCAATGGAGGTGACCCAGGCTAAAAGTTTCACCCAGAACCCGTTGGCAAAAGAGCCCATTTTCAGTTTATCGCTGGTGAAATGAACCAGGGGGACGATGGCGAACGGCAACTGCAGGCTGAGGATGACCTGGCTTAAAATCAGGAGTTTGTAGGTCCCCTGGTCCCCGGATATCCAAATCACCACCACCGCAGGAATCAGGGCGATGGAGCGGGTGATCAGGCGTCGAAAGTAGGGTCTCAGCCGAATTTTGACAAACCCTTCCATGACAATTTGCCCCGCCAGGGTGCCGGTCAAGGTTGAACTTTGACCGGCAGCAAGCAGTGCCAGTCCGAATGCGATGGGGGCGGCCTGGGTCCCGAGGAGTTCTGCCAGCAGTTTGTCGGCCTGCTGAATTTCAGTCACGACAATCCCGTGGCGATAAAAGACCGACGCCGCCAGAACCAGGATCGCAGCGTTGACAAAAAAAGCCATGTTTAAAGCAATCGCCGAATCAATCAGGTTATATTTGCAAGCCTGAGCCTTCGAATCAACTGTTCGCGATACCTTCCGAGTTTGTACCAGCGAGGAGTGCAGGTACAGATTATGCGGCATCACAGTCGCACCGATGATTCCCAGAATGATATAGATCGAACCGGCAGGCAGGGAAGGAGAAAGCCCTGCCACGGCTGCACCCCAATCCGGCTTGGCCAGAAACAGATTGACCATGAAACCACTGGCAATGACGGTGATCAGTGACAAAATAAATGCTTCCATTTTGCGAATCCCCAATTTCTGGATCGCCAGCAGCAGAAAGGTATCAAACAGGGTGACCAGGGCTCCCCAGAGCAACGGAATCCCGAAAAGAAGATTCAAGCCGAGGATGGTCCCCAGCACTTCCGCGAGGTCGCATGCGGCAATGGCGATCTCACAAAGAATCCAAAGCACGAAAGAGGCGGTTTTGGAATATTCCGAGCGGCAAGCCTGGGCCAGGTCCTTGCCAGTGACAATCCCCAGTCGGGCCGACAAGGTTTGAAGAAGCACCGCCATCATATTCGACATCAGGATCACCCAGATCAGGGCATAGCCGAACCGCGATCCACCTTCAAGATCGGTCGCCCAGTTGCCCGGATCCATGTAGCCCACACTCACCAGGTAGGCCGGTCCAGCAAAGGCAAATATTCGTTTCCATAATTTAGGGTGCTGAGTTGCTACGGTACCATGCACCTCACTAAGCGATTTTTCCTGGATATGGTCTTCAGGCCGAATTGTCATTTTCTGA
>JBBQCH010000152.1:0-8538 GCA_038318485.1 Geobacterales bacterium
TCCAAGGTCGATTTTAAAAACCATGCGCATAGCGTTTTAATGGTAAATTCACACGAAAGAGGTAACACAAATGAAAAAGCTGATCTCCCTGACCCTGGTACTCGCACTTGCTACTGTTTTCGCTGCTGGCTGCAAGAAAAAGGAAGAAGCACCTGCACCTGCTCCTGCTCCTGCTGTTGAGGCTCCTAAGGCTCCTGAGCAGTTGCCGATGTCTTCATCCAAGACAACTACTACAACCACAACAACTACTACACCTGAACCAGAGAAGAAGCACTAATTCGCTTTCCCCTAGGGGAGTGCAAAAAGCCTGCGGGGTAACCCGCAGGCTTTTTTTATTTATGGAGGACCTGTCAGCTTATGCATGAAATGTCCATAACTCAGGGCATTATTGATCTATGCCTGCAACATGCCGGAGGGCGCCGGGTTTTATCTCTTGATGTTGAAATCGGCCAATTAAGCAGCATAGTCCCTGAAGCTGTCGAATTCTGCTTTGAAGCCTGCAGCAAAGACACCCTGCTGGAAGGTGCCAGACTTGTCATCAACAGGATCCCTGGCAAGGGCCTGTGTCAGGAGTGCGGCGCTGAAACAAAGCTGCCCGAGATGTTTGCGGCTTGCAGTTCCTGCGGCAGCTTTCAGGTCAAGGTCATTACCGGTGAAGAGATGAGGGTGATTGAGATAGAAATAGATGATTAAAAAAGGGCACTGCAACGGCAGCGCCCTTTTTGTTTTTATTTCTTTAACGACTAGTCGTTAAAACCGTCAGCGTCAGCGGCAGGTGCTGGGTTAAACTGTTCCCAGTGTTCCGGAGAACGCCACAGTCCAGACAGGATCAGCTGTCGAATGTGCAGGAATTCTTTTGGAAGCCGATCATACATCTTGACGAATAGCTCCTCGTGGGAAACTATTTCTTCCTTCCAGACATCACGATCCACTGACATCAACTCATGGAACTGCTCGCGAGTTACACTGTCAAGATCCGTCCAATCAATGTCCTCGTAACGTGGCATCCAACCCAACGGACTTTCAACTGCAGCGGCATTTCCGTTAACACGCTCAACAATCCATTTCAGAATGCGCATATTCTCGCCATAACCCGGCCAGAGAAATTTGCCTTCGGCATCCTTGCGGAACCAGTTGACACTGAAGATACGTGGAGGTTTTGGTGTAGTACGGCCTACCTGCAGCCAGTGGGCAAAATAATCAGCCACATGATATCCGGTAAACGGCAGCATGGCAAACGGATCACGGCGCACGTTGCCCACCGCACCGGTAGCAGCAGCGGTCGTTTCAGACCCCATAGTAGCGGCGAGATAAACACCGAAGCTCCAGTTGAATGATTGATATACCAAGGGAATAACATTATTGCGGCGGCCACCAAAAATAAAAGCTGCCATGGGAACACCCTTGGGGTTTTCCCATTCCGGATCTATGGATGGGCATTGGCCGGCCGGTGAAGTGAAACGGGAGTTAGGATGGGCAGCGTTCCTGCCGCAGCCTGGTGTCCAATCGCCACCCTGCCAGTCGATAAGTTTTTCCGGTGGAGTGTCGGTCATCCCTTCCCACCAGACATCGCCATCCGGAGTCAACGCCACGTTAGTGAAAATAGTGTTGGCAGAACAGGAAGCCATCGCATTGGGGTTCGTCTTTATTGATGTACCGGGAGCTACTCCAAAGAAACCGTATTCCGGGTTAATAGCGTACAATCGGCCATCCGGACCTGGCTTGATCCAGGCGATATCGTCACCGACGGTTGAAACTTTCCAGCCATTCTTGTTAAATATCTCAGGTGGAACCAGCATGGCCAGATTGGTTTTGCCGCAGGCACTGGGGAAGGCCGCTCCCAGATAGGTTTTCTCGCCCTTTGGTGACTCAATACCTAAAATCAGCATATGCTCGGCCAACCAGCCTTCGTCCTTGGCAATCTTGGAAGCAATGCGCAGGGCCAGACACTTCTTGCCCAGCAGAGCGTTTCCGCCGTAACCGCTGCCGTAAGACCAGATTGAACGTTCTTCGGGAAAATGAACGATATATTTTTCCTTGTTGCAGGGCCAAGGCACATCTTTTTGGCCCGGCTCAAGCGGTGCGCCCACCGAATGCAGACATGGCACAAATTCACCTTTACCCAGAACGTCCAGAACAACCTTACCCATACGGGTCATAATACGCATGTTTACTGCAACATATGGTGAATCCGTGATCTCAATACCAATCTTTGCGATTGGCGAACCAAGCGGTCCCATGCTGAAAGGGATCACATACATAACGCGGCCGCGCATGCAGCCTTTAAAAAGAGATTGCAGAGTGTCTTTCATCTCCTTGGGAGGTGCCCAGTTGTTGGTCGGGCCGGCATCATGCTTGGATATACTGCAGATAAAGGTACGGTCTTCAACGCGCGCAACATCGCCTGGGTCAGAACATGCCAGATAGCTGTTGGGACGTTTTTCCTGATTCAGCTTTTTGAATGTGCCAACCTGCACGAGTTGATTGCAGAGTTCATCATATTCTTCCTGCGAACCATCACACCAGTGTATCCTGGCCGGTTCACATAAAGCCGTAACTTCTTCCACCCATTTCATCAGTTGCTCGTTGTTTGGAACCTCGTAGCTCATGCTGCCTCCCGAATTGGAGTAATAAAATTTAGTTCCGATTAAATAACACAACACTATGAAAAAAAAAAGCACTTATCCTTCAGTGCAAATAAAATTGAGACTGGCAATAAACTGCTTGTTGGTATGGCCGAACTTTGACAGGATTTGAATTTTACTCTCTAAGATGTGTCTGACCCTTTTTAGTCTGATTAAAGGAGACTGTTAGATAAGGCTATTTTGGAATTTAATGCAAACAAACTGACATGTGGGAATATCGGGAAGAGGACAGATAACTGCTTGGAAAATATGATGCGTTTTCCTGCAGCAAGAATTGTCTTGCTGCAGGAAAGATTGTTTAATTCACCTCAGGATTGCCTCAGCCATAATCTCAGCCACATCCCGAACCTTGACGTTATAAGCCTTCACATCTTTTAGGCCATCTTCAAACATGGTCAGACAGTAAGGGCAGGCCACACAGACCGTATCGGGCTTTTCCTGCAGCGCTTCTTTTACCCTGGTAAGGTTGATCCGCTCACCGGTATGCTCTTCCATCCACATTCTGCCACCGCCGGCACCGCAACAGAAAGCATTGTTCCGGTTACGCTCCATTTCGGTCGGTACCGTTCCGGTAGCAGCTTCAATAACCTGGCGAGGAGCATCATAGACATCGTTGTGCCTTCCAAGATAACAGGAATCGTGAAAGACCGTCGCCCCCATCTCTGTAGTAGTCTTGTCCAGCTTTAACCGGCCATCCTGGACCAGATTGCGCAGCAGTTCACTATGATGGATGACTTCAAGCTCAAGGCCGTACTGACGATAATCGTTTTTGAGAGTCGAAAAGCAGTGTGGACATTGCGTGATAACTTTCCTTACCCCCCGCTCCCTGAATATCTCCACATTTTCTTTGGCCATTTTATCGAAGATGTATTCATTTCCGAGTCTGCGGACACTATCACCGCAGCATTTCTCTTCTTTACCCAAAATTCCCCACGAGATGCCAGCATTATCAAGCAACTGCGCCATGGCTACACTGACATGCTTGTTACGGGAATCAAAAGAACCGGCACAACCAACGTAGAACAGGTATTCTGTCGTATCCTTATCAAAGGGCTTTACCTCCAACTGGCTGCACCACTTGGTACGTTCACTGGGGGCGATTCCCCAGGGATTGCTGCGTCCCTCCATATTTTCAAACAGGTTCAGAAGCTCTTCCGGGAACTTGGCTTCGGTTTCCACCAGATGCCGGCGCAACTCGATAATTTTGGGCATCTGTTCAATAAAAACCGGACAGGCCTCCATGCAGGCCCCACAGGTTGTACAGCCCCAGATGGACTCTTCGGAAACACTCCCCTCACCCTGTTCGCCAATCAAAGGAAGCTGAGGTTTTTCACCTTTTTTCAACAATGAACCGTTTTCCAGCAGATTCACCTTGATATCATGAACCACAGCGCGCGGATTAAGTGGTTTGCCGGTGATACTGGCCGGGCAAACCTTCTGACAGCGACCGCACTCAGTGCAGGAGAAAGAATCCAGCAAATCTTTCCAGCTGTAGCGATCAACCTGAGCCACTCCGAAAGAGTTCCCCACTGAGAAATCTTCGCGCGGAACCGTATTCGGTTTATCCAGACGGCGGAAAAAACAGTTCGGAATCGCAGTCAGGATATGCATGTGCTTGCTGTGCGGCAGGTAACATATAAAGGCCAGGAGGGCAAAGGCATGAGCCCACCAGGAGACAGAGTGAACCACCGCACCTGATGCCGGATCAATCATTCCTGCAAAAATGCTGGAAATTGGCATCCAAGTTTTCGCAAGAGCCTGAGCGCCTTCCTGCATGTGAGTTATCTTGGAAGCATTAATTCCAAAATAAGCCAGCATCAGAATACCGATCAGCGAAAGAATGAAGAATGCTTCGATTGTCCTGGCTTCTGGATAAGGTGGAGAGATCACCCGACGAATAGCAGCGATTATTACTGCCACCAGAGCCAGCAATGAAACTACGTCCAGAATAAGCAGCAGAGGCAGCAAGATCCCATCCGGGAGCTTTGTCAGGCTGATCCACGGAAAAACCCCATGCAGCAGAAATTCTGTATTGGCAATCAGCAAAACCAGGAATGACCAGAAAATGATCGAGTGGTTCAAACCGAACGGCTTTGCCAGAACCCGCTTCTGTCCGAAGGCGTATGTCAGCATCGCTCCGATACGGGCGCCGATGTCGTTGAACCGATCCTCGGATTTACCGAGAGAAATCAGGCTGAATCTTTTCCAGCATCCCCAGGCAAAAATGATCAGAGAAGCGAGCAGTAACGGAGTAAATATGGTTGGATTAGGTGTCATTTTATAAGCCTCTGTTTTTGATTCATTTCCTCTGCTGTTTCAGTTCACGAATCTTCCTGGTTATAGCCGGCACCACCTGGAAAAGGTCTCCAACAATGCCGTAGGTGGCCACCTCAAAGATCGGCGAACTGGCGTCCCGGTTGATGGCGATAACCATATCCGAGTCCTGCATGCCGACCAGATGCTGGATCGCACCGGAGATGCCGCAGGCAATGTAGATTTTCGGGCGGACGGTCTTGCCGGTCTGGCCGACCTGGCGATCACCCGGCATCCATCCTGCGTCAACGGCACTTCGGGAAGCCCCTACCACACCGCCCAGCTCTTCAGCCAGTTCATGCAATATGGAAAAGTTTTCCGGGGCCATCATACCGCGACCACCTGAGACGATGAACTCGGCGCCGGTGATGTCAACGGCACTCTTGCTGTTCGCATCGCGGATAATTTCGATGACCTTGGTCAGAATACTCTCTTCCGGAACCGTGAAGGAATCGCGAATGATGGTGCCCTGCGCACCTTCCCTGTGCTCCGGCATCGGCATGACATTGGGTCTGACTGTGGACATTTGCGGACGGAACTTGTCGCACATGATGGTAGCCATGATGTTGCCGCCAAAGGCCGGGCGGGTCTGCATCAGATTGCGCTTGTCGTCGATCCCCAAACCGGTGCAGTCTGCCGTCAGGCCGGTGGCAACCCTGGTGGCAATAGCGCCGGCCAGATCCCGCCCCATACCGGTAGCACCCATCAGGATCACTTCAGGCTTATAAGTTTCTATCAGATGGCAGCATCCCTCGACATAAGGCTCTGTGCGATAATGCCAGTAAACCGGCGCATCCAGCAGATAAGCCTTGGATGCACCATAAGCAAACGCCTCGGCGCAGAGATGCTCCACCTGATGCCCGATCACCAGAGCACAGAGTTCAACCCCCAGGATCTTGGCCAGACCGGCACCGACTCCCAGCAGTTCCCAGGAAACCTTGGCCGGTTCCCCTTCAGTTTGTTCGATGAAAACCCAGACGCCTCGATACTCGGCCAGTTTTTTTGCCAGAGCATCCGCTTCAGGATCAACCTCTTCTTCTACCGGGACGGCTGAAGCAGCCAACTCAGCCAGTATTTTCTGCTCTTCGGGGGTAAAGAACATCTCCAGAGCCGCAGCGGGGCAGATCTTGACGCATTTCTGGCAGCCGATACACTTGGCTTCCTCAATTATCGGTTCGCCGCTTTCGGTCATTTCCACGCAATTGACCGGGCAGACACTCTGGCAACGGGCACCGCAGGCGATGCACTTGCCATCCAGCAGCCGGGCAACACCGCGCGGTTTTTTAGGTTTTGGCTTGGGATCAGTCATTTAATTCCCTTTATTCAGTAGTTATATTGGCAGCATATCCTTTGCCAGCAATTTCTCAATCAGCATCTCTGCAGTACCTTCCGGGTCTGCATAACCATCTCCTAGTATTTCACCGACCGCCCGATCCGGAGAGAAAATTTTGGAGACCCAGGTCGGAGAGCCTTTCAGCCCTATTTTTTGTTCATCAAGCTTGAGCACCTGATTGTTCCAGACTTCAACGGTTGCATTCAGGGCAGCCAAACGCATCGGCACTTTGGGGTAGCGAGGTCGGTTCAACTCCCGCACAACGGTCAGCATGGCCGGCAGCGGCGCATCAACTATTTCATGCCGCCCTTCCAGTTTGCGGCTGACTCGTATCTTCTTTTCAGACGGGTCCAGATCAACAATTTTGTCGACCAGTGTCAACTGCTGGTACTCCAGACGGCTGGCAATACCGGGGCCGACCTGGGCCGTATCTCCATCAATGGTCTGCTTTCCGCACAACACCAGCCCGACTTCATCAACATCACTGTTTAGTTTGCGAATGGCAGCCGCAAGAACATTACTGGTCGCAAGCGTGTCAGCGCCGCCAAACACACGGTCTGATAATAAAATTGCGTGATCGACACCCAGCGCCAAGGCTTTTTTCAAGGTAGCCTCCGCATTGGGAGGTCCCATCGAAATAGCGGCCACCTTGCACCCGAAGCGGTCTTTGAGCCGCAAAGCTTCTTCCAGAGCATGTGTATCATAGGGATTTATGATAAAAGGTATGCCGTCACGAATCAGAGTGTTGGTGACCGGATCGATCTGAACCTGAGTCGTATCGGGAACCTGTTTGATACAGGCGACTATTAGCATGGGCACCTCAATAAATAGATTATTAAATATTCTTACCTTTGCGTAAACGAAATTTCAAGCGGTTTTTTATTATACCCTGAACACCATCAAGCAACTGCCACATATAATAATCTGTAAAAATTTAAAAAAATACCCGGCTGATGTTCAAGCCAGACTCCATTGCCCTGCATCCCTCTTCAGTTACAAGGTAGTCGAGGCCATCGCTGGAAACAGGCCGTTTTAACCAGAGTCAAAAGTTGATATCAATCCGGCGAGTCCCTGTTTAAGACACAACCGATACGCTAAAAACTATTTAGACAATTTATCACTGGAATAATTGAGGTTATGAGAATACCTCCGCCCACTCAAAACAGGCATTAAGCCTGATTTATATCTGCTGCCAGTGGATAATTGTTTTAGTGAAACCAAAATCCATCGCCTGCACAACTGCTCAATCAATAGGCACAACGCCTTTAAATCAGGCAAGTAAGCAACATTGTACCGATTTACAGTTCCCGGTCAACAGATTATACAGGCTCTCATGCAAAAAAGAATCAAGCCGATCTCAAACCAAGCCAGCAGTTTAAAGTATATCTCTAATTCGCTACTGCATTAGATGGATAACAACAATACATTTCTAATCTCAACTCACCAGCAACTCAGAGTGCTCAGTTAAGTAAAAAAACAACTCTGCAAAAGTGCATTTACCAAAACGGCCTGAAATTAAATGAGCCTAACAAATACATAACTGCCTAATATACGGGCTACTGCTGTTTGATATTTAAGCACGACTGTGTTGATGGCATGATAACTGCTTACAATTTGAGCCACAATGCAATTGGTGCACATTTTACTCGCAGCATTGCACACATTTTATTCACACCAGGAGGTCGCATGCCAAAGGTAGACGAAAAAATCGAAGGAATGTATCAAGAAGTTCTTAAACGCAACCCCGGCGAAACCGAGTTTCACCAAGCGGTTCTAGAAGTCCTTGAGTGCCTTGGGCCGGTAGTAAGCAAACATCCAGAATATCTGGAACGCAAAATCATCGAACGCATCTGCGAACCCGAGCGCCAGATCATCTTCCGGGTACCCTGGATGGATGATAACGGCATCGTCCAGATCAACCGCGGCTTCCGGGTTGAATTCAACAGTTCACTGGGACCATACAAGGGAGGCCTCCGTTTCCATCCTTCCGTCTATCTCGGCATCGTCAAGTTTCTGGGGTTCGAGCAGATCTTTAAAAACTCCCTGACCGGACTGCCGATCGGTGGCGGCAAAGGCGGCTCCGACTTCGACCCTAAAGGCAAGTCTGATGATGAAGTCATGCGATTCTGCCAGAGTTTCATGACCGAACTTTATCGTCATCTGGGCGAGCATACCGACGTGCCGGCCGGCGACATCGGCGTCGGCGGCCGCGAAATCGGCTATATGTTTGGACAATACAAGCGCATC
>JBBQCH010000153.1:0-8280 GCA_038318485.1 Geobacterales bacterium
ATTACAGGCAGAACATATACCAAAACCGGTAAAAAAGCAATGTAAAAATAGTATTTATACTAATAATATCAGCTTGTTATACCCGTTACACAAACATCAGTTATGTCTGGCTTGATGCTATAAGTCCGACAGACTCCTAGATGCTCAGGGATAGGCATC
The DNA here is from genome assembly GCA_038318485.1 of Geobacterales bacterium. GTDB lineage: Bacteria > Desulfobacterota > Desulfuromonadia > Geobacterales > Pseudopelobacteraceae > JACRCG01. The sequence goes on from JBBQCH010000153.1 coordinate 160, forward strand.
AGAAGCCTTTATTTCCTGACCTGTAGGCTGGTGCGAAACAGGTGTCCGGTTCTTCACCGCAAACACTTCGATACCCGCTTTGGTTTCCAGAGGGCAGACATTTTCACAAATGCCGCAGCCGTTGCAGATTTCCTCCACCAGATACGGTTCCTTGACTTCACGTGAAATCCCGTCCAGACCGATGACCTTGACAGTGCGTGAGCGGATGGCCTTCTCGGGTATCGGGCAGTGTTCCTCGCAGACAATGCAATCAATCTTGCGGGCGAACGGCAGACAATGATTCTTGTCGAAGACCGCCTTGCCGATTACCTCACGCCGCTTGGTCTCCACTGGCAGGGATGGAATCGCTCCGGTCGGGCAGACCTGACCACAGAGCGTGCAGTTGTACTCGCAGTAGCCCAGGCGCGGAATCATTAGCGGAGTGTAGATGCCTTCCAGGCCAGCTTGATAGGAGGCGGGGTAGAGCGCGTTTTTCAGGCAGACCTTCATGCATTCGCCGCAGCGTACGCATTTTTTCAGAAAATCATCCTCGTTGCGAACTCCGGGCGGGCGCAGCAGGCGTGACACCTTTTCCGGATAACGGAAACGCGCCAGCAGCGCCAGCAACAAACCACCTGCCAGGCCTCCCAGCAGAACCCGCCGTTCCGGCAGCAACGGGCCTGCTCCCTTGATTTTAAGGGCCGGGTGAAATGATATCCTGCCGTGCGGGCATCCCTGCCGGCACTCCATGCAGAGGATGCACTCTTCTTTATGCAGAAGATCCTGCTCAAAGCTGGTCGGGCAGAGTTTACGGCACAGTCCGCAGTCGTTGCATAGGGTGGTTGGTGTCCGGCCGAAAAGAGAGAAGCGTCCTAGCCACCCCAGCAGCGTGCCGAGCGGACAGAGGTTCCGGCACCAGTTGCGCGTCTCAAAACGCTCCAGTGCAATGATTGCCAGCAGTATGGCTGCCGAAATAAAGGCCAGCGGGTAGATCGTATCTCGGAACGGCAGCAGGTTGTCACGGATCAGGTTGTAAGCCGGTGCCAGGGAGTCGCGACGCTCGCCTATCATGTGGTACAGCTTGACCCAGCCTGCTCTGGCCGCAATCCCCAGTACTGGGTATAAAAAAAACGTCAGGCCCCGCAGCAGTATGGCAATCGGATCAAGCAAGCCGCTCAGATTGAGATTGAACAGTGAAGCTGACAACAGCGGAATCAACAGCCAGTACTTGGTGTTGCCCCTGAGTAACATTACAGGAGCGGTCTTGCGGATTCTGGATGTTACCAAATCCAGGATCGTTCCCAGCGGGCAGATCCAGCCGCAAAAAAAACGACCCAATAGCAGCGTCGCCACAACCATCAGCACGGCCGGCAGCAGCAGCCAGCTCCATGATTTGGTAGCCAGCAGATAGCTGATCAGCACCAGTGGATCAATGCGGAAAAAGGCGTTGACTGCGGCATTGATTTCGTCCCGGCCGCGGTATTCGGTCTGAACGAACAGGAACAGAAACAGGGCTAGGAAGATCAGCTGGCAGATGCGGGCCGGAGTAAACTTCACGCCATTACGCCCGGACAACCTTGATCTTGTCCAGATTCATCTCTCCCAAGCCACGTTTATAGGCGGTGACCGTTACCGGAATATCGCCCGGTTTCAGGCCGAACAACGTGGTGGCATAGGCGTCGGCTGCAACCGTATCGGTGGAGGCGATCACCTTGTTAAGCACCTTGACATCGGCGATGTTGCCACCCTGCGGTCCATGGGCCGTCAGGATGCGGGTCGCATCGATAATAGTGAGATGCTTTTTCACATGTGCGTTGACGTCCGCCAGGGCTACATCCAGATTACGGTGGATATAACCGCGGTTGCCCCCCATGATTCCCATGACGTTCTTCAGGCCGAGCGTTAGCCTGGAAAGCCCATGATGTTTGGCGACAGGCACGTTGATATAGACATCAGCCGAGAGCGCTTCGTCATACAATTCCCATTCCTTCAGAAATTGTCCATTCAGAGCGATTTTTTTAAAACGTTCCGGTTCGATCTGCTTGCATTCCACGTTTCTGATCCCCTTCAAAGCCTTCTCGATTCCGCTGTTGACATAGCAGCGCCGCGAGTCGTTGCAGGTATAATCAAAAACTTTGACCTTCTTGGCGCCTGCTGCCAGGCATTCCTCAACTACAGTTCTCACAACCACCGGATGGGTGTTGGCCGCCAGTTCCGTGGAACGATCCCATCCCATATTTGGTTTGACCACCACCACATCACCCATCTTTACAAAGCGCTTCATGCCGCCAACAGCATTGATGACCTTGCGGGTTATGGCCGCATAATCGGTTCCTTCAGCGACTGCCACCAGAGGCTGCTCACGGGCCGCAAGCGTTTCCCTGATAATGGCAGGGGCCAGCAAAGCGGCCGTTCCGGTGGCTTTTAAGAATGTCCGTCTATCCATGAAATCCTCCTTGAATAATGGTGAATGATGTTTCGATAGGATAATTGTAAAACTCTTGTTACATTTTACAAGCAGTAATTATGGAAAAGTCTCACAAATTTATGATCTTAACCTCAGCACTTCATTGTCTGATCACTGGGTTACCGCAGTAGTAAAAAGCCAGGGCATAAGCTCCCCAGATCAATAAGCCTTTTGTCAGACCGATCAGGAGGCTTGTTCGCCAATGCCTCTTTTCGACAATTGACATGGCCACAGGCAAGGTCATGGCAATCAGAAACTCTCCTCCGATAATGTACCAGGGTGTGTTTCCGATCATGGAAGTGTTCCGGTAAAACAACCTGTTGGCGTTTTTGGCCCATTGTTCGTAGAGTGGAATGTTGATCGCACCGATCAACCCGATCATCTGAGTTAGGTTGAGAAAAGTGGACTGTTCAGGTCAATAAAAAAGCTGCAAGACGTTTTTTGGTGTTTCGAGGCCGGCGGGTTGGCCCAAACTCAAGCTACCTTAAGGGGGACATTCCCCGAGACGGCACATGGAAGTCTGGTCGCCAGATCGGTCGACCCACTGTAAAGTAAAAAAGAACTGAGGCAAAGAGGCGATAATAAAACCACTTGGTGAAGTCCACGAGGTTAAGGTAAATCTCCGTTTTCCCCTTGACGATACTTATCATGGATGTCTACTATTGACGCCCTATCTCATATCGCTTTACGGGGGCATCGGTTGGAACATAACTCTTCATCTACAACGGTGATTCTCGTACATGGCCTCTGGATGACAGGGATGGAACTGCGTTGGTTGGGGCGACAGCTTGAGCGTTGCGGGCTTAGGGTGCGATATTTTCGCTATTGTTCCTGGAGTGGCAGCCTTGCTCGTGCAGCCGTAGAACTTCTCAGGTTTGTTGAACTCCAGGGTGAGGGGAGGGTCCATCTGATTGGGCATAGTCTGGGGGGAATTGTGATTGCCAAAATGCTGCAGGAGGGGAATCTGCTCAATCTAGGTCGCATCGTTCTGCTCGGTTCACCTCAGCAGGGGAGTGCGCTGGCATCTGCCCTGGAACGCTACGCTGCCGGCCGTTTTATCCTTGGCCCGGTAGCTTGCGAGGGCATCATTCGTAACCGACCGGCAAGCCCTGCAGGAAGGGGAATGCTGGTTATTGCCGGCACGCTTTCATTGGGTTTTGCCCGCCTCTTCGGTATAACTATTCCGAATGACGGCACAGTAGCAACCGTAGAAACCCAGGTTCCCGGTGCAAGCCAGATTCTGGTGAGGGCGTCGCATATGGGTATGCTCTTTTCCAGAACTGTTGCCTTTAGCGTCTGTGAATTCTTGACCCAATCTTCTGACATGTGCAATATTTAAATTGAATCTCAAAAACATTGTGGTGAAGCTGGGTTACCTGCTTTACTCTGGTAATTGTCCATCGGAGAAAAAATGACAGTACGAAGCAGTACCAAACCAGAACAATACGACTTTTTCGCTTTCCTGTCCCGAATGCGCTATATCAGTCGCTGGGGTCTGATGCGCAATACCGTTCCGGAAAATATCCAGGAGCATTCGCTGGATGTGGCGGTGATTGCCCATGCCCTGGTGATGATAAGCAATACATATTTCGAAGGCAGTCTGGATCCGTCCAGGGCCGCTTTGTACGGCATCTTTCATGATGCCAGCGAAATTTTTACCGGGGATATGCCGACTCCGGTAAAACATTTCAATCCCAACTTCAAGCGCTCTTTTCATCAACTGGAAGACCGTGCCCGTCGTAAGCTGCTGGATATGCTGCCGCCGGAACTGGCCCGTGAATACGAACCGCTCTTCTTTTTTGACGAACAGAAGGATTATGCCGTTCTGGTAAAGGCTGCCGACAAAATCGCTGCGCTGGCAAAGTGTATCGAGGAGGGTAAAAGCGGGAATCTTGAATTCAAAAGAGCGGAGGCTGAACACTTTGAACATCTGTCAGCCAGTCCGCTCCCTGAGGTACGCTATTTTCTTGAAAAGTTCCTGCCCGGTTATCGCTTGTCTTTGGATGAACTGAAGCTGGGCTGATTTATAGACAAGCCGCCAAAGATAGGTCTTTAAGCTACCAAATAACTTTCTACTGCAACTTCATTCATGTCATTATTAACTGACATAACCCGGGTTTCACCATTAACCCGCACTTCCAGCTTGCAGAGCTCATTTGATTCGGCTCTGGTATAGCGCAGCAGTAATCTTGCGGCCAGGTTATTCAGCTCTTCACTTTGGGCACCGATAATTACCCCCACCGGTGTGTTGCCATCCATCCAGGTCAAGGCTGCCTCTTCCGGTAGTTTAGAGGTTTCAAGCAGGTTGTTGTCGGCTTCGTTGCGGCCGATTATGACTTTGCTGTGCTTGCCGATGCGGAGGTGACGACCGACCTTGAGCAGACGAAAATCGCGCAGATCAAGCTCTTCGCAGTGGTCGAAGATGTCCTTTATCTTGGGGACAAAAGACAGTTCGGTCAGAAGACATCCACCGGCCGGACAGGGGTAGTTTTTAACGTCCAGATCGTCGGCCAGTTCAAACAATTCCTTGCGTGAACGGCCTTTGATGGCCATCAGCTTATCACGATCAACCCAGCCTTCACGCTCAGGAATGGTCGGATCAAAGTGCTGTGCCGATAAAGGCCGCAGCAGCAGTCCTTCCAGGCCGCTTTCCCGTTCAATAACCCGCAGTGTGTCACGGCGTTGGCTCATTGGGCGCTGGCCGAGCACTTCACCGGTGATGACAAAGTCGGCCCCGATTTCCAGCATGTACTCCTTGGCTTTTCGCAGCAGATAAATTCGGCAATCGACGCAGGGATTGACCCCTTTACCGTAACCGTGGTTGGGATTTCGGACTATTTCCAGATAGTCGAGACCTTTGTGTACAACCTTGATCGGGATGTCGAATTCCTGGGCGACGCGAACCGCTTCGGATTTACAGCCGGAGTTTTTTCCGGTACAGGTGCAGAAAGGGGAGGTGAAGTTGAGGGCCACGACATCAATGTTCATATCCAGCATCATCTTGACAGCCAGAGTTGAGTCGAGTCCTCCCGAGAGGAGGGCAATTGCTTTACGTTTCATTTAAAGAGCTCCTGTGGCTCCATGAAGTGACCTATCTGGATGGGTATGTGTCACATCACAGGACCGATTTTTTTGTAAAGCTAACACAGGCATTGAGGTTGTGTAAAGGATGTAAACGGTAATAGTTGTGCTTGAAATTTCGCGAACTTCTGCTAATGTACTCATCTATGTTTTGTGATTATATGGTATTAGATGCTGTTTTATTTCATTTTTACAAGTCACAGGATCTTCAGCGAACTTTTAAAAGAAGTTAGCTTAAATAGCATGTGCTGTTACTTGCTTGTATTTGGATGCTAATTATGGAAACAACCGGCGAAAAATTCTTTTTGGGACGCCAACCTATTCTTGATCGCAATCAGGAAATTATTGGATATGAACTGCTTTTTCGTGCAGCTGATGTGGATCGCGCCGTATTTGAAAGCTATTCTCATGCCGCTGCCAGTGTCATCAACCATGCTCTGTCATCCTTTGGTATGCATGACATATTGGGCGGCAAGCTGGGCTTTTTAAATGTTCATCTTAATCTGCTGCTGTCGGAAATGCTGGAACTGCTGCCGGTGGATCATACTGTCCTGGAATTGCTGGAGATGATCGAGCTTGATGAGGAAGTTGTGGAACGCTGCCGGGAACTTAAGGAAATGGGCTTTAAGCTGGCACTCGATGATCACGAATTTGACCCAGTCCATCATGATATTTATCAAGTCATCGATATCGTGAAAATAGATATCCTGTTGACCGGTATGGACGCCTTGCCGGAGATTGTCAGGGAACTGCGCAAGTATCCAGTCAAAATGTTGGCAGAAAAGGTTGAGACGGTTGAGCAGTTCCAGATTTGTTACGATTTGGGCTTTGAGTACTTCCAAGGCTACTTCTTTGCCCGTCCGGTTGTTCTCAAACAAAAAAAAATTGATGTATCCAGCCTGGCAATGCTTAAATTGCTGCAACAATTAACAATGGATGCCCCTGTTGGTCATATTGAGCTGACGTTTAAGGAAAATCCGGGTCTTTCTTATAATCTGCTGCGTCTTGTCAATTCAGTTGCAATGGGGATGCGTGAGAAGATCAAGACCCTTCGCCACGCAATTATCATGCTGGGGGTAAGCCACCTGCGTCGCTGGATTCAGTTATCCTTGTTTGCCGGTCACGATTCGAGAAGTATTAATCATCCATTGCTGGAGTTGGCCGCAGTGCGCGGCCGGTTGATGGAAATACTGCTCAAACAAAAGACCGGAGGTGCCTTTGGTGATGAGCAGGCAGAGGCGGCATTCATGGTAGGGATTCTTTCTCTTCTGGATGTTTTGTTCGAAACTCCAATGGAGGAGATCATATCGAACCTGAACTTGAATGATGATGTGGCTGCTGCTTTATTGACAAGGGGCGGGATGCTTGGCGGCATGCTTACGTTGACGGAAAAGCTGGAAGTAACAGATTTTGATTCAGTAACTGTGCTGCTGAAGGAGTGCGGCATCTCTATGGACCAGTTGCTGGCAGCTCAGTTGGAGGCTTTCAACTGGAGGAGTTCGATCATTCATTCGGAAGATTAAGGGGTTGCGGAGCATGCTGCTTTCACTGGGCATGGGAAAGAACAGAACAGCCTATATTAGCGTATTCGGCTTCCTTGCGCTGATCCACAACCCAATATTGCAAGTCTCCCCCAAGTAAGATTGCAACAGGTGTATTAAGTGACATTGCATACAGTTGGGCTACTGAATAGTATGGAAATTTTGCGTACATTGTTGACTCCAGGTGTTTTAAGTTTGTAGAACGGTTGCTGCTTGATAAGATGTCTAACTTAATGCACATCTTGTGCCAATTGAATAGACTGTTATAAAACGTATGGTTAGCTGTTGATAGTCAATATTATGACAATTGTCTAGGCGCCTTTGGTACTTGCGTTCAAAAAAATGACTCCGGAGGGCCGGCGTGTTGGCAGAAAAACTTTTAGCCTGTTACCTAACAGGAGAATCCTATGAAATAGTGCTGGAACATAGCCGATATGTAGCTGCGCTGGCACTGGATGTTTGCGAACACTTGTCGCTTGGAGCAGATGATCGCATATTCATTGAAGAAGCGGCCCTGTTACATGATATCGGCGTTAGCCAGGTTAAGGCCCCCGACATCGGGCTGAATGGAGTCCATCCCTATATCATGCACGGTGTCCTGGGGCGCGCGATTTTGGAAAAAGAAGGGTATCCAGTTCATGCTCTGGTGTGTGAACGTCATATCGGAGTTGGATTAACCGTCGCCGATATAGAGCGGCAGAATTTGCCGCTTCCGCACCGTGATATGTATCCCCTTACGCTTTCTGAACAGATTATCTGTTTCGCTGACCTGTTTTATTCCAAACAGCCAGACAAGCTGTCAGAACGTAAATCTCCTGAACGTATCCGCAAAAGACTGTCATCATTCGGAGAAGATAAGCTTGCCGTGTTTGACTCTTGGATGAAAACGTTCGGCAAAAATTTGTTTTAAACTAATGGGGTAGGTAGTTAGCTCCTCCTGATGTATAATCGTCGTATCCAACCAACTTACTGGAGGGATTATGGCGAGCGAAAGTAGGAGTTTTCCTGATACCCACCGGAAATTTGTTTTGCAGTTTTATGATGATGTGCCAT
>JBBQCH010000154.1:0-8186 GCA_038318485.1 Geobacterales bacterium
GATGGCCACAGCGCCGCCATTGACATTGACCTTTTCCGGATCGATCCCCAGAGCTTTGATAGCTATCATCGGAACAGCGGCAAAGGCTTCGTTGATTTCAAACAGATCTATGTCACTGATCTGCAGACCGGCTTTGGCACAGGCCTTTTCAATGGCTCCCACCGGCGCCTCGGTAAACTGATCCGGATGCATGCTGTTGGAAGCGTAGGCCACCAGACGCGCCTTTGGCTTCAATCCGTGTTTTTTGACCGCCTCGGCACTGGCCAACAGGGTCATTCCCGCACCATCATTGATGGTCGAGGCATTTCCGGCAGTAATAGTACCTTCTTTCTTGAAAGCCGCTCTCAGACCGGAAAGCTTTGTTACATCACCTTTGAACGGCTCTTCATCCTCGCTGACCACGACGTCACCTTTTTTACCCTTTTTCACAACCGGGACGATCTCGTCCTTGAAGATACCTTCCTTAAGGGCGTTCTGGGCTTTGTGATAGGAATTCAGCGCAAAAGCATCCTGATCCTCGCGGCTCAAACCGTATTTTTCGGTAGTTGCTTCGGCAATCACACCCATATGCTTGCCGCTGTAGGGATCCTGCAGGCCGTCATGAACCATCAGGTCAAGCAGTTCGCCGTTCCCCATGCGATAGCCGTAACGCCCCTTGCTTAGCAGGTATGGTGCCATCGACATGTTTTCCATACCGCCGGCCAGTACAACGTCCGCATCACCGAGACGGATTGAGCCGGCGCCCAGCATGATCGACTTTAACCCGCTTCCGCAGACCTTGTTAATGGTCAAAGCCGGTATGGAATCGGGCAGATCGGCATAACGCATGGCCTGCCGGGCAGGAGCCTGACCGGTGCCGCCTGACAGTACCTGACCGATTATCACCTCATCAATCTCATCCGCTGCAAGCCCTGTGCGTTCAAGGATCCCCTTGATTACTGTCGCCGCCAGATACGGAGCTCCCACTTCAGCCAGTTCCCCGCCAAAAGAGCCCAGCGGCGTACGCAACGATTCGACAACAAATACTTCTCTCATATCAATACTCCTCTCCTAAAAGGTGATCCTGACGGGCATCAATGTTTATAAAAGCAACATACTTTATTGTAGCATTCAAGTACCACAATACTGTTTACAGCGTCAAGTTAATAGTCCATAAATTTTCAATCATCTTATGAAAACATCAATTAACCGGATTTGCGGTTAGTTTTTAGTTATCAGCCTGACTGAACCGCTATTCCCCGCGGTAAACTCCGGGCCTTTTTTCCATAAAAGCAGCGACGGCTTCCAGGTGATCCGCAGTGTGATGCGCCATGGCCTGGAAACAGGCGCACAATTCGAGAAAGTCAGGCAGATCACTACGCTGTGCAAGCTTCATCATCCGCTTGGTCAGCCTCAGGGTCAGCGGCGGCTTGGAGGCCATCTGTGCGGCCAGTTCCCTTGCCCTCGACAGAAGCGCTTCCGGCTCAACGACTTCGAGGAATATGCCAAGTTGCAGCGCCTCCGCAGCCTTGATAACCCGGCCTGTAAGGGTCAATTCAGCAGCCCGCTGGTAGCCGATCAAACGCTGCATGAACCAGGCGCCGCCGTCTCCAGGCGTAATACCAAGATTTATGAATGTTTCCCCCACCTGAGCCTTGGTAGAGGCAATCCGGATATCGCACATGCAGGCCAGATCGAAGCCTGCACCGACGGCCGGCCCATTGACAGCCGCAATGATCGGGATTTCGGCTTTATGGATGGCTAGCGGAATTTGCTGAATACCGCGACGATACTGATCCTGGATACTTATAGTTGATCCGCTGAAAGTGCCGCTCTGATCCTGCATCTCTTTGATGTTGCCGCCGGCGGAAAAGGCCGATCCATCACCGGTGATGATCAGCACCGAAAGGCCTGCTTCGGAATTTGCCCAGTTAACCGTTTTTAAAATATCATCGATCAGCTCTGTTCCGGTCAGAGCGTTACGGACATCATTCCTCTTAAAGGTCAACAGGGCTACGCGGCCATCAACATCCAGAGTAGAATCTTTCAATTCAGGTACACTGCTAATATCTTTTGCAATTTTGCTCATAAAACCTCCCTACAATCCCTTTCCACCATTTCCGGATGCAAGACTGCATGTTATGCGAATCCTAGCTGTTTCCGGGACGTCTTACAACCGCCTCGATCAAGGCAATACGGTCTTCTTCGAGGTTAAGAACCTGATTATGCGCCATTTTGCGAAAATCCGGCCCCAACAATAATTGCAATCCGAAACTTGGCAGCCCCTGGCTGCTGATTTTTCCCTGCATGCGCCGAAACCACATGCGCCCGGAATCGGTTACGTCCCTCCAGATCAGAGTTTCAAATCCGGTATTTGAGAGTACGTTCAGCAGTTCCTGAGAGGTTATCAGAAAACTGATTGAAGACTCTCGCGCCCATGGAACCGGGAAATACACATCTCCGCCTTCACCTGCCAGAACGTCATAGATGGCAAGCCGACCTTTTGGCTTCAGTACTCGCCATAGTTCTCGGTAGAGTGTCGGTTTATCCTGAATATTCATTGCGGCGTGCTGAGTCCAGACAATGTCGAATGAGCCATCCGGAAAAGGGAGCGACAGTGCGTCGCCCTGCTGGAATGAAACCAGGGAGTCAAGTCCAAGGTATTTAGTGAGGCTGGCAGCAACCCGGCAGTAATCAGGATTCAGATCTACACCGACGACACTGCATCCAAACTCTTTCGCAAGATGGCGCGATGCTCCTCCCAAACCGCACCCGACATCAAGAATCTGCATTTTTTTATCAATAGCGAGATCACCGGCAAGCTGTATGGTTGCAAGTCGTCCACGGACATGAAATTCATCAATGGGAGTAAGATCTTCGATTTTGAGTTTATCAAGATCTTTGCCGGCTGCGGTCAGGGCGTTCATAATCGACGAATCCAGATCCTGCTGGGCATAGTGAGCATAAACCTTATGAAAATGTGTGCTGGATGAGTTCATGATTACGGCACTCCCTGTTATACCAATTCCAAATCAAAGCGCCCTCTTCGTTGACTCGTCTTCGGCTCCTCAACATACTGATTGTATGCTTTCGTCGCCTCAATCCTCGCCGCCTTGATTGCATCTTTGATTTGAAACTGGAATTAGTCCACTAAACTCTTGTTACCGGTGATTGAAGGCAGTTTTGGGCATCCACCACGGCAATAGCGGCCATGTTGACGATATCCATGATGTCGTCGCCAAGTTGCAGGATATGAACCGGCTTATTCATGCCCATCAGGATCGGACCGATTGCATCCGCCCCACCAAGATGATACAGGAGTTTGTAGCAGATGTTGCCGGAAGTAAGGTCTGGAAAAACCAGGATATTGGCAGCCTCCTTGAGTGTTGCAAAGGGGAAGCCTTTTTGTAGTATTTCCGTTACCACCGCAGTATCAGCCTGCATCTCGCCGTCAATGACCAGTCCGGGCGCCTTCTGCTTGACTAATTCCACCGCACGGCGGACCTTATCGGCCTGGGGATGCCGAACCGAGCCGAAGTTGGACATGGACAACATCGCCACACTCGGTTCAATTTCCAGCATCCGGGCTTTTTCAGCAGCAAGGATGGCCGTTTCAGCAAGCTCCAGGGCGGTTGGTTCAATGCAGACCGTTGTATCAGCCAGAAAGAATATACCCTTCTTGAAAACCATCATGTAGAGACCGTGTACGCTGGAAAGCCCGTCCTGCTTGCCGATCACCTGCAGCGCCGGTCGGATGGTCTCGGCATAGTTGGAGTCGATCCCGGCCAGCAGGGCGTCCGCATCACCCTGACGCACCATCATGCAGCCGAAGTGGGTACGTGATTTACGCGTCATCAGTCGTCGGGACTCGGATAGAGTAAGCCCCTTACGCTGCCTGAGGTGAAAGAGTTCATTGGAATACAGCTCGGCCTTCTCGGAATTGGCAGGATCAATAATCGTCACGCCGTTCAGGTCAATATCGAGTTTCTGCAGAGTACAGCGGATTTTAGCTGCGTTTCCCAGCAGGATCGGCCGTGCAATCCCCTGTTCAACAAGAACCTGAGCCGCCCGCAGGATTTTTTCGTTTTCCCCCTCCGGAAATACTACGCTTTTGGGGTCGCTCTTCGCCTTGTTAATGATCATCCTGAGGGTTTCTTTTGATTTTCCCTGAAGTGATTCCAGCGTCTCCACGTATTTGTCCATATCTACGATCGGCTGCCGTGCCACACCCGAATCCATCGCCGCTTTGGCAATGGCCGGTGCAACCCGCAGCAGTGCCCGGGGGTCGAAAGGCTTGGGAATAATGTAATCACGACCGAAGCTGAACTTGACATTTCCATAGGCGCGGCAGACCGAGTCCGGACATTCTTCTCGGGCCAGTTCCGCCAGGGCGAATACCGCGGCCTGTTTCATCTCCTCGTTGATGACTGTAGCCCGTACATCAAGTGCACCACGAAAAATGAACGGAAAACCGAGTACGTTATTGACCTGATTTGGATAATCGGAGCGACCGGTGGCTATCAACACATCGCCGCGAACTGTACGTGCCTCTTCGGGAGTGATCTCCGGGTCGGGATTGGCCATTGCAAAAATAACCGGGTTGGCCGCCATGCTGCGAACCATCTCAGCGGTGAAAGCCCCCTTGGAGGAGAGTCCCAACATGACGTCGCAACCCGCGGCCGCCTCTTCAAGTGTGCGCAGCGGAGTATCCACGGCAAAGCCTTCTTTGTACTTGTTCATCCCTTCGCTGCGACCTTTGTAGATGACCCCCTTGGTGTCGCACATGATCAGGTTTTCACGCTTGAGCCCCAGAGACACGATCAGATTGGCACAGGCGATTGCCGCGGCTCCGGCACCATTAACCACCAGACGAACCTCATCAATCTTCTTGTCAAGCAGCAACAGGGCGTTGATCAGACCGGCAGCCGAAATAATCGCGGTGCCATGCTGGTCATCGTGAAAAACCGGGATATTCATGGTCTTCTTCAGCTGTTCCTCAATATAGAAACACTCGGGAGCCTTGATGTCCTCCAGGTTGATACCGCCGAAGGTCGGCTCCAGCAGCTGGACGGCCCGAATGATTTCATCCGGATCTTCACTGTTCAGCTCAATATCAAATACATCCACATCCGCGAAACGCTTGAAGAGCACCCCTTTCCCTTCCATAACCGGTTTGCCTGCCAAAGCACCGATGTTACCAAGGCCAAGTACCGCTGTACCATTGGAAACCACTGCGACCAGATTTCCTTTGGCGGTATACAGATAGGCATCCTCGGGGTTCTTTTCGATTGCCAGGCAAGGCTCGGCAACACCGGGAGAATAGGCTAAAGAGAGGTCCTGTGCGGTCTGGCAGGGTTTGGTGGCAACCACCTCGATTTTACCCTTCCGACCGCTTGAGTGATATTCTAATGCATCGGTTTTCTTACTCATCTGTATATATTCCTTATCAATAATGTCATTCGATGGTTAAAAGAAGCTGCCCGATATCAACAGCATTTCCTTCCTGAATAAGAATCTGGCTGATGGTTCCGTCCTTGTCGGCAAAGACTTCGTTCTCCATTTTCATTGCTTCCAGAATCAGCAGGAGATCACCTTCCTGAACCTTTTGCCCCGGGGATACCTCTATTTTCCAGATGTTGCCGGCCAAAGGCGCAACGACACCGTTCTTTGGAGGAGTACCGGCTGCCACGGGCGAAGCACCTGAGTCTGTTGCAGCTACACCACCTTCTCCCAGCAGTGTAACGAGTGGCTGGCCAATTACGACGGCGTTTCCTTCTTCAATATGGATCGTACCGACGATGCCGTCACGATCGGCAAAAATCTCATTCTCCATCTTCATCGCTTCCAGAATCAGCAACAGATCGCCTTCCTGCACTATTTGACCCGGCTCAACCTCAATCTTCCAGACGTTACCGGCCAGTGGTGAAACGATATCGTTCCGGGAAACAGCTGGAGAGGCAGAAGTGGTCTGAGCTCCGCCGGCAACTGCTGATGCAGCGGCGGCAGCAGCAGCGGCAGCGCCGGTTGCCTTTGCGACCTGGACCGTAAAGGTCTGGCCGCCACCGGTAACAGTGAAAACTTCACCCCCGGCAATAGCGAATGCACCTGCCGCTTTGGGAGCCGCATCTTCTCCCGTGGGCAGCGGTTCAAACATGGACGGATTGTCACGGTGCTCAAGGAATTTGAGACCCACCTGCTGAAAAAGAGCGTAGGTGAGCACATCCTCAACCTCATGATCGCCGAACTTGAGGTTTTTTTCAGTCGCCAGACCACGCAGCTCGGCGGTCAGCTTGTCCATTTCGTCATCGATCAGGTCAGCCGGACGACAGGTGATGGCTTCGGCCCCTGCCAGAACCTTCAGCTGGAGTTCACGGTTGACCGGTGCCGAGGTGGCGCCATATTCGCCCTTGAGCACTGCAGCGGTCTCCTTGGTCATCGATTTGTAACGCTCGCCGGTCAGAACATTTATGACAGCCTGACTGCCAACAATCTGCGAAGTGGGGGTAACAAGAGGTATAAAGCCGAGATCTTCCCGAACTCGCGGGATTTCAGCCAGCACCAGATCCATCTTGTGGCCGGCGTTCTGCTCCTTCAACTGGCTCTCCATATTGGTCAACATACCGCCCGGAACCTGGGCCAGGATGATGCGGGCATCAATGCCCTTGAGGGAACCTTCAAACTTTGCATATTTCTTGCGGATGATTGTGAAATAGTCGGCAATTTCCTGTAGCTTAACCATGTCGATACCGGTTGCCTGATCGGTTGAATCCATGATGGCCACAAGAGCCTCGGTGGCTGAGTGACCGTAAGTCATACTCATGGAGGAGATGGAAGTGTCAACATTCTCAACACCGGCCTCAATGGCCTTGATGTAGGTGGCGGTAGACATGCCGGTGGTGGCGTGGCACTGCATGTGGATCGGGATATCGATGGCCTTCTTGAGTTTTTTGACCAGCTCATAGGCGACATAAGGAGACAGCAGGCCGGCCATATCCTTGATACAGAGCGAATGGGAACCCATATCTTCGATGCGCTTGGCCAGATCAACCCACTTGGGAATCGTATCCACCGGGCTGACCGTATACGACATGGTCCCCTGGGCATGTTTGTCCTGTTTGATGACAGCCTTGATGGCAGTATCCAGGTTGCGGGGATCGTTCATGGCATCGAAAACACGAAACACGTCGATACCGTTAATCGCAGCCCGCTCAACGAACTTTTCGACCACATCATCGGCATAATGGCGGTACCCAAGGATATTCTGTCCCCGGAACAGCATCTGCTGCGGGGTCTTCGGCATGGCTTTTTTCAGTTCTCTGAGCCGGACCCAGGGATCTTCTCCAAGGAAACGGATGCAGGAGTCAAAAGTTGCGCCGCCCCACATCTCGATTGACCAGTAACCGATCTCGTCAAGTTTGCTGGCAATAGGCAGCATATCGTCCAGGCGCAGACGGGTGGCAAAGAGTGACTGATGGGCATCCCGCAATACGACTTCCGTCAACCCCAAAGGTTTTTTTGATTTACTCATGTGCAACTCCTCTCCAGATATCGTAAAAAAGCAGACTGACAGTAAACCTTATCCCTTGATAATCCGTGGAAGAAGCATTTGATGGACCGGTGTTATCGATTTGGGGTTCTGGTAGTTGGCGCCGGTAAAGGCCTGAATGTATTTGCGCAAATCTGGCAGAGACACGATTTCATCGACAAAACCGGTTTTGCCGCAGTAAGCCGGACGTGACTTCTCCTGATAATCCTTGATCATCTGGTTCATCTTGTCCAGAACCGGTGTCAGATCGTTGCCGGCTTCGTCCTCTTTGACCAGTCGTCTGGCATAGGATGCGGCAGCGGCAGTTTCGCCGTGCATGACGTAAATTTCGGTCAGCGGAGTGCCGAGTGTGAAGGCATTATTGTTGTTGGCCTGGGGACCGCACATGATGTAGTGGGCAGCTGCAGTTCCCTTGCGCAGGACGATGCACATCATCGAGAGTTCAGTCTGCTCGATGGAGTAGACCAGCGACTGACCAAGGGCCAGCAGTTCGGCTTCCTCGGCCAGGTCACCGACATCAATGCCGGTGGTGTCCTGCATCCAGACGATCGGCAGGTTGTCTCGGCCGCAGAGAGTTACGAATTCGGCTTGTTTGATCAGTCCCTCGCGGTAGTGTTTGCCGCCTACGGCCGGATAGGCGCCTTTGGCATATTCCGGATAG
>JBBQCH010000155.1:0-8148 GCA_038318485.1 Geobacterales bacterium
ATGGCACATCATCATAAAACTGCAAAACAAATTTCCGGTGGGTATCAGGAAAACTCCTACTTTCGCTCGCCATAATCCCTCCAGTAAGTTGGTTGGATACGACGATTATACATCAGGAGGAGTTAACTACCTACCCCATTAAATTGAATTTGATATTTTCCACCAACACCATCATCGAAAGGAATTGAATTAATGAGTAATACAACCATCGGCGTAATAGGCGGCAGCGGACTGTATGACATGGAGGGTTTGGAGCAGATTGAGCGTATCAGGGTTGAAACGCCCTTCGGCGATCCTTCCGACGAATATGTGACCGGAGTTCTGAACGGCGTGAAAATGGTGTTTCTGCCTCGGCACGGGCGCGGGCATCGCCTGCTACCGTCAGAGGTCAACTACAGCGCCAATATCTATGGCATGAAAAAGCTGGGAGTCGAGCAGATCATCTCGGTTTCAGCAGTCGGCAGTCTGAAAGAAGCTATCGTTCCAGGCCACATTGTGATCCCGGACCAGTTCATAGACCGGACTAAAGGCATCCGGCGCGACACATTCTTTGGAGACGGAATCGTGGCGCATGCCGGCTTTGCCGACCCGGTCTGCCATCCCCTGTCCGAAATACTATACAATGCTGCACTAAAAGCCGGAGCAACTGTACATAAAGGCGGCAGCTACATTTGCATGGAAGGTCCGGCTTTTTCCACCCGCGCCGAATCTTTTTCATACCTTGCCCTGGGTGCTTCCGTGATCGGCATGACCAATCTGACCGAGGCCAAACTGGCCCGTGAGGCCGAAATCTGCTACGGCATCATCGCCCTTTCAACCGATTATGACTGCTGGCACGACTCCCATGACGATGTAACCGTCGAGGCCATCATCCAGATTATCCACCAGAACGTGGCCATGGCTAAAAACATTATCCGGCAGGCAGTGGCTGAAATCGGCGGAGAAAGAAACTGCCCCTGCGCCAATGCCATGCAATACGCCATCATCACCGATCGTTCATTCATCCCCGAGGCTACCAGGCAGAAGCTGGCACCGATCGTTGGAAAATATCTATAAGCAGGGAGCTGCAGACTTAAAAAGGCTGGCACCGTTGTGGTGTCAGCCTTTTTTTTGAAGCATTCGATTGCTGTTTACTTCGTTATTTTATTCAGGTTTAAAAGAGCGTACCGATCACGCTGCCTATAACTGAAATCGGACCGGTGTCCTGCAGACCCTCCATTGCTTTTTCGGTTTTCTTCAGGGTTGAGATGGCATCACGATAGAGCTTGTCGTCGTTGACCAGCTTGCCGACCGTCCCTTCGCCGCTGTTGATCTTCCGGGTGATCTCTTTCACATTTATCACCGTCTCGCGCAGTTCGTCATACAAGGCCGGATCATTGACCAGCTTGCCAACGGTCCCTTCGCCACGGTTGATCCGCTGTGCAATTTCGTTAAAGTTTTTCATGCTGCCATCCATGCCTTTGACTGCGGCAATGGCACTATTGTAAAGTTCGTCGTTAGTCATTAGTTTGCCGATGGTGCCTTCTCCAGTCTCCAGCCTGGAACTGACCTTCTTGAGGCTGCCGGTCAGGGAAGTGACATCATTGTAGAGCTTTTTATCATTCAGAAGCATAGCCAGGGAGCCATCGCCCCGGTCAATCTTGGCGGTTATGCTGGAAAGTCCGGTCAAGGAACTGTGTACTGCTGCCCGATTTTCGTTCAGAATGGCGGTTATCTTGCTCATTACTTCATTCTGGTTACGGTTCAGATCGATGATCAGCTGTTTGGCATCCTTGGTCAAGCCGCCAATGTTGTCCAGCAAAACATCGACACTGGCTGAATCCGCGTTTTTTACGACACTGCCTGGCGGCAGATCCGGGCTGGCGGGCGTTCCGAACGAAAGGCCCAGAAACTGCCCGCCCAGCATGTTGGACATGCGGATTCCGGCCGTAGAATCATGCTTGATCCGCGTTCCGGGATTAACTTCAAAATCAACCTGAACTTTGTCATCCAGAACCGATATTTTGGTTATCAAGCCGACCTCGACACCTGCCAGCTTAACGGTATCTCCGACTTTGAGTCCGGTCGATGAAGAAAGAAGCGCTCTGTATGGAATGCCACGTTCGAAAATTTTCCAGTGGTTGCCGACCTCCAGCATGATGCCGAAAAGAACCAGACTTAATATAAAGAACAGGCCGACTTTTGCTTCCTGTGACAGTTTCATGCTGCCATCTCCCTACGTTACGCAAGATTTTGTCATTATACCCAACCGGAAGAGCTTGGCAATCATATTGTGTTTTTGCTATGTTCCGGCTATTCTGGTGCAGTTGAATTGAAAGGGGTGACATAATGGTTTCTTTTGAAGAAGCGCGCAGCATAATTCTTTCCAATATAAGCAGTGGCGGCAGCGAACGGATACACCTGCTGGAAGCTGCCGGACGCGTACTGGCTGAGGACATCTCTGCTCCCTGGGATTTGCCGCTCTGGGATAACTCGGCAATGGACGGTTATGCGGTGCGCAGCGCAGACTGCTCTGATGTACACTGCAAGCTGACTGTAACCGGTTTTCTGCCGGCTGGAGCCAGAGCTGACGGAATAACCGTAGAGGCCGGCTGTGCTGTCAGGATCATGACTGGCGCGCCGACACCGGCCGGGTGCGATGCGGTCGTGCCGGTCGAGGAAACCGACGATGGACAGGAACTGGTCACTCTGAATGAAAAGGTTGTCAGTGGTCAGCATATCCGTTTTCGCGGGGAAGATGTGCAGACCGGTGTGACATTCGTTCGGGCCGGCACGCTGATTCGCCCGCCGGAAGTAAATATTCTGGCAACCTTTGGCGTGGCTCTGGTGCCGGTTTTTCGCCGTCCCGTAGTTGCGATCCTTTCAACCGGTGATGAGTTAGTTGAATTGGGTCGGACACCAGGACCGGGCGAAATCATCAACAGCAACACCCTTTCACTGGCAACAGCTGTGCAGGAGGCGGGAGCCATTCCACGCATCATCGGTATTGCCCGTGACAACCTGGACAGTCACCGGGAAATGCTGCTGGAAGGACTCAAGGCCGATGTCCTGATTACTTCGGCGGGCGTCTCAGCCGGTGACTGCGATTTTGTACGGGATGTACTGGAAGAACTTGGTACCAGGCAGCTGTTCTGGAAAGTAGGAATCAAGCCGGGTGGACCGACCGCATTCGCGCTGCATGGCAGCACACCGATTTTTTCGCTGCCGGGCAACCCGGTATCCACGATGATAACCTTCGAGGAATTCGTCAGACCGGCCCTGCTTAAAATGCTGGGGCACAAGCAGGTGCTGCGACCGCTCTTTAAAGCGGTATTGTGCGAGGATCTGACCAAAAAACCGGGTAAAGCCCAGATTATACGGATCCGTCTGGAACGGAAAAACGGGCTCTGGCTGGCAACTTCGGCCGGCAACCAGCAGACCGCCATCTTAAGAACCATGGTCGATGCAACTGCCCTCGCGATCATGCCTGCTGAAAGTACCAGCCTGTCAGCAGGTGAAGAGGTTGACGTGCATTTTTACGGCAGCCATATAGATCTGATTTGAAATCCAAAGACTGAGGCATGCTTATGAAAGATTATCTTGGCGCCCACATGTCGATCTCAGGTAGCCTGCACCTGGCAATTGACCGGGCCGTTGCCGCCGGTTGCGGCGTACTGCAGATCTTCACCCGCAACTCCAACCAGTGGAAGGGCAAGCCGGTAAGCGAAGCCGATACTGCCCTGTTCCGGAAGAAATTTACCGCCTCAGGGCTTCATGAGGTTATATCGCACGACATCTATCTGATCAACCTGGCCGCTCCGCCCGGCGAAACCCGCGACAAGAGCCTGGCTGCCTTCCGGGATGAACTTGAGACCTGTGCCCGACTTGGTATCGCCAAGGTCGTCATGCACCCCGGCTCGCATTTGACCGAATCGCCGCAAGTCGGACTGGAGCGGGTAACGGCGGCATTTGACCAATTATTTGAAGCGGTTCCCCAGTTCGAGGGGCGGGTATTGATCGAAACGACCGCCGGCCAGGGTAGCAATCTGGGAAGAACCTTTGAAGAGCTGTCCGCAATTATTGACGGCTCGCGTTTTCCAGACAAGTTTGGAGTCTGCTTCGACACCTGCCACACCTTTGCAGCCGGCTACGATACCGCCACCGAAGCGGGTTACCACGATACGATGGAGCAATTTGATCGCCTGATAGGATTGAAACGCCTGGAATGTTTCCACTTCAATGATTCCAAGAAGGGACTCGGCTCGCGTGTAGATCGCCACGAGCACATCGGTCAGGGCACGCTGGGCCTTAACCCTTTCCGTTTCATTCTTAACGATCCGCGTTTTACCAGCATTCCTAAAATCCTGGAAACCCCCAAGGGGGATAATGACGAGATGGATCTGGTAAATCTTGCTTTGCTGCGCAGCCTGATAGTTTAGAATAACTTCAAATTTTCCAGTCCCTTCAATGGCTGATTATTGAAAGCTGGCCGTTCCGGCTTTGGAGACGGGGCCACCGCCACAACCATCTCTTCAGACGGTAACGGAGCCGGTTCATCCCTTATGCACTCAATTTCCTGATCTTCTCCCATCCCGTTGCATTTGAAAAAATAGCGGTCATACAGCCGGTGATGGGCGGTCCAGCGCGAGCTGGAAGCATTTTCCTTGGCAATGTGGGCCTGGATGCCGTTGATTTTGGAATCCATATCATCAAAATAGTTCAGGATTGTGGCTTCAACAGTTTTAGGCCGTTTGGGGGAACCGTACTCGTACTGGCCATGATGTGAAAGAAGCATATGCTTCAGCAAGAGCGACAGCTCACGCGGGAAGCCCTCCACCAGCCGGATTTTTTCATCAACCAGCTCAACACCAATTGTGATGTGACCCAGCAACTTGCCCGCATCGGTGTAGTCTATCGCACGCTCAAAACTCATTTCGTGTATCTTGCCGACATCGTGCAGCAGCGCCCCCACTATCAGCAGATCCGCGTTGATACCGGCATAAAGCGGCACAATCGCCTTTACCAGTTTGACCAGCGCCAGGGAGTGCTCCAGCAATCCTCCCAGATAAACGTGATGCATGCCCTTGGCTGCAGGAGCGGCACAGTACTGTTTCATGAATGTTTCATCAGCCAAAAAGGCCTGCATCAGTCCCTGCAGATGCGGATTGCTGATAGCAGCAATCACATCGATCAGTTCCTGGCGCATTTCACCAACACTGCGGGGCGATACCGGCAGGAAATCAGCCAAAGTCACCTCGTCCTCCGGCAGTCTTGTAATTTCGGCAATCACCACCTGCATCTTGTTCAAATACACCGAAGCTTTGCCTCTGACACAAACGAAGTCGTCCTTATCGAACTGCTTGTCGAGTACCTCCACGTTATCCCAAAGCTTGGCGTCGATATCCCCGCTCTTGTCCATCAACTTAAGATTCATGTATGGTTTGCCGTTTTTGGCCATAGCCATGACCTTGTCCTTCAGCAGGAATACCGAGTGGATTGAATCGCGATCTTTTATTTCTCTGATAAACTGTTTTGTCACGGATTTGCTCCTCGTGTCAGGAATGCACCAGCATATTCTCCGGCATCGCTCTGTAAATGAAATTGTGGAATTACAGGAACAAATTAGCACGATGCGGAGCGGTAAGACAAGTACTGAGTATAGTATTGTATACGCACGGACCTTCGATTCATTAATTTATTGCTTGCATTTTATAAACAGTTTCTATATAGTTAAAAATTGCTGTACACAACGAAGGAGCGGTATGGTGTCCGCTGCTTCTCTTTTAATCATCGCATTCTGCCCCCCTGCATCTTCAATCACTTATTGAAACAAGCAGACCGTCTGGCAGGCGAAGGTTCATTGTCTGCCTGCACGTTACTGCTGTCCTTTCCTGGGATCATCTGTTTGATTCCTCGGTCCGTGTGCGCCTGCCCCTTTACACCGCTCCCAGAAAAGGAATCATCATGACTTTTGCAGAACTCGGCCTTAACCCGGCCATCCTCTCAGCTATTACCGCCTGCGGCTACACAATCCCGACCCCCATTCAAGAACAATCCATACCGCTGGTCATGGCAGGCCACGACGTTATTGCCACAGCCCAAACCGGCACCGGCAAAACTGCTGCCTTCGTACTGCCAGCCCTGGAGCGCCTGACTGTAAAATCGGCCCTGCCCGGAAAAGGCCCACGCATCCTGGTATTGGCACCAACTCGCGAGCTGGCCGGCCAGGTCATGGAGTCTGCCCGTGGTTACGGTCGCGGAATCCGCCCCCGTTGCGGTACGCTGCTGGGCGGTATGCCCTATCGCGAGCAATTGCGTCTGCTTTCCGCACCGGTTGACATCATCGTTGCCACACCCGGTCGTCTGGTAGATCACCTTGAGCGCGGCAACATCCGCTTGGATCGCCTGGAAATGCTGGTACTGGACGAAGCTGACCGCATGCTCGACATGGGTTTCAGTGAAGATATCAACAAAATTGTTTCCCGCGCTCCTTCTGACCGCCAGACCGTCATGTTCACCGCAACCATGGGTGGCGAAATCTCCAGACTGGCCGAGAAAATGCTGCGCGAGCCAAAACGAATCGAACTGGCTGTGCGCACCGACTCACACGCCCTGATCGAACAGCGTCTGCACGTAACCGACAACCTCAATCACAAGAAAGAACTGCTCAACCACTTGGTCAGCACTGCCGAATTGACCCGCGCCATCATTTTCTCTGCCACCAAGCGCGATGCCGACGAGTTGTCCCGTGAACTTTCCCGCAGCGGTTATCCGGCTGCCGCCCTTCATGGCGACATGACCCAGATGGCCCGCAATAAGACTATCGAGCGTATGCGTCGCGGCGGAATCCGTCTTCTGGTGGCTACCGACGTGGCAGCCCGCGGACTGGACGTAACCGGCGTCAGTCATGTTATCAACTTTGACCTGCCCCGTTTTGCAGAGGACTATGTCCACCGCATCGGCCGTACCGGTCGTGCCGGAGCTACAGGAATTGCGATTTCTTTCGCTTCCGCATCTGAACGCAACTACCTGGAGCGGATTGAACGTTTTATCGGCAAGAAGCTGCCCGAGCAGCAGATCGCAGGCCTTGAGCCAAAGACAACCCTGCGTAAGCCTGCCGGACGCAGTGGCGCTCCCAGAAAAGGCGGAGTACCAGTTGGCGGCCGTTTCGGCAAACCAGGCGCACCGGGTAAAAGCAGCCAGGGTAAAGCTTGGGAAAAATCAGCCAAGCCAACCGGCGCTCCACGCAGCACTCCCCGTCACGAGCCGGTAATTGAATACCGATCAAGGCGTCCGCAGGTATAATGCTGCTTTTACAGCACTGATCCACACAACAGAAAAAGACCTCCAGGGCGTAACACCTTGGAGGTCTTTACTTTTTGAAAACCTTTTGCTTTATCTTTTACTCAGTTGCTCAGCCCCCCTGTGTTTCAATTTCCTTTTCTTTCTCCAGACGCCCCTTCAGCTGGCCGCAGGCTGCCGATATATCACCTCCACGGCTATCGCGGGTAATGACTGTCACATTGTGATCAATCAGATATTTATGAAAGATATCGATAGCAGCTCGGGTAGGCGCTTTGAATCCGCACCCTTCATGCTCGTTAAAGGGGATCAGATTCACCTTGTTGGGAATGTCGCTGATCAGTCGCAGCAAACGCTTGGCGTCCTGCAGCGTATCGTTGATTTCACCCAGCATTACATACTCGAAAGTGACCTTTCGACGGCCAGGAAGCGGAAACTCCTTGCAGGCCTTTAACAACTCCTTGATCGGGTACCTGCGGTTGACCGGCATAATGCGGTCACGCAACTCATCGGTGGTAGCGTTCAATGACACTGCCAGATTTACGTTCGGAATCTCACGTCCCAGCCGAGCCATCTCCGGCACCAGCCCGCAAGTTGAAACAGTTACCCGGCGATTGGAAAATTGCAGACCGTTGCCGTCGATCATGATCTGGATGGCCGGAATAACATTATCCAGGTTATGCAAAGGCTCCCCCATGCCCATCATGACGATGTTGCGGATACCGACCGGCGACTGAGATTGTCCTTCGTCACCGTCATCGCTGTCATCAATAATCCCGGCGACCACATTCTGAGGCACTGCAATCATGGGTGGATTTTTGATCAGATCCCGCTCGACGGCCATGATCTGATTGACGATCTCGGCAG
>JBBQCH010000156.1:0-7923 GCA_038318485.1 Geobacterales bacterium
CACAGCACGGACCTGGGGCAGGCCTTGCAGGTTGACCGCCAGAGGATAGGTGACCTGGTCCTCTACGACCTGGGGCGAACGTCCGGGGTATTCGGTAAAGACAATTACCTGGTTATCCGACAGGTCCGGGATCGCATCCACGGGAGTTTTGTAGACCGACCAGACGCCCCAGGCGATAATCAATCCAAACATCATCAGTACAATGACGCGGTTACGGGCGGAGTATTCGATAATCTTTTCAATCATGAGAGAGATCCTTGTAGGAGATCGTTAAGTGAATCGTCATTACATCTTCATATCATCCATCTTCAAGGTTCCCTTCTTTGCCGGCGGTTGTTGACCGGTCGCCGGAGCCTGATTTCCGGCTGCCGGCTTCTTGTCATCCATCTTCATCCCCGGCATGCTTTCATGCCCGCCGCCACTCCCTTTCAACTGCGATTCGGAATCGATCAGGTAGCCGCCGGAAACCGCCACCTTGTCACCCGGATTAATGCCCGACAGGATCTGGATCTTGTCATCGGTCCTCTGACCAACCTGGACATCACGCGGTTCGAACATGCCGGGCGAACTTTCCACCCAGGCCACCTGACGCTTGCCGGTATCCATTACTGCCGTTACAGGCACAACAATTGCGGAGCCGAGCGGTATTTTGATGATGGCATTGACGAACATGTCCGGTTTCAGCTTCAGGCCGTGGTTGGCCATTGATACCCGGGCCTTGACGGTGCGGGTCTTGGGATCCAGGAAGGGGTATATGTAGGAGATTCTGCCGCTGAATGGTTTACCGGGAAAAGACTGGGAACGGATTTCAACCATCTGGCCGATATGGACATTGGGGAATTCGTTTTCGTAGACTTCGATCTCCACCCAGACAGTCGACAGGTCGGCGATATTAAACAGGACATCGCCGGTATTGACGTACTGCCCTTGCTGTACCATTTTTTCGATGACGACTCCGGACAGCGGTGTGTAAATCGGCAGGCGAATATTCGGCTGGCCGGCTTTTTCCAGTTCCGCGATCTGGTTCTCCTTGACCCCGAACAGCATCAGGCGCTGTTTGGCTGAAGAAACAAGTCCGTCTCCGTTCTGGGAGATGGAGTGGATCGGGGAGTTTTTGAGCTGATCGCGGCTCTTGATTGCCAACAGGTATTCCTGTTGGGTGGCCAGGAGGTCGGGGGAGTAGATCTCGGCCACCGGCTTGTCTTTGGCTACGAAGGCCCCCACCGTATTGACATTAAGTCTGTCGATCCGTCCGGCGATCCAGGCGGTCACTTTGGCCTGGCGGGACTGGTCGAACTGCACGATGCCGACGGCGTTGATCTCCTTGTTCATGGCAGATTTTTTTGCCTCAATCGTGGCAACGTTGGCCATGACCCGTTGGGTCGTGGAAAGCGAGACATGGCCGAGCATCTCGGCCTCTTTTTTCTGTTCCGGAGTCATGGCGGCACCGGCTGGCGCTCTTTCAATTTTCTTGATCAGCTCCATGCCGCAGATCGGGCAGGTACCCGGCTTGTCCCTGATGATAAAGGGGTGCATGGAGCAGGTGTAAAGCTGCTTACCCTGGGACGCCTGCTGGTCACCTGTCGGACCGGGATGTTTCTTATGCCACAGGAACCAGCCGCCTCCAACTGCCGAAGCGAGAATGATTAGCACCAGTGGGATTGCAATTTTCTTGTTCAGGGCCATGTCCTTACCTCGATATGATGAATTTTAGTGATTTAGAGGATCTTTCGATACTGGATTTGCCACGGTTGGCTGTGATGCCGGGACGGTGCTTTCCGGTGCTGCAACAAGATCGGTTCCCACTAACGCTTCCAACTGGGCCAGACTCATCTGGTACTCGGCCAGGGATTCGTAATAGTCACGTTCGTAGTTGAATAGTGTCACCCGGCTGTCGAGCAGGGACAGGAAATCCACTTTATTGACCCGGTAGCCGATAGTGGCTGATTCCAGGGATTGCTCTGCCTGCGGGATGATGCCGGTTTTGTAAAGGCTGGCCAGCTTTTCCCGTTTCTCAAGTTTGGCAAGCAGGTCTGAGATACGGGAATCGATGTCATTTTTAAGGCTGTTCAGCTCTGAGGCGGCCATTTCTGTCTCTGAGTTTGATTCGGCCACCATGGCATGACGGCGTTCTCTTTGAACCGGCAGGTTGAAGGTGATTCCCAGGCTGTACATATCCAGGCCTTCTCCCCCCATGGCAGGTTCCCGCTGCATGTATTCCAGGGAGACGTTGAAGTCGGGATAATATTCTTTTTGAGCCAGTTTCTGCCCGGCACTCCCTTTGTCAATCAGAGCCTGAAGGCTTTTTATCATCGGGCGATGTTCACGGGCCGTCTTCCTCAACTCTTCGGCCGAGTTCGGCAGCGGTGCCAAGGTGAAGTCGGATATCAAATCTACCTCTGTTTCAGGCGAACGATAAAGAAGTGCATTGAGGGTTGCATTCAGACTTTTGCGTTGCTGCTGCAAGGAGATCTTCATGTCGAGCATTTTTGAACGTTCCACCTGCGACTTGAAGACGTCCTGCTGCGTACCCTGACCAACGGAGTATTTGGTTTCGGCCAGGACAATAAAGTCGTCCAGAATCCTGATGTTCTTTTCGATGATTTCAAGTGATTTATCGATAAAGTAGATCTGGTACCAGGTCTCCCTGACCATACGTGCCAGTTCCAATTTCCTCTCCTCTACCAACCAGCGATACGATTCGGCGTTTTTTTTCGCCACCTCAGTTTTCAACCCCCGCTTGCCCCAAAAGGGCAACTGTTGGGAGATGCCGATAACTTTGGCAGTCATGGCTTCCTTGCGAAAGTTGAGTGGATCCGAAACGACACCGCTCTGTATCTTGAGCATAAGCATCGGGTCGTCGAAAGAGCTTGCCTGAGCAATTCGGCTTTTGAACATCTGCCAGCGGGCCTGAGATGATTTTAGTTCGGGGTTGTTTGCAAGCGCTGATGAGATTAGTGCCGAGAGATTTTCCTGTCGTGCTGCAGATTGTTCTGCCAGGCAGGGAGCAGATGCCATAATGGATGTGAATATCAGGGCCGACAGGCCGATAAAAATTTTCATTTGCAGACCTCTGTTCGGATTGAGTTTGTGTACACAAGGACGATACACGTTATGTGCCAACGTTGGTATTACAGTGTATTCGTGAAATTCATCATCGTTAAACGCACTCACTACAGAGTATTCTACACTTGATTGCAGATTATTCTACTCTCCGGCCTGCTTGTAAAAACATGGAGACGGCATCATCCTTATGTCAAGTCCTAGTTCCAGGTTAAATCCCCTTCAACCGCATGGTTAAAGGGGATTGTGATTACAGCTCTGCTCGTTTCAATCTACTTATTTCTCCGCAGGAACAATTTCATATTTTTCCATGCGGTAGATCAAGGTATGCCGCGGAATGCGTAGAAACCGGGCCGCCGCAGTCTGGTTCCACCCGCTCCGCTCCAGGGCCGCTACCACCACCTCCCGTTCAAGCTGTTCGAGTGAATATCCCTCATCAGGCAAATTAAAGATTCTTCCTGTGGTTGCCGAAGGAACCGATGCTGTTGTACCGCTGAGAATTTTCTCCGGAAGATCATCCAGGGCGATAACGTCGCTGCTCCGCATAATCAGTAATCGCTCTACACTGTTTTCCAACTCGCGCACATTCCCCGGCCAGGGATACATTACCAGGGTCTCAAGGGTATCCTTGTCAAAGGTGATCTTGTCGCTGCAGTGTTTGGAGCAAAAATACCTGATCAGAAGCGGAATATCCTTGCGGCGTTCACGAAGAGGCGGCAGATGGATCGGAATTACTGATAACCGGTAGTAAAGGTCTTCGCGGAAGGCACCGTCAGATATCGCCTTATCGATATCCAGATTGGTTGCGGACACTACGCGCACATCCAATTTCTGGACATTTGTCCCCCCTACAGCTTCAACTTCCTTTTCCTGCAGCGCCCTGAGCAGCTTAGGCTGCAATTCAAGCGGAAGTTCACCGACTTCATCCAGAAACAGCGTACCGCCTTCCGCCAGCTGAAACTTACCGGTTTTGTCCCTGACAGCTCCGGTAAAAGCCCCTTTAACGTGGCCGAACAACTCGCTTTCCAGTAAATCACGGGGGATGGCGGCGCAGTTAATGGCGACAAACGGTGCATCCCGACGTGAGCTGTTGGCGTGAATGGAGCGGGCAACCAGTTCCTTTCCTGTGCCGGATTCACCGGTGATCAATATAGCAGCTTCGGTATCAGCAACTTTGCGAATTACCTGAAAAACTTTCTCCATTTCTTTAGAAGAGCCGACAATGGTGCGGAAATCTGTTTTATCAGACAATTCGCTCTTCAGCCATTTGTTTTCTTCGGCAAGTCCGTTGAACCTGAGCGCCTTCTTCACTGTCAGTCTAAGGGCATCCCTGTTGAAAGGTTTCGTTATGTAGTCATGGGCTCCGGCCTTCATGGCCTCCACAGCCACATCAACCGTCCCGAAGGCGGTTATGATGATCACCAGCGTCTCGGGCGAACGCTCCTTGATGGATTTGAGCACCATCAGGCCATCCATTCCCGACATTTTCATATCAGTTATGAACAGATCGGGCTGAGACTTACCAAACAGGTACAAACCTTCCTCACCAGAAGAGGCAGTCTGAACATCATACCCTTCTTCCTGAAGGTTGTATTCCAGCACCCGCCTTAACGAGGTGTCATCATCAATCACAAGTATTTTCTGTTTCAAGGTGTTCCTCCGTTAGCATCATTCCACATCGGCAGCCTGATCGTCACGGCTGTACCGCGACCCGGTTCACTCTTGATCAGCAATTTCCCGCCATGGCTTTCAATAATTTTTTTGGTGATTGCCAGTCCCAATCCACTTCCGTCCGGCTTGGTCGTAAAGAACGGTTCGGAAATCCTTTCCATTGTCGCTGCGTCAATTCCCTGGCCGGAATCCATGAAAAGAATTTCACAGATACCTTCTTCCAGAACCGTTGTTGAAACAGTTACGCTGCCTCCGGGCGGTGTAGCCTGCAATGCGTTGATGATAATATTCAGAAAGGTTTGTCGAAGTTTCTCGCCATCGGCCATGATTATTACGGGGACAGTAACAGGTTGCAGAACCAGGCTGACTTGCCTTTTCCGGGCATCGTTCGACACCAGGGTTATAATTGTTTCCAGCTCATCCTGAATCTGGCAAGGACTTTTATCAGCCTTTTGCGGGCGTGCCATATGGAGAAAATCCTCCACAACCCGGTTCAGACGTTCAGTCTCCTTGATCTGAATCTCGATGAACTCATATTTAGGATCACCGGGCTGGTAGTCATCTTTTAATATTTCGGCAGTTCCGCGGATAGAACCCAGCGGATTGCGGATTTCATGAGCCAAGACCGCCGCCATCTCCCCCAGAGTGGACAATCTTTCGGCACGACGCAATTGCTCCTCAACTGCAATGATTCGTTCCGACTGGGACTGCAGTTTATTATACGACTCTTCAAGGCCTTCGGCGGTACGCTGCAATTCCAGGCTGCGTTCACGTTCCCGCTGAGCCAGAAGGCCAGTGACACCCCCGACTACGTTGTACATGACAATCTCCAGATATTTTTCCATTTCCAGTGTCAACCCGCCGCCCCACTGGAACAGGATGTGGGGTGCATAGACGATGCTGACAGCCAGAGAACAAATCATGCCGCCGCGAAACCCGAACCAGAGGCTCGCAAGAATTATCGGGAGATAATAGAAACGCTGAAAGATATCATGAAGATAATGGAGATGCAGCGGTGTTAGATAGTGACACAGACTGATGCTGAAAATTGAGAGGGCCAGCAGGCCTATTCGTAATATTGAAGGATTCATGCCGCTTTTATAGCCCAGTTATCAGGCATTCACAACCATCCCATCACATAAATGTATCGTCCGGTCCGCATAGCGTCCGTTATCCGGGTTGTGGGTTACCATCACAACGGTCTGGCCGGCATCGTTCAACTCCCGGAACAGTGCCATGACCTCTTCACTGGTCTTTGAATCAAGATTACCGGTTGGCTCGTCTGCCAGCA
Source organism: Geobacterales bacterium (assembly GCA_038318485.1). GTDB lineage: Bacteria > Desulfobacterota > Desulfuromonadia > Geobacterales > Pseudopelobacteraceae > JACRCG01. The sequence goes on from JBBQCH010000156.1 coordinate 6,026, forward strand.
GAATCTGCGGATTGTTAACAATAGCCCTGGCGATGGCAACCCGCTCCTGTTCCCCACCGGAGAGCTGATTGGGCAGCCGATCCTGCTTGCCGCCAAGTCCTACCTGTTCAAGAGCCTGACGGGCGGCAATCTTTTTTGCAGGTGTGCTCATTTTGACAATTGCCAGCGGCAGCATAACGTTTTCAATGGCTGTCAGATAGGGTATCAGATGAAAGGACTGGAACACAAAACCCAGATTCTGTGCCCGAAAGTCAGCCAGTTTTTCGCCTGGGAGTTGATACAGTTTTACACCAGCCATCTCGACCTCGCCCGCTGAGGGATGATTCAACCCTCCCAGCACAGACAGCAGGGTACTCTTGCCGGAACCGGACTGTCCCATGATGGTTATGAACTCACTCTTTTCAATGGCGATGTCCAGTCCACGCAGTGCTTCGACTGTGTCATTGCCGCTTGAGTACTGTTTTTTCAGGTTGATTATATTGATAAGTGACATGGTTTCCTCGTTTTTATAGTGCCCGCAGGGCTTCGGTCGGGTCCATCTTGCTGGCATGCAGGGCCGGATAAAGACTCGCCAGAAGTCCCAGCACCAGAGCAAGTCCGATTGAACCAAAGGCCACCGTAGATTCCCATATCAGGTGAGCATTCCTGCTCTCGGCCATAAGCGGCAGGGCCAGCTTTGCGCCACCCATGCCGGCGGCATATCCCAGAAAACCGGCCAGCAGGCTGACGATGGTCGCTTCCAGCAGGATGATCCGCATGATGTGACTTTTCCTGAAGCCGATGGCACGAAAGACACCTATTTCCGTGGTACGTTCATTAACACTGCCCATCATGGTAACAAAAACGATCAGGGAACCAATAAAAACCACCACACCAGCCATGGCATAAGAGAAATGTTTAAACTGGTCCAAGGCCTTGAGACGTCCCTCCACGACCTGCTGAATTGCAGATACCCTGGCATCCGGCAGTTTTTCCGCAATCTGGGTCACCATATCACCGATCGGGCAACCGGAGCAGAGCGCAGCCACCTCAGCCAAGGTGATCCTTCCTTCCTTGCCAAGCAGCTTCTGGGCCTTGCGCAAACCGGCAAATACCAGCGCATCGTCCTGCGAACCGGTCTGGCCCAGCACACCAGCCACTTTGAACGTTTCATCCTTAATAATGATGCTGTCACCGGGGGTGGCATTCAGTATCCTGGATGCATCACTTCCCAGCAAAACCTCGTTGTCCGCTTTGGGCGCATCCCCGAAGACCTGCCACCACTGCTTCATCTTCAACTCGCTGTCAAAGTTGACCCCTACCAGCAGCACGTCATGAGTTCCGATTTTGACGCCACCCAGCACCTTTGGCGCTATGGTCGAAATGTTCTTGTGGTTGGCTATAGTCTTTATCAGCGCAAGATCACTCTCCTTGATTTCGCGCTGATCAAAGGTCACACCCCCCAGACTGATGCCGCCGTAGTTCATCGACAGGCCGTTGCTCTGGGGAGTGACGAGAATATTAGCACCAAACTCATCCATCTTGCGTTCAATATCGCTGGACATGGAGCGGGTCAGTGTCAACAGAGTAACAATTGTAGCGATGCCCACCATCAGTCCGACGGTCAGGAAAGCCATCTTTGCTTTGCGGCGTTTGAGGTTGTTGATAGAGATGTTATGCAGTTTCATCAGAAGTACCTTGCTCCGCCCTTCAGGTCATCAGCCTTGATCGAGATTGTGCCGCCGTTCTGCTGGTGCGGCAAATAACCGGGGTTGCAACCGCCGGAAGCATTTGGACCGAGGCGGTTGATGGCAAACTTCTGGTTGCAGTTCTTGCAGTTCATCTTGTCATCCTGCTGTTCATAACCTTTTTTGGATTTATAGCAGGCATCGCAGGCGTCGAAGGCTGTTTTTATGCTG
>JBBQCH010000157.1:0-7920 GCA_038318485.1 Geobacterales bacterium
CCAGTTCAGCACGGATTCCTTGCAGCATTGAGTGCAGTGCAGCTTTAGAGACACAATAGGTCCCGTTGATTGGCAGGTTGACCATGCCGAGGATAGAACTGACACTTGCAATTAATCCACTCCCACGGGAAGCAAGAACAGATGCAAACGCACGACACATTGCAAGGGTGCCAAAGAAGTTGACCTCCATCTCTCTTCGTGCGGCATCAATTCCGGTTGGGCCCATGAGCGACATAAAATGATTAACCCCGGCGTTATTGATAAGGATATCCACATCACCGCATTGTTTAGCTGCCTCTGCTACTTGAGCGGCATCGGTGATATCCAGATTGACTGCAACAACCTTGGCTGCTGCAGGGGTTTCAATGTAGGAGACTGATGACGTTGACCGTGCGGCGGCGTAGATTTTTTCTGCTCCCCTGTCCAGTAGTGCCTGCACCAAAGCTTTTCCGATACCTCCGTTGGCGCCGGTTACAAAAACTACTTTTCCTCTTATGTCCATAACATCTCCTTTCATATTTCGGCGTCAATGCGTCGAACTGGCTGTTTTGCTACATCTTATTCTCAATGTTTTCCTGCACACGATTCAATAATAACAATAACAGTTCTCGCTCGTTAGCGTTAAGCCCGATGCCAGCATCATCGTTCATACTCAAGGCTACGGGCACTATGCGTTCCCGCAGTTCCTGCCCCTGAATGGTAATGAAGATAAGAAAGGTACGACGGTCATCAGGGTGGTCGCTGCGTCTCACCAAGCCACGATCCTCCAACTTGTCCAAAATGCGGGCAGTCGTTGGGGCGTCCTTGAAGGTGCGGTCTGCCAGATCTTTTTGAGATATGCCGTCCCCTTCACCAAGCCGATTCAGGACCGACCACTGCTCAGGCGAAAGTTCAAAGGGCTTGAGTCGGCGAGCCATTTCAGTTTTGAGTTTGAGTGCTGTGCGATTGACGGTAAAGCCTATGGACTCGTCTAATTGGAAACTCATGCATCCCTCCTTGACCACACACAACATAAGTGTCATGACAATAGTTGTCAAGACAATATAAATGTGTAAATTTTTTAAAGTGATCAATTTTCAGTTTATGCGTGATGGAATAGTCGGTAATTTTAGCAGAAGTGTTGAAACTCCGAACGCTGCTAGTATCAGTAAGGTGATCATGGTTACCACGCCATGCCAGCCGAATTGCTGCCTGAACATTCCCCCATGGTGCCTGAAACGCTTGACCCCTGATAGTAACAAAAGAGGTAGATAGATGATGCCTGGGCCTTACCGGTCAAGGCTCTGCGGCCTACCCAATCTGATGCTATGGTATGGGCGCAGAAAAAGCTGCAGGTGAAAATTCCACCCCCCATCACATCAGCGGCAGGGGCCAAGAAATCTGGGTCTTGGACTGGGCTAAAATGGAAGATCAAAAACTGGCTGGGAGCCTTGCAGGCGGCTGGTTTGAGCGAAGCATGCTCAACTTTAATGTCGTTTGTTTAAATGCACCTAACTTCTCTGTTTCTTTCACTTAAAGCTCGACCAGGGGCTGCAATTAGCATACTTATGTTCCCCGCGAGACCGTTTCGAGGCTTTCATCGCCGACTTGTTTCTGCTGGACGGAATTTCGTCTATACAGCGATCTGACTAGAATCATGGTCAAGAACACCGTTGTACCGGTCAGGAGGAAAGCTATCCTGTAACCGTACATCTTTATGACTAGGCCCATGACAACTGAGCAGAGCATCATACCGGTGTAGACGCAGGTGTTGTAGCCTCCCATAGCCAACCCTCGCATTTCCCTCGGTACAACATCCACAATCATCGCACAGACTACAGTGAAGGCAGTCCCCATGCTAATACCCATCAATGCCGCGTCAGCCATAAGTGACCACAAGGATGAGCAGATACTAAAAGCAACCAGCGCCATGGCAAAAACGGTCAGGCCGCCGATCACGAGAATGCTCCGGTCTTTCACCCGGTCGCACAACTTTCCAGAAGGAAGCCGTGACAGTGCGTTGGCCAAAGCCTGGGTGGCAAAGACGAGGCCAACTGCCCCGGTAGTCATTCCCAGACTGTGTATGTAGAGCGGCATAAAAGTGATAAACATACCAAAACTCACACAACCACCTATGGTGGCAATCAGGCAGGCAAGCAGCTGGTGATTGCCCATCAAGCTTTTCAATGCTGGAAGTATGGCCGGAGAAGTCTCGGCAGTGTGACGATCTGCAGGTTTCATCGGCAGGTACAGCAATGCCATGAAAAACATGGCAAAAATTAGCCCACCCGATACGAGAAAAACTGAGCGGAGCCCAAATGCCGTGCCAAGGAAGCTTCCCGCTGCTGGTCCGAGCGTTATACCTCCGTAGAGGGCCATGGTATACCAGCCGTAGGCCTGGCCTAACACTTCAGGAGGGGTAATGTCGGCAACGTAGGACATGAGGGTGGGTGAAAATGCTGACAGCCCCACTCCGAAAAACAGGTAAATTGCACCCATCTGTAGCGGGCTGCTGCTCCAGTACAATAAAAACGATGATCCGGCCAGGAGGGCCAGTCCACCAAGCAGAGGTATTCTTCGGCCAAAACGGTCGGAGATAAGTCCGGCCGGGATGGAAAGGCTTCCCGCCATCACCATGAACGCCGCATTGATCAAGCCGACCTGAACCGTGTCGGCGCCGAGAGAAGCGGCGAAGAGCGGAACAATTGGTATCCGCATATAGGAGCCGAGGAAACAAACGAAACTGATGAAGCAGACGGTCAGGAACAATCGGCCGGCAGAGTGTCTATTTGAGGTCATGGTAATTCCCGCATCAGATATTTTCCGACAACTAACTGATGTTCTGTAAGAGGATGTAGAATAGATTGTGTATCCGGTACTTTTAGCAAAAGTGTTGAAACTCCGAACGCTGCCAGTATCAGCAAGGTGATCATGGTTACCACGCCATGCCAGCCGAATTGCTGCCAGAACATTCCCCCCATGGTGCCTGAAACGCTTGACCCCTGATAGTAACAAAAGAGGTAGATAGATGATGCCTGGGCCTTACCGGTCAAGGCTCTGCGGCCTACCCAGTCTGATGCTATGGTATGGGCGCAGAAAAAGCTGCAGGTGAAAATTCCTACCCCAATCACTATCAGCGGCAGTGGCCCGGCCAGAGTTATGAAAGTTCCGATCAGCATGGTAGCAAGTGTCAGACGAATCATGATCGGCCGGCCGAAACGGTTAACAAGTTGCCCTACCACTCCGGCACTGAATGATCCGAGCAGGTATACCATGAAGATGAGGCTTACGCTAAATTGGCTCAGGTTGTAAGGTGGTGCCAGCAGACGGAAGCCTATGTAGTTGTAGAGCGAGACAAATCCGCCCATGCAAAGAAACGCGATTCCATACAGGCAGAGTAGTCCCGGATCCCGCAGTTGATGAATCAAAGAGCTGAACAGGTACCGTAGACGAAAGGGGCGGCGTTGGAAATTCACAGCAGGCGGGAGACAGCGCAGAAATACCAGACTTAGCACAAGGCTGATAAGCCCGAGTATGGCGATTGCAGTGCGCCAGGGAAGATGATCGCACAACAGCGCAGAACCGATGCGCCCCGTCATGCCTCCGAATGCGTTACCGCTAATATATAAACCCATGGCACTGCTGATAGCCCGGCTATCCATCTCCTCTCCCAGGTATGCCATGGCAACTGATGGGACTCCTGCAAGAACAATCCCCTGGATCAACCTTAGAGTTAACAAAGAGGAAAATGTATGACAATACCAGGTAGCTATAGCCAAAAGCGAAGTCAGCACAAGGGCTAACCCGATGAGCGGCCTTCGCCCGACGCTTTCGGAAATGGTGCCGGCCAACAGCATTCCGATTGCCAGGGCCCAGGTGGCGATCGATAGGGGCAGACTGGCCATTGCCGGTGCCACACCAAACTCGCTGGCAAAAAGCGGTAAAAGCGGTTGAACATCATACAGCGTCACAAAGGTGACAAACCCGGCGCAAAATAGTGCCAGATTAATCCTTCGATACGCGGTGGTGCCAACCCGAACCCCTTCGGTAACTGTCGGCATATACGGCATGACCTGTTCCATTTGTTAACCTCAATCCGCCCAGCCTGTATTTTGAATGAGCATTCTTTTCTCCGTTCTAAAGATGCTGAAACGTTATCTCACCCTATCACTTGTCTTTTGATAAAAAAAATATATAATATTTATACTATTGATAATAAAAATTGATCGAGGTGGAATTGGACTTACGTCAAGTGCGATACTTTGTTGAAACAGCCCGACTGGGAAGTTTTACCCGGGCAGCTGAGCTGTTGAGGATAGCCCAACCGGCCATCAGCATGGCGATCAAAAGACTTGAGGCCGAACTGGATCTCCCTCTGCTCAATCGCCAGGACAGGCGGGTAACGCTCACGGCAGAGGGGGAGAGATTTCTGGAACATGCCTTGCGTCTTCTGGATGATGTGAAGGCTGCTGAGAAGGAAATGACAGATCTTCGGGGGCTTGAAAGAGGAGAGGTTCGGATTGGTATCCCGCCGATGAGTGCATATTTTTTCCCGGACATCATACGCGATTTCAAACTGCGCTATCCTGGACTCACTCTCTCGGTTTATGGAGAGGGTGGCTGGCGGATTCAGAAAATGATAGTCCGAGGCGAGCTGGATATGGGAATCATCGCCGGCAGGAACGCACCTGAAACGGTTGATCTTCACCATTTTGTGAGGGAGGAGGTGGTAATCTGTGTCCCGCCAAGCCATCCTTTTGCTGTACGCTCGGAGGTGCCCTTTAGCGAGTTTATCCGAGAGCCGCTTCTCTTCTTTAAAGAGGGATATTATCTTCGCGAACTTATGCTGGAAATGGTGAAAGACACTGGAGATGAACTAAACATAGTTTTTGAATCCAACCTTTTCTCGTTGGTCAAGCCTCTGGTTAAGAACGGTCTCGGCATTTGTACCTTTCTCAGGGTAGTAGTTGCCGAGGATGACGGACTGGTGGCAGTTCCGTTTGACCCTCCACTGCATATAGATCTTCTCATCGCATGGAAACGGGGGGCGTATCTCTCCAAGGCAAACCGGGCCTTTGTAGATTTCCTGCTCGAACGTATCGCAGGCTACGGCGTGGCAAATGTCACCTGATCATGAAGATCCGCTGCCAGTTGTTCCGCCATGACTTGTTTGCTTTGGGATGGGTGGCTGAGGTCAAAAACATAAATCTTGCAACCGTTTAGAGATTGGTATAATTATAAAATCATGAAATTACTTAGGGATCGTTTTTCAAAAAAGATATATCTGCTGCCGTTACTTCTGGCGGTATCCCTATTTTTATATTCCCAAGGAGTAATTCTTCCAAACCTTGTCAACGCTCAAGAAGCACGGCTCTCTAAACCGAAAGAGATCAAGCCGCTCTCCTGTATCATAACCAAAGCTCAGATAAAATCTTCACAATTCAGACTCGTAAAGGTTGCTCCGTATTTCGATCTTTTCCGCAAAGTAGAAGTAAGCAATCATCAACCATCTCAACTTGCAGTTTTCAATCATGAGTCTCATGCTGTCACCATATCATTGGATTTGACAGTTCCAGCCAGAGCCCCGCCCGCTTAACACTTCAGACAATCTAATCACCAACACTTGATATTTTTGTCATCGCAATTCATTGCGATGCATAGATATCCACTCGATTCGCTCAACCAATTATTGTTGACGAGATGAGGGTAAATGTCTGCGTTTGCAAACATACTCTTTATCCGCATCCATTCTGCAATGTGGTGGCATCGACCTGTGCTTGTTTCCAAAAAGGCATGATGATTTTGTGCTTAAAACTCATATCGTGTATTTAGCGATGTAATAAGAGTTTTTGCCAATATCACTGCTATTACGGAGACAATGTCCGGTTAACAACGTTTATTGCCGCCAAAGATCGAAGCAATTAATAAGGAGTATAATCCATGACCAAGAGTCTTACTTGGCGGGTCAGCCTGATATTTTTGTTCACGTTGCTATCGTTTCTTTATCTTACGCCTACTTTAATTACCAAACTCCCTTCATGGTGGACGGGGGTATTTCCAAAGGAGAAAATCCATCTTGGGCTTGATCTGCAAGGTGGTACTCATCTCGTTATGGAGGTTGAAACGCAAAAGGCCATTGAAGGCACCCTTGATCTGATTTCTTCTGATCTTGAGGAGACCCTGAATTCCCGGAATATTCGTTATAAGAAAATAGCCAGAGTCGGCACAGACTCGGTACAGGTAACATTGTACGATCAGGGGTCTGCTGAAAACGTTCAGAAGCAGATAAAGAATAAATACCCGGAATTGGAACAACTTTCACCTGTGGATGATGGAGGTTTTGTAAACCTCCAGCTCCGCATGGATAAAAATGCAGTTCAGGACAGGAAAGATAAGGCTGTCTCCCAGGCATTGGAAACCATTCGTAACAGAATCGACCAGTTTGGCGTATCAGAACCGGTTATCCAGCGGGAAGGTATCAATCATATAGTTGTTCAACTTCCTGGCATCAAAGATCCAAAGCGGGCCATTGAACTGATTGGAAAAACTGCCCGACTCGAATTCAAACTCGTTGATGAGAACGTAAATGCGACCTCCGCCACTCCGGGAACCATTCCGGAAGATGATGAAATCCTTTCGGAGAGAATGTCTAATTCGGCGACCGGTGCTGTTTCTGATGTTCCCATCATTGTTAAGAAAAAAGCGATCATCACCGGAGACCTCCTTACCGACGCCCAAGTGCGGATCGACTCGCAGTTTAATCAACCTTATGTCGGGATTGAATTCAACTCAACCGGAGCCCGGTTGTTTGATCAGATAACCGCCGCCAATGTGGGGAAGCGATTTGCCATCGTGCTCGACAACAATGTTTATTCAGCACCGGTGATTCGAGAGAGAATATCCGGCGGCAGTGCCCAGATATCAGGTTCATTCAGCGAAAAAGAGGCAGCAGATCTGGCTATCGTGTTGCGGGCCGGTTCACTCCCCGCACCGGTTAAAATTGTACAGAACGTAACCGTCGGCCCTTCAATCGGTCAGGATTCAATCCAGAAGGGCCTGTTTGCCGGAGCGATCGGAGTAGCACTGGTTGTTGTCTTTATGGCAGTTTACTATCGGATGGCGGGTTTAGTGGCAAATCTAGGAATGGTGATGAATATTCTGTTTTTGATGGGAGCTCTGGCGGCTCTCGGGGCAACTCTGACTCTGCCGGGCATTGCAGCAATTGTACTGCTGGTCGGGATGTCGGTTGATTCTAACGTTCTGGTCTTTGAGCGAATAAAGGAGGAAGTCAGGCTTGGCAGAACGCCCGGGATGAGCCTTGATGCCGGCTATGACAAGGCCTTCATGACCATTATGGACTCTCACGTTACAACACTGATTACAGCAGCTGTACTTTTCCAGTTCGGTACCGGTCCGGTCAAAGGGTTTGCGGTTTCGCTAAGCCTCGGAATTCTCATAAACCTCTTTACATCACTGGTGGCAACAAGGGTGACTTTTGACGCTTTCCTTCGCCGTTTCGATGTGAAAAAACTCAGCATTTAGGAGAGAATAATGCAACTCATCAAAAATACAAATATTGATTTTATCGCTAAAAGAAAATTTTCTTTCGTCATTTCAGCAATACTGGCAATTGCCGGCATCATCGGGATCGTCCAAATCTCAAGAAATGCAGCCAACATGGGTATTGATTTTTCCGGAGGAACTTCTGTTCAGCTCAACTTCAGTCAACCTGTATCGATTGAAAAGGCCAGAATTGCCCTGGCTCAAAACAATCTTAAAGAAGCCACACTGCAGGAGGTTAAGGAGAGTAATAGATTACTCGTCAAGGTCGGCAAGACTACCCTGGCATCAGGCAATGTTGCGGAAACAATAAACACAGTTTTCAAGAAGGAATTCTCCGAAAATCCATTTATTGTGGAAAGTTCCACTGAGATTGGTCCA
>JBBQCH010000158.1:0-7918 GCA_038318485.1 Geobacterales bacterium
AAACAACAAGGTGGTGGAGAAGAACAGCGGAGCATCACTGATCGATCTGGGCGATGGTGTTTTCTGCCTGGAATTCCATACCAAGATGAACGCAATCGGCGGCGAGATCCTTTCGATGACCCACAAGGCCATCAAGCGCACGGAAGAAGAAGGGGTCGGTCTGGTGATTGCCAACGAAGGGAGCATGTTTTCGGCCGGTGCCAATCTGATGCTTCTGGTGATGGCGATTGCCGAAGGGACTTTCGACGAGATCGCAATGACGGTCAAGGGCTTCCAGAAGGCCATGATGGCAATCAAATACTCAAAGATTCCGGTCGTGGCTGCTCCGCACAACCTGGTGATGGGGGGCGGTTGCGAAACCTGTCTGCATTCAGATGCAATTATTCCGCATGCCGAAACATATATGGGGCTGGTTGAGCTGGGAGTAGGCCTGTTGCCGGCCGGCGGCGGCACCAAGGAGATGGCAATACGTGCCATCAAGCTGGCTGAAGAATACGAGACCGATGTGCAGCCGTTCATCTTCAGGAATTACATGAATATCGCCATGGCCAAAGTCAGCATGTCGGCAGCTGAACTGGCTCCAATGGGCTTTATGAGACAGGGCGATGCGGTCACAATGGATATTGATAAACGCATCCATGACGCCAAACTTAAGTCAATTTCACTGGCAGCCAACTATCGCCCCGGACGGCCGCTGACCGATCTGAAAGCACCCGGCCGCGGAGTGGCCGCCTCGATTAAATCGCAGTTGTGGAACATGCAGCAAGGAGGCTTTATCTCCGAGTATGATCTGTACCTGGCCAGTGCGGTAGCCGATGTCATTACCGGCGGGGATGTCCCGGCCGGCACCCTGATCACCGAGGAGTATCTGCTGGAACTGGAGCGGGAGGCTTTTGTTCGGCTTTGCGGACAGAAGAAAACGTTGGAGCGCATCCAGCACATGCTCAAAAAGGGCAAGCCGCTGCGGAACTGATCAATAAAAACAACGGAGGTTTTACATGAGAAATGCATATATACTGGCCGCCTACCGCACTCCCTGCTGCCGTGCAAAAAAAGGGAAACTGAAGGATGTCCGCCCGGACGATTTGGCAGCAATTGCCATCAAGGGGTTGCTGGAAAAGACCGGCATCGATCCGCATGACGTTGAAGACATCATCATCGGCTGTGCCTTTCCGGAAGGGGAACAGGGCATGAACTTTGCCCGTGTGGCGGCCATGAAGGCCGGTGTTCCGGTCGAGGTTCCGGCCCAGACTGTTAATCGTTTCTGCTCGTCGGGACTGCAGACCATCGCTTCTGCGGCAGAGCGTATAATGGCCGGATTTGCCGACTGTATCATTGCCGGCGGTGCCGAGAGCATGACCATGATTCCGATGGGGGGCAGCAAATACAGCGCAAATCCTTCCCTGGTGGCCAATTGGCCGGAATCATTCGCTTCCATGGGCATCACCGCTGAACTGGTGGCAGACAAGTACGGCATCAGCCGCGAAGAACAGGATGCCTTTGCCGCGGCCAGTCATCTCAAGGCTGCAGCTGCCATTGCAGCCGGAAAGTTCAAAGATGAAATCATTCCGGTGGAAATTGAAAACTGCGCCCTGGTAAATGGAAAAATGAAGCGCAGTAAGGAATTGGTTGATACCGATGACGGCGTGAGGGGAGATACTACCGCTACCGGACTGGCCAAACTGAAACCGGCCTTCAAGGCAACCGGTACGGTTACCGCTGGTAATACATCCCAGATGACTGATGGAGCTGCTGCTGTGCTGGTTGTCTCCGAAGATTATCTGAAAAAGATCGCTAAGAAAGCGTTAGCCCGCTTTGTCGCCTTTGCCGTCAAAGGGGTTCCGCCTGAAATCATGGGCATCGGTCCGGTGGCGGCTATCCCGGCGGCACTTAAAATGGCCGGTTTAAAGTTGGATGACATCGGTCTGATCGAACTGAACGAAGCTTTTGCGGCCCAGTCTCTGGCTTGTGTCAAGGAGTTGGGCATTGATCCGGCCAGGGTTAACGTTAACGGAGGAGCAATCGCTCTCGGTCACCCGCTGGGTTGCACAGGAGCCAAGCTGACTGCCAGCATCCTGCACGAGATGCAGCGAACAGACACCCGTTACGGCATGGTGTCCATGTGTATCGGCGGCGGCATGGGGGCGGCCGGAATTTTTGAAAAAATGTAGTGGTTAACCAATAAACTTATGAGGTGAAAACATGGCTGCAAAATTATTCAAAGGTGCTGAATATCTGATTACCGCAGCAGATAAAAATGATGTCTTCACTCCGGAGGATTTCAGCGATGAGCAGCGCCAGATCGGCGATACAACCGAGCAGTTCGTCCTGAATGAAGTCGTCCCGCATCGCGAGGAGATCGAACATCACAACCTGCCGCTGTCGGTCGAACTGATGAGGAAGTGCGGCAAACTGGGGCTGCTGATGATCGACGCTCCCGAAGAGTACGGCGGGCTTGAACTGGACAAGGCCACCAGCATGCTGGCGGCCGAAAAACTGGCCCAGGCCGGATCTTTTTCTGTGACCTACTCTGCCCATACCGGCATCGGTACGCTGCCGCTGGTCTATTACGGCACACCGGAACAGAAGGAAAAGTATCTCGGCAAGATCATCTCCGGTGAGTGGATTGCAGCCTACTGCCTGACAGAACCGGGGTCCGGCAGCGATGCACTGGGAGCTGCGACGTCCGCCTCGCTCTCCGCTGACGGAAAGCATTATATTCTAAACGGCACCAAGCAGTTCATCACCAATGGCGGAATTGCCAATCTCTACACGATCTTTGCCAAAATTGACAAGCAGCACTTCACCTGCTTTCTGGTGGAGCGGACCAACGAAGGCTTGAGTGTCGGTCCGGAAGAGAACAAGATGGGGGTTCGTGGGTCATCCACTACCCAGATTGTTCTGGAGGACGCCAAGGTGCCGGTTGAGAACCTGCTGGGCGAGATCGGCAAGGGACACAAGATCGCCTTCAACGTCCTGAATGTCGGGCGATTCAAGTTGGGGGCCGGAGCCACCGGAGCAGCCAAGGCGGCACTGACAATCGGCATCAAATATGCCAACGAACGTAAGGCCTTTGGTGTCACTATCGGTACCTTCGGGGCCATTCAGGAAAAGATTGCCGATATGAGCGCCGCCATATTCGCCTCGGAATCGACTGTCTACCGTCTGGCCGGCCTGATCGACGACCGTCTTGCCACCTTGCCGAAGGGTACGCCCGATTACTATGAAACCTATCAGCAGGGTATCGAGGAATATTCGGTCGAATGCGCGATTGTCAAAGTTTTATGCAGCGAGATGCTGGCAGATGTGGCGGATGCGGTCGTCCAGATTCATGGCGGCTACGGTTTCATTCAGGAATACGCTGCCGAGGGGTACTACCGCGATGAACGCATCAATCGCATCTGGGAGGGAACCAATGAGATCAACCGCCTGCTGATCCCCGGCATTATTTTAAAGCGCGCCATGAAGGGGGAAATCCCTCTCCAGAAAGAGGCCATGAAGGCTTTTGAGTCGCTGATGTCACCATCCTTTGACGAGCTTGACGATTCGGTCCCCTTTGCAGCCGAAAAAGCGCTGATCGCCAGCCTGAAACAGGCTTTCCTGGTGCTGGCCGGCAGCGGCGTTCAAAAGTTCATGGATACGATCAAGGATGAACAGGAAATTCTACTGGCGGTGGCAGATCTGGCCATCAACATCTTTGCCATCGAGAGCACCGTACTGCGGGCAGAGAAGATCCTGCCGAAATTGAGCGAGAGCAGGAAAGTTTCCATCAATGCCGCCGTGAAAGTATTCACCTTCAATGCCAACGAGAAAGCGGCATCCGCCGCGCGCCGGTCGGCCTACTACATCGAGGAAGGGGATACCCTGACCATGCTGTTGGCCGGCATCCGCCGATTTACCAAATATGACGCCACCGGACTGCTCAAAGCCAAACGCCAGCTCGCAGCGGACTCCATCGAAGCTGATAAATATATTTTCTAGAGCGGTTGCGTAGGGGCGATCCTTGTGATCGCCCTGTTTTCAGTGCCAAACATCAGTTTTGGGCGAATCCAATTCGCCCCTACGGGAAAAATTTCATGCAACAGCACACCGTACAGACCCCCTACATGGTGGGAGATGTCCACTTCTACAGCACCGAGCTTGACGGCGGCCTGGCGCTTTTCGACACCGGTCCGCCGACGCCGGAGGGGGAAGCCGCCCTGCTTGAAAGCATAGATCTCAAGAACCTTAAATATCTGTTCATCACCCATTGCCATGTGGACCACTACGGTCTGGCCAACTATGTCCTTCAGCAAAGTGATGCGAAAGTATTCATCCCTCGCCGGGATGCCATCAAATTTCAGCGCCATGACGAGCGGATGGTTAAGATAGGTGAACTCCTGATTGGATACGGCTTTGGAAGCGATTTTGCCGCTCAATTGCGGGAATCTTTTGAACGTAACAAAATATTTCCAGTCCGGCCGGAACAGTTTCAGATTGTCGAGGAATCAAGAGAACTGTCTGAAATCGGAATTAGTTACCTTGCCTGCCCGGGACACTCCCAAAGTGACCTGGTCTATCTGATCGGAGAGTCGGCCGTGACCGGCGATGTTCTCCTCAGAAACATCTTCCAGGCCCCGTTGCTGGATACCGACATGGATACCTTTACAGGACGCTTCCTCAATTACGAGTCCTATTGCAACTCACTGCTTAATCTGGCTAAACTGCGCGGTTTGCACATTCTGCCGGGGCATCGCCAGTACGTCGAAAGCGTCGATCAAGCGATTGTTTTCTACGTCCGGACTTTGCTGGAGCGGGCTGTAAAGGTGCTGCCATTTAAAAATCTGAACCTGGACAAAATCATCGAGCAGCTATTCAAAGGGCGGCTGACCGATCCGTTTTTTGTATATCTGAAAGCCTCGGAGGTTATTTTTATGCTGGATCTTATCGAGAACCCGGCTCTGCTCAAGGCTTCTCTGAAACAGATCGGCCTGTTTGATCAGATTGGTGAACTGTACTGCAGCCTGTCACAGCAGTAACCAAAATGGAGGAAATAATGGCACAAACCTATTCCACCCCGATTGAATTGAGGTTTTCCGATCTGGACGCCTATGGCCACGTGAACAGCGCCTTGTACTTCACCTATCTGGAAACGGCGCGGGTCAAGCTGTTTAATGCTTTTTTCAGGGAAGTCTCAGCTCAGGGAATTTTCACAGTTGTTGCGCGGGCTGAATGTGACTTCAAAATTCCGATCATGCTGCATGATGAAGTCATCGTGACACTCTGGGTGGCTAAAACAGGGCGTTCCAGTTTCGATCTGGAATATAGTCTCCATGACAGCCAGGAGCAGGTCTATGCCACCGCCCGCACCACAATGGTCTGTTTTGACAGCATAAACAACGTATCCGTACCAATACCTGAGAGCCTCAAGGACTTGGTATAAAGGAGCAAATTACGATATGCCCAACACTGATCTGATTCAGAGTGAAACAAGCGAGAGTATTATTACCTTGCGCATTAACCGTCCTGTCAAAAAAAATGCCCTGAATCTGGCCATGTATCAGGCTCTGGCTGACGGCCTCAGGCAGGCGGACAGTGATGATGCCACGCGGGTGATATTGATCAGCGGCGGACAGGAGTGTTTCACCAGCGGCAATGACCTGGCCGATTTTATCGACGTGCAGCAAATCGGTCCGGACAGTCCCGGCATACAGTTTCTGTCTGCCATCAGCGAAGCCCGCAAGCCGATTGTGGCGGCGGTCAACGGCCTGGCGGTGGGAGTCGGCGTCACCATGCTGCTGCACTGCGATCTTGTATATGCAGGAAACAGCGCAACCTTCCAGATGCCGTTCGTCAACCTGGGACTCTGTCCGGAGGCCGGTTCCACACTGCTCCTACCCAGGATCATGGGGCATCAGCGCGCGGCGGAACTGCTGCTGTTGGGGGGGGCCTTCAGTGCGGAAAAGGCGTGCAATCTCGGTATCGTAACGGAGGTCTGCCCGGATGCAGATGTTCTTGCAACCTCCCGTAAAAAGGCTCTGCAGCTGGCTGCCCAGCCGGCGGCTGCAGTGCGTCTGGCCAAGGAGCTGCTGAAGCGTGACTATGCGGTTCAGCTCAGGAAGACCATGACAGAAGAACTGACGCAGTTAAAAGCGCGCCTGAAGTCACCGGAAGCGGCTGAGGCGCTGCAGTCTTTCATGCAGCACAGGAAACCGGATTTTTCAAGATTCAGTTAGTTGAGGGAGAAGTAACGATGGGACATGTCCTTGGTTCAAAAAACAGCATCGTGCCGCTGATCGACAGACTGAACAAATACCCGATCGGGTTGGTGGACAGTGACAAGCTGCGGAAGATTCTTGCACTGCTTTTTGATGAACGCGAAGCCTATGTCGCTTCCCGCTTTCCGCTGGAAGAGGCTACTCTTCCGGAAATGGTGCGGCTGACAAAAATTCCGTCAGAGGAACTGCTGCTGTTACTGGACAGGATGGCCGACAAAGGGCTGGTGTTGGACATGCCCTACGGCGAAGAAGTTTATTACCTGCTGCTGCCCGGTTTGATCGGATTCTTCGAGATGACCTTCATGAAAAACCGCACCGATCTGCCGCTGGAAAGTCTTGCCCGGTTGATGCGGGAATATCTGGAAGAGAGCCAGGCCGCTGAGTTTTTCGGCAGTAAAACAGCCCTGACCCGCTCACTGCTTTATGAAGAACATGTCCCGGTCAGATCGGAAGTTACCAGTTATGACCGGGCCCGTGAAATCATTCGCGAGGCCGGTTTCGGTGCGGTGGGGATGTGTTATTGCCGTCACAAGAAAGAGCACCTGAATGAAACCTGCGACAAGGGTGCCCCGGTGGACGGCATCTGCATCTCACTGGGGAGTGCAGCCCGCTTTATGGTCCGGCGCGGTTTTGCCCGGGAAAAGAGCGTGGACGATCTGTTGGCTGTTCTGGATGCAGCCAGAGAGTTGAATCTAACCCACATAACCGACAATATACGTCACAAGCCCTCATTTATCTGCAACTGCTGCAGCTGCTGCTGTGAACTGCTGGCCGGTGTGCAGATGGGGTATCATAACGGCATAGCCAAGACCGGTTTTATTGCCGTCATCGACCAGGATCGCTGCAACGGCTGCGGCGTCTGTTTTATCGCCTGCAACGTCAAAGCTATCTCTCTGCCGGGTGAGGTGCCGTTCGCGCAGAAGGAGGAGCGTCATGCAGTAGTTGAAGCCGAACTCTGCCTTGGTTGCGGCGCTTGTGTGTCGGCCTGCAAGCGGGGCGCGCTATTCATGGTTCCCGCCGACTGTCAACCGGTGACGCCGTTCAAACGCAAGGATTTGTATCTGCGTATACTGAAGGAGAAAAAACGGCTGACGCCGTTTGTCGTCAGCGGCATCAAGAAAAGCCTGCGCAGCCTCCTGAAGGGTAAACCGGTCAACAAAACCATACCGATTATCAAGGAGTAGACCATGTTCCTGCTTAATATGGATAAACTGACAGTAAACCATTTCGATGTCTTCCGCCGTATAGCCCTCTAATTATCGGTGTGAATCCGGACCGGTGACGGTGAACTGATTATTAAGAATTTTGTTTTTAAATCATTCAGCTCGTTGAGGCAACGACTATTTGATCAGCTTGAATTCATCGGTGATTCGTCTGTGGTAGGCGGTGATGTCTCTTTCAAGGGACTGGAGAGTAGATATCTTCTGTCTGATGCTGATCAGGTGTCCTTCAAGCAGTTCAATCAGTCTGGGCATGATTTTGCCGGGAATTTTCTGTTCCTTGTCAAACAGGTCGGCCAACTCTTTCATCTCTTCCAATGAAAGCCCCAACTCTTTGACCTTAAGTACAAACTTGAAGCGTTTTATATCTTTTTTTTCATAATAGCGGACCTTTCCATCGGTCCTCTTGGGTGGATCAACCAAACCCATTTTTTCGTAGAG
>JBBQCH010000159.1:0-7857 GCA_038318485.1 Geobacterales bacterium
AACGGGAGATTATTGAACGATTACAGAATGAGGGCCTGTTTGAGCCAAACAAGGAGCGTTTTGTACCATTACTTCCGCTCCATATTGGCCTGATATCCAGTTCAGGTAGTGCTGCGTACAACGATTTCATCCAGACCCTGACGACTTCAGGTTTTGGCTTCACAGTTCATATGGCCGATGCCATGATGCAGGGAGAACTGACGGAAAAATCGGTCTTACACGCACTGGATGTCCTCAATAAACTGCCTGTGGAGTTAATTGTCATCGCCCGTGGTGGCGGCAGCAAATCTGATCTCTACTTTCTGGATAATGAAGCTGTTGCCCGCAGGATTGCCAACAGTAATGTCCCTGTCTGGACCGGTATCGGTCATGAAATTGATACGAGCGTTCTCGATTATGTTGCCAACAAATCATTCAAGACACCGACCGCAGTGGCAGAGGAACTGGTTGCCCGGTTTATCCAGATGCGCCGTCAGTTGGACGAATCAGCAAATGCGCTCAAAACTGTCTGGACATATCGGTTGAAAACTGATCAAGAGTATCTTGGCAGGGCCATAACAGGTATTCATCAAGGGCCACGGAAACTGCTGGATGTGACTATCAGCAACTTGCGTGAACGCGCCCAAGATCTAAGGCATCGGGTCTCAGGTCGGTTATCAACTGAACATATTTTGATGGAAAGCAAACGCGGCCAACTTAGAACCATACCGCAGAACATCATTCAAAAACATATTGAACGATTGGCTACTAAACGACACGGCCTTGGAACTCAAGTAAAGTTTGCCCTGTCCAGTTCAGCTACTACTATAGCTCAGCTGAAGAGCCGTTTTGACAGAAATCGGTTCATAAAGCGACTGCAGAGAGAACAGGACGGCAATGAAAAAACTCGTCAGCAGGTACTTAATCGTTTTAGTGCCGCACTCACTCTAAATACCATGCAACAGGCCAATCGGAAAGTACGCTTCAACATTGATAGAATCAGACAGCGTATTCAGATGGAACGCAAGAGCCTGACTGATAAGATGGCGACACTACGGGCAACTGATCCGCAGAGTGCTCTGCAGCGCGGATTTGCCCTGGTCTATCGCCAGGATGGCAGCCTGATCAAATCGATAGACGATATTACAGAAAATGATTTGATATATACACACGTAGCTGATGGTTCCATCATCAGCGAAGTAACTGCAAAGGAGCAAAAACGTGGCTGATACCAATGAACTATCCTATGAGCAGAAGGTTGCCAAGCTGGATGAAATCCTTATCCGCCTCGATAACTCTGAGACGCCAATTGACAAGCTGGCTGAAGACGTTAAAGAGGGAGCACGGCTGATTAAGGAACTCGACAAGAAACTCAAACAGGTCGAAACTGAAGTTCTGGACGCCTTCAAGGAACTGGAAGGTGAATAAAGACATGTCGGCAGAAGACTTGATTAAGAGTCTCGGTCTGACTCGTCATCCGGAAGGAGGATGGTACAGGGAAACCTACCGTTCGTCTGATTCCATTCCAGATGCCGCCCTGCCAAGGTTTGGTGGGGTTCGGTCATGCTGTACTGCGATCTACTTCCTGTTGGAGCGCGGTGATATTTCGGCACTGCACCGCATCAAGTCGGACGAACTATGGCATTTTCATACCGGCGCAACACTTACAATTCATGTTCTAGCTCCAGAAGGTGAGCATCAAAAACTTCGTTTAGGTGCCAATGTCCTCGCGGGTGAATCATTTCAGGCTATGGTTGCTGCAGGCTGCTGGTTCGGTGCTGAGGTTTCCGGTGACGGAGCATTTGCTTTAGTCAGCTGCACCGTTGCCCCTGGCTTCGACTTTTCCGATTTTGAGATGGGAGACAGAGAAGCCTTATTGAATCAGTTTCCAAAGCATGCTCATATTATTGAGAGGCTGACGTCACGAGTGTGAGTGTGCTGGTAATGGATTACAGACCTCATACAAATAACGACAACTGAAACACATGCGCCACTCCCCAAGAAAGCAACCACAAAAAGGCTACGGTAAAAAGGCCAACAAAACTTTAAATACCGCAATTGGAGTTAAGTCCCATGAGTACAGCACTAATATTGATTGATATTCAAAATGACTACTTTGCCAACGGACGCATGGAACTGGTTGGAAGCATGGAAGCCGCTGGAGCAGCCGCGCTACTGCTTAAAGCATTCCGTCAGGCGGGATGGCCGGTAATTCACATCCAACATGTTTCAATGCAGCCGGGTGCTGGCTTTTTCCTGCCGAATACGAAAGGGGCAGAGATTCATCACAGCGTGGCTCCCTTACCCGAAGAGACAATAATCATCAAACACTTCCCCAACAGCTTCCGTGAAACTGACCTGCTGGACAAGCTTCGGCGTGTTGAGGTCGATTCAATCCTGTTCTGCGGCATGATGACCAGTATGTGTGTTGATGCGACGGTAAGAGCTGCTTTTGATGAGGGGTTCACTTGTACCGTTGCTCAAGATGCCTGTGCTACGCTAAACCTTTCCTTCGACGGAGAAACAATTCCGGCCCGTCATGTTCATGGATCTTTTCTGGCTGCCATGGGAGCTGTTTATGCCAAAATAAGAGCCACTGACGATATCCTTGATGGCATATCTGTTAATAAAGGGTGAAGGCTACCCGATTGTTTCGGCTGTTTCCTGAGGCTGCTGATAGTTGTCTGCCGGTCGGCCCGTTAGCCCCCACGGATTGGTAATTTGCTGATTAGAGGTAGATGGTGTTAGATTTTCTTTAAGAACCATCCTCACAAAGTCAGATCGATGTCACACAAACTTTTTGGCTCATTACACAATCTCATTATGAGCAGTGGATGAGCAGTGGATGAGCAGTTCGGCTATTGATTTGTATGACTGTTTTTTGTATATTGAACAATTATGTTTAAGCTATACATGATGCGTTCGCAAAAGCTCAAAAATGGTCTGTTTTTAGCCTTGTAACATACTGATTTATTGAAGTGCTAAAACTGGAAAAAGAGAATTTGCAAGTGCATCATACATAGATGTATCAAACAGCAATAAGTGTATATGATGGTGTATAAATAGCAGTGTGTGGTTTTATAAATCAAATAATTTAAGTAGGTTACATATCTTATGCTTTTAATGATCGATAACTATGACTCGTTTACCTTCAACATAGTTCAATATTTCGCCCAATTGGAGGAAGACGTTCAGGTTCACCGTAACGACAAGATTACTATTGATGAAATTGAGTCGCTGAAGCCAGCCCGTATCGTTATATCTCCAGGTCCCTGTTCTCCCGAGGAAGCCGGAGTTTCCGTTACTGCCATCAAACATTTCGCAGGAAAAGTCCCTATTTTAGGGGTTTGCCTGGGTCACCAGTCAATCGGAGCAGCTTTCGGAGGAAGGGTGGTAAGTAGCGTATCACTCATGCACGGCAAGACCTCACCAATCCATCATGACGGTAAAGATCTTTTTGCCGGTCTTCCAAACCCTTTTCTTGCCACTCGCTACCATTCGCTGGTAGTAGAACGCTCTACTCTCCCCGATTGCCTGGAGGTTACGGCCTGGGTTGAAAACGGCGAAATAATGGGATTACGGCACAAGGAACTACCAATATGGGGAGTTCAATTCCACCCGGAATCAATCCTGACTGAAGGTGGCATGGAACTGCTCGATAATTTTTTGAAAATAAGCAGTCGATAGGCAGTTGTGAAGTTTTTCAGTCAAGGTTTCTAAAGCAATATGGATCTTTATCAGTAAACGGGTTGAGTCCCAGACTGGCGGTCACGGCCGGACAACCACGGCAGACTGCGTTCAGTCGACAACCGGCGCAGGCGGTACTGCCCGACCGATAGCGAGTGGCGGCACTGGAGGTGTAAACATCTTCCAAACAGTCGGTAAGAATATTACCGATAGGCGAAGGAAACTTGCGGCATGCATGTACCTCGCCGTCAGAAAGAATTGACACAAAGTTGTAGGCAGCACCACAACCGTAACCGGCACAACCACCAAACAGACCACTTTTTTCCCGTTCAAAGACCGTATTTAGCAAGTTATCCTTGAGACTCAGCACTTTGTGATCTTCTAGTGCATCGGCATACTCTTCAATAAAGCTGCGGTACTCTGTCAACGTCGGCAATTCCAGCTTGGCCCCTTCTCCGAACAAAGCCAAGCGGTTGAAGGTCAGCCCTCCGGTAATATTTTCCAGTTCGGACGCAAGAGGAATAACCTGATCCACATTTTTCCGTGTCAGGGTCAGCATAACCATGTTAGGCACTCCCATCTTCGTCAGCATCTTCAGAAAATCAATCGTCTGTCGATAGTTGCCCGCCCCACGGATTTCATCATTGTGCGACTCCAAGCCTTCCAGACTGACCTGATAGTAAACCGGCATCTTTATCGACACAATACGTTCGATCGTTTCACTATCAGTGGCATTGCCTAAGACTGCAATCATCAGATCACGCTCAGCGGCTGCACAGTATAGATCGAAGAAGTGTTTATAAAGTAACGGATTGCCACCTGACAGAGATACTTGACCGCGCACAAAGCGTTTAAGGCAAAAAGAGCGCAACTCATCCAGCAGCGGCAGAACCCGTTCAAACGGGAACACACTGCGACTGCTGCGGTCATAACAGTGTCTGCAATGCAGGTCGCACTCCTGAGTCAGGTGCCACTGTAAAGTAAAGGCCTCCGCTGCAGCATAACATTCTGCTGGCGCCGATTCGGCAATAGCCGGTTCGCGATTAAGCTTTGACGGCGGTGACAGGACAAGTCCTTTCCAAACCGATTCACGCATAATTGCATCTATTTTACCAACTGAAACTGATGCCTCTTGGGCTGCAGCGCTCGGATCTAAACCTTCAACTACAAGCTTGATACCTAACAGATCAGCCGGTTCAGCCACCTGTGTATGTACCTTGCAAGTAGCCGGGTTTTTCCACACCAGAATATATTCGTTTCCCGGTGTTACGCGTGCATGAACGCCAGACTTAGGACAGGACAGCAGAGCCACAAGATTAGTCCAGGAAACCGGCAGAATCTTCAGAGTTGGGTTAAGAATGTGCGTCTCTTCCGTTGTTACCCCAATATCAGCAAAGCGAACCTGATTACTGGCTAGCTCCAGGCTGGCGAGTCCGGAAAGAAAAGGAAGTGGCCCGGACTCGCCCAGAACATTCAAAAACTCCGGAAAACTTTCCGGTTCCATGTCATTTCCCGCCGAAGCTAATAATCTCTGCCAGGCTTTTGAACCAAGCAGGGTACGACAGGTTGGAAATATTTCTGACAAATTATTCATGGCAATTTGATACCGAACATCAACTGCATCGTAATTTTACCTTCCTAAAACTGCATAGCGCTACCGCGCTACTTGGTTGAACCGCCTCAGCCACTCTTACCTGGCACCTCTTTTGGCTTCTGACCCTCTTTACCAACAGCATTTTTCATTTTCTTACTGTTCTTACTTGCTTTTTTGTCAGATTTAACGTCTGAAGTCATTTTATTGAATGTAGATGCTTTTTCTTTTTTTGCGCTCACGGCGCCTGCCTTACCTCCTCAACCGCTTTCTGCTGCCAGAACAGGTGCCGAAATTGTTACTCCGGCTACCAGGCTGGCAATACCCATGCCTGCAACAAGACTTCTTATCGTATCCTTATCCATGCTTTCACCACCTTTCCGAACTTGGATTTACTCTGCTAGCTTAATAGATATTACCAATCTATTTTCCGTTATCAATCCCCACAACAGATAATAATGCCTGCATCAAGATTTATTATCATATTCTTATCCATGCTATCACCAACTTTCCGAACTTGGATTTACTCTGCTAGCGTAATAGATATTACCAATATATTTTCGGTTATCAATCCCCACAACAGACATTAATATTCCTGTTTCAGCAATTTTTCTAAGGTAATCATGACATTCTACATTCAAAGAGTCCGATTTACCGACATTTTTCCGTTGACATTTCTCGGCAAGAATTGATAAAGTTATTTTTCATTCAAGAACAAATTCAGGAGGAAGAAGCATGCAGTGTCAGACAGTACTTCCAGGTACCGAATGTACCTTTTGGGGAAAACAAGGTTGCATATTTACAGGTGGTTCCTGTCAGATTATTGAAGAAAACTGTGAAGGGTGTGAACGAATTGTAACCGGAACAATAGGTCAGGTATGTAGTGCTTATCCAGCCCCATCAAAAAAATGGCTTGGCGGTATCTGCAATTTTGCTTCTCACGTAAAAGTTGAGATCAAGGTAGATGATGCCAAAGTCAATCCACTCAAGGCATCAAAGAAAGCCTCTGGTGGTTCTGCCAAGAAGAAAAAATAATCTTTCCATATACTGCTTCTTTCAGAGGGGGAATTCACATTCCCCCTCTTCTTTTTTCAAGGAGGCTCAATGTCGTTCAAGACCCTCACCTGCCCAAAATGCGGTTCGGATGTTAAAGAATATAGTAACCCGCTTCCAACTGTTGACATAATAATCGAAATAGACCGCAGCATCATTCTGATCAAACGTAAAAATCCACCGTTGGGATGGGCACTGCCGGGAGGTTTTGTGGATTACGGGGAATGTCTTGAAAAGGCCGCCACCCGTGAGGCATTGGAGGAAACGTCACTTGTGATTGACAATCTGCGCCTGCTGGGTTGTTATTCGGACCCGGACCGTGACACAAGGATGCATACGATATCAACTGTCTTTGTGGCCACCGGACATGGCACTCCATGCGCTGCAGACGATGCAGCAAGCCTGGCACTTTTCACGACTGATGAACTTCCGGAGCAGCTTTGCTTTGATCACGCCAGTATTCTTGCAGACTACGTTAAATCCAGATCAGCTCGTCAGGTGTGACCATCAACGTCGCGCATATCCTGCCTTAAAACCTTTACTATATCAGCGGACGGCAAGGGACGGCTGAATAAATAGCCTTTCACCTGTCCGCAGTTATTCTCCTTCAAAGTTATATTGCAATAAAATTCAATACTGGCAAGGACCTTATCAACCCTAGCTCATAACACTTTTGAAAGAATGTCATCAGACCAAAAATATTTTTTTCATCCAGATCGTATGAAATATTGTCCCGCCAATATTCCAGCAGTCGTTCACCAGGCATCCAACTCGCCTCACTAGCATGGTTAAGAATCCGTTCATGGTGAAGAGGGGCCAGCAGCTTGGCCTGAATTAACCGCCTTGAAAGCTCTATCAAATGCGGATCGCCAGTAACTTCATTCCTGCACAACCATAGCGCAAAGACAAAAGGCAGGCCGGTCCAGTCACGCCAGATCTTTCCCAGATCATAAACTCTAAGACCGGTTTCAACCATTGCAGTTCGCAGTGCAGCGTCTCCGATCAATAGAAGAGCTGGAGACGATTCGAGGGCGGCCACAATATTTTGGGAGTTGACCGCATAGCTGCAACTGCAGTTATAGCGCTGGGCCATTAGAATTTTAAGAAGATTGACCGAAGTGGCGGATTCTGAACTGAGCTGAATGGATTGTCCGTCCAGATCTTCGATCGGAACCCTGGAAAACAGAAGAACGCTGGCGACCGGACCATTGCTTGAGATGGAAAGCTGCGGTAAAATTCGATAGCTCTCAGAGTGAAAAGCGTATTCTACCGATGAGGAGGGGCACACATCAATTTGTCCGTCTGCCAGCAAAGCATTAAGTGCCGCTGGAACACCTGAAACAAATTCATATTCGCCACAGTCAAACTGTTCCTTCAGGAGATAATACAGTGGGGTACAGTTTGCATATTCTATCTGACCTATACGCAGCATCAGCGAGTAGCAGAATACAGCTTATCGGCATCGCTTTCAACAACACGAACACCTTCACGCTCCAGCAGTTCTCCGGTAACCTGCCAATAACGGGTTAAAGAGTTGGCATAACCGA
>JBBQCH010000160.1:0-7840 GCA_038318485.1 Geobacterales bacterium
TACTTTCTACTTCCATGAACACCTCCATAATTGGTTTCGGTGTTCACAGAATGACGTGGTGGTTATTCGATTGTCAGAGAACTTTGTAGTCTACGATGTGCTGGCACATTTTTCCGTCCACGATGTCGTGGCACTCAACAGCTAGTTTTAAGTAGGTCACCATTAAACTGGCTTGCCTATATAGCTTAACCTCGTCCTTGCATACCTATTATAAGGAGTTTGCAATGCAGATCAGACCAGAAGAAGTTGCTAATACCAGTGAGCAGATCTTCAACCAGCTATTAAATTATGTCGCTGATTCGATCTACATCTCGGATATGGCCGGTAATATCATCGCTGTCAATGAACAGGCCTGCCGTGAACTTTGTTATTCCCAGGAAGAACTTACATCGAAGCATATCAGTGAACTGGACGCTGTTCATGTTGATCGGGAACAAGTTGCCGACCACTTCAAAAAGTATTCCCTAGGTTCAACATTAACCTTTGAGACATCGCATCGCCGAAAGGATGTTTCGGTGTTTTCGGTCGAGGTAAATGTGCGAATCATTGATTTTAATGGTCAACAAGCAGTAATGGGTGTTGCCAGAAACATCTCAGAGCGTAAGCAGGCTGAAGAGGAAATAAGGCTTGCAGAGTCACAGCACAAATCAATCTTGAAAACGGCAATGGATGGTTTCTGGTTGCTGGATGGCCAGGGGCACATAATTGAAGCCAATGATGCCTATAGCAAAATGAGCGGCTATAGCATACAGGAACTGACTTCAATGAAAATTCGGGATTTTGAAGTCATAGAAAGTGCATCCGAAACAGCTGCCCGCATTCAAAAGGTCATTGAACTAGGCGAAGCTCGTTTTGAAACCATTCATCGTAGAAAAGACGGCAGCATTTTCCCAGTTGAAATAAGCGTCCAATACAAACCAGAAAACGGTGGTTATCAAGTCGCTTTTTTGAGAGATCTCTCCGCCCGCAAGCAGATGGAAGAGGCATATGCACGTAGTGAAAGGTTTTTGAACACCGTAATAGACACTGAACCAGAGTGTATCAAAATGCTCGATGAAAATGGCAACCTGTTGATGATGAATCGTGCTGGACTTGAGATGATACAAGCCGATTCCTTTGAACAGGTAAAAGGTAACTGTATGTGCCATCTAGTTACAGGCCCATACAAGGCAGACTTCATGGCTCTTACGAAAAGAGTTTTTCAGGGAATGTCTGAAACGCTTGAATTTGAAACTGTTGGCCTTAAAGGCAGGCACATCTGGCTTGAAACTCATGCTGTCCCGTTTCGTAATGATATTGGGGAAATTACAGCTCTATTGGGAATAACTCGAGATATCACCGAACGTAAACGAATAGAGAATGAATTACAGAAAAGTAATTCATTCAATAAAAGCATTATTGAAAGCAGCACCGACTGTATCAAGGTTCTGGATCTACAGGGTCGGCTGCAATACATGAGCCTCGGAGGACAACAAATCCTTGGCATCACAAATATGGATGAATTTCTGAATATCTCGTTCGAAGATTTTTGGAAAGGCTCTGATCATGAAGCTGCTCAAGAAGCTATAACTAAAGCCCAACAGGGACAAAGAGGTCGTTTTGAGGGGTATTGTCCGGTTCTAGATGGCACACCCAAATGGTGGGAAGTAATCATCACACCGATTAAAGGTCCTGATGGGAATCCAAAAAAGTTGCTTGCCGTATCACGGGATATTACAGACCGCAAGAACTCCGAAGAAGAACGAGAGGACATGCAGAAGCAGTTGCTTCACGCCCAGAAGCTCGAGAGTATGGGGGTATTGGCTGGCGGTATAGCTCATGATTTCAATAATATCCTTACGGCAATCATCGGCAATGCAGATCTTGCCTTGATGAAGATTAACAAGGAGTCTCCGGGCGTTGAAAACCTCCATCGGATCGAACAAGCAGCCGCTAGAGCTGCTGAACTGGCCAAACAAATGCTTGCCTATTCAGGTAAGGGTAAATTTGTTATCGAAAATATCAGTCTCAATATTCTGCTGAAAGACATGCTTCACATGCTGGAAGTCTCAATCTCTAAAAAAGCGGTACTTCGACTTAACCTGCACGAAAATTTACCTGCCGTTGAAGCAGATGCGACTCAGATACGCCAGATCATCATGAATCTGGCCATAAATTCCTCTGAGGCTATTGGCGAAAAGAACGGTTTAATATCTGTCACCACTGGCTGCATAGATTGCGACATAAGCTATCTAAAGGATGTCTGGCTGGACGAGAACCTCGCCGGTGGACTGTATGTCTACCTAGAGATAGCCGATACCGGATGCGGTATGGATAAGGAAACATTATCGAAGATATTTGATCCGTTTTTCACGACCAAATTCACCGGCAGGGGCCTCGGTATGGCTGCCGTGCTGGGTATCGTAAGAGGTCATAAAGGAGCAATAAAGGTCTACAGCGAACCAGATAAAGGCTCTAGCTTCAAAATATTGTTACCCGCTTCCAAAAGGCCACTGGAAATATTTAACGGTGAGTCACATCATGACACCTGGAAAGGCAGCGGCACTGTTCTTCTTGTAGATGACGAAGAAACCGTTCGTGATGTCGGTAAGGAAATGCTTCAAGAACTCGGATTTACAACCATCACAGCTAATGATGGCAGAGAGGC
Organism: Geobacterales bacterium; assembly: GCA_038318485.1. Taxonomy (GTDB): domain Bacteria; phylum Desulfobacterota; class Desulfuromonadia; order Geobacterales; family Pseudopelobacteraceae; genus JACRCG01. The sequence goes on from JBBQCH010000160.1 coordinate 2,648, forward strand.
TATCGAGGTATTCAAAGCAAATCCTGATATTGCCTTTGTTATTCTTGACCTAACCATGCCACGCATGGATGGTGAGCAATGCTTCCGAGAGCTGCATAAGATTAAGCCAGATGTAAAAGTGATAATTTCAAGTGGGTTTAACGAGCAGGAAGTTACGCAGAAGTTTGTTGGGAAAGGTTTGGCAGGATTCATCCAGAAACCTTATAAACTCTTCACTCTCAAAGAGGTAGTGACCCACCTACAATGACTTAACTCCCCGATATTAAGATAAATAGTGTGGCAAGTTGGCCGCCGATTCCAGGTCAACCTTCCAATTGACTCCATTTACCTGTTTTGGTGATGCGGTATTATTGATCTGTTCGGACCTGGCTTCACAGGAAGATTTTGTACGTATTTTTTGGGTAAATCTATGTCTCTTATGTCGTGAATGGCGGCTGGTCCTATTTATTATGATTAACCGCCCAAAACTCCGACAGGAATTTAAATTATAACCTGCTTAATTTGTCCGGATTTCATTTTGTTAGCGTACTTTAGATTCCGTTTTCTGTGTTGATGCCTTCATTTACAAAACAGCGGGGCACGAGACAAAATTCGAGATCACAGGCGCCTGTCCCTTGAGCGGAGTATCAGAGTAGACCTAAATCGCAGCCGCCCGTTACCAAAGAGAAAAGAGCACATGAAACAAGCACCCGTAACACCGACCCTGACAAGCAGGGTAAGCGCGATAGCGAAATCATTTTCTGCCCGAAAAGCGCAGAGAACAATTTCTGACGTAGTGAAATGTCTGATTGTCGTGCTGTGCTGCAGCGCCTGCACGGCCAAAAGCGATAAGCCCAAGGTTAAGCCGGCAGTACCGGTCCAGGTGGCACAGGCAGTCCAGAAAGATGTGCCGGTGCAGGTCAAGTCCATCGGCAACATCGAGGCCTATACCAGTGTTGCCATAAAGTCACAGGTAAGCGGCCAGATAGCCCGGATTCATTTCACAGAAGGCAGCGACACGGAAAAGGGGACTTTGCTGGTCAGCATCGATCCTGAACCGTTTCGGGCCGCACTCAGCCAAAGCGAGGCCGCCCTGGCCAGGGATCAGGCCCAGGCAAAATTCGCGCATGAACAGGCGCTCCGTTATGAAGGGTTGATGAAAGAGGGTATCGTTACCCGGGACCAGTACGAGTTGCTGAAATCCAATGCCGTATCATTGGCCGCCACCCTGCAGTCTGATCGTGCCGCCATAAAAAATGCCAGGATCCAGCTGGGCTATTGTTCCATACGTTCGCCCATATCCGGCCGGACCGGCACCATCTCGATGCAACCCGGCAACCTGGTCAAGGCCAACGACCTGCCGATCGTGACCATCAATCAGATCACCCCGATCTACGTCACCTTTTCCCTTCCCGAAAAGAGTCTCCCTGAAATCAAGCGCGCCATGGCCGCCGGTCAATTGCGGATCGAGGCCACTATTCCCAATGAACCGGGCAGCAAAGAGGTCGGGACAATCAGTTTTCTTGACAATGCGGTTAACCCGGCGACCGGCACGATCAAGCTCAAGGGGGTCTTTGCCAATACATCACGCAAGCTCTGGCCGGGACAGTTTACCGACGTGCTGATAACGCTCGGCACCCGCGCAAATGCCGTGGTTGTACCAACCCAGGCCATCCAGACCAGCCAGCAGGGAGAGTTCGTCTTCGTGGTCAAGCCGGACAATAATACGGTGGAGATGCGTCCGGTAACCTCTGCAACGGTTCTGGCCGGAGAGACGGTTATCGCAAAAGGCCTGGCGTCGGGAGAGACCGTGGTGACTGACGGCCAACTGCGCCTGACCCCCGGAGCACTCGTGGAAAGTAAGGACCTCCGTCCGGTCGCTGGCAAAAAACCATGAACGTAGCGGATATTTTCATCCGCCGGCCGATCATGACCTCCCTGATCATGATCTCCATCTTTATCTTCGGGGTGGTGTCGTATCGACTGCTGCCGGTAAACGACCTGCCCAACGTGGATTTCCCGACCATCCAGGTCAGCGCCAACCTGCCCGGTGCCAATCCGGACACCATGGCATCGGCAGTGGCTACGCCCCTGGAGAACCAGTTGTCGACGATTCCAGGCGTGGATTCCATGACCTCGACCAACAGTGTCGGCACAACCAGGATCACCCTGCAGTTCAACCTGGACCGCAGTATCGATGCAGCGGCCCAGGACGTACAGGCGGCCATTTCCGCTGCCAGCCGTTCCCTGCCGGATAACATGACCACGCCGCCATCGTTTCGCAAGGTCAATCCGGCGGATTCGCCGGTTCTGTACCTGGCGATCAGCTCCCCCACCCTGCCGCTTTCCGCAGTTGACGAGTACGCCCAGACCCTGATCGCGCGCCGCATTTCCACCATCACCGGCGTGGCCCAGGTCAATGTGCACGGTTCGCAGAAATATGCCGTGCGGGTCCAGCTTGACCCGAAGGCGCTGGCCTCCCGCCAGATCGGCATCAATGAGGTGGCGGACGCAATCGGCGCTGCGAACGTCAACCTGCCGATCGGGACCCTGAACGGGTCCAAACAGACCTTGACCATCGAAGCCAACGGGCAGATGTTCAAGGCCGCCGCCTACCGGCAGATGGTAGTGGCCTATCGGGACGGCTCGCCGATCCGCCTGGAGGAGCTCGGCACGGTCATCGACACGGTCGAGGACACCAAGACGGCGGGCTGGTACAACAACACCCGCGCCATCGTCCTGACCATACAGCGCCAGCCGGGCACCAACACCATCGAGGTCGTGGACAGCGTTAAGAAGCTGCTGCCAACCTTCCGCAGCCTGATGCCGGCCGCAGTCGAGCTGAACGTGCTGTTTGACCGCTCCACCCAGATCCGCGCATCCATGCATGACGTCAAGTTCACCCTGGTGTTGACGATCGGCCTGGTGATCATGGTCATCTTCCTCTTTCTGCGCAATCTGTCCGCCACAATCATTCCTGCCCTGGCGGTGCCGATGTCCATCGTCGGCACCTTCTCGGTCATGCATCTGCTCGGCTTCTCCATCAACAATCTCTCGATGATGGCGCTGACCCTGGCGGTCGGTTTCGTGGTGGATGATGCCATCGTCATGCTGGAGAATATCGTCCGGCACATGGAAAAGGGGGCCACTGCCATGGAGGCCGCTTTCAAGGGTTCCAAAGAGATCGGCTTCACGATCATCTCCATGACCATCTCGCTGGTGGCGGTCTTTATCCCGGTCCTGTTCATGGGTGGCATCCTTGGGCGCCTGCTGAACGAATTCGCCATAACCATCAGCGTGGCCATCCTGGTATCCTGTTTCGTTTCCCTGTCCCTGACCCCAATGCTCTGCAGCCGCTTTCTGAAACCGCCGGCAACAGATGGCCACGGGCGAGCGTATATGGCCATGGAGCGTTTCTTCGACGGTCTGCTGAATCTGTATGAGCGTACTCTGAAACAGGTGCTGCGCTATCGCCGGACGACTCTGGTCATGACGCTGCTGATCACGCTCCTGACCGTCTGGCTGTTTATGGTGATCCCCATGGGATTTCTGCCGACTGAAGACACCGGCAGGCTGAACGCCAGCACCGAGACAGCCGAGGGCACCTCCTTTGAGGAGATGAAGCTGCATCAGGAAGCCCTGGCGGCCATCATTGCCCAGGATCCCAACATTGACGGCTTCATGTCATCCATCGGGGGCGGTGGCGGCAGCAACACCGGTCGTTTCTTCATGCGGCTCAAACCACGCAATCAACGAAAACTTTCTGCTGACGAAGTCATCCAGGAACTGCGCCCGAAACTGGCCAAGGTGGCCGGAGTCCGCACCTTCCTGAAAAACATCCCCTCGATCCAGATCGGCGGTACCAGTTCCAAAAGCCAGTACCAGTACACCCTGCAGGGCCAGGACACCGTTGAACTGTACCGGTCTGCCGGCGCGTTTGAGACCAAACTGCGCGAACTGCCGGAACTGATGGACGTGACCAGCGACCTGCAGATCAGCAATCCGCAGGTGCGTGTGGAGATCAACCGGGACAAGGTGGCGGCGCTCGGGCTCACCATACTGCAGGTGGAGGAGGCCCTGTCCTACGCCTACGGTTCACGTCAGGTCACCTCGATCTTCGCCCCGACCAACCAGTACCAGGTCATCCTTGAACTTGATCCGCTCTACCAGGGTGACCCGGCCGCGCTGGGCATGCTCTATATCCATGCAAATACCGACCAGCTGATACCGCTGGCAACCATAGCGACTATTACCAAAACCATCGGTCCGCTGGCGGTCAATCATCTGGGCCAGCTTCCGGCGGTAACGCTTTCGTTCAATCTCCGCCCCGAAATGGCCCTGGGTGATGCCATGAAACTGGTGGACAAACTGGCCGCTACAGCCCTGCCCGCGACCATCAGCACCAGTTTTCAGGGTACGGCACAGGCCTTCAAGTCTTCGTTCAGCGGGTTGTGGATGCTGCTGGCCATGGCCATCTTTGTCATCTACGTGGTGCTGGGTGTGCTGTATGAAAGCTATATCCATCCGATCACGATCCTCTCCGGACTGCCGGCGGCCGGATTCGGGGCGCTGATTACCCTGATAATCTTTAATTCTGATCTGAATATTTACGGTTTTGTCGGGATTATCATGCTGCTGGGGATTGTCAAGAAGAATGCCATCATGATGATCGACTTTGCACTTGAAGCCGAGAGGACTGAGGGCAAGCGGCCGCTGGACGCCATTTTTGAAGGGGCGATCGTGCGTTTCCGACCGATCATGATGACCACTATGGCAGCCCTGATGGGAACCCTTCCGATCGCCCTGGGGTTGGGTGCCGGCGGCGAGTCGCGGCAGCCGCTCGGGCTGGCGGTTGTAGGCGGCCTGCTGACGTCGCAACTGTTGACCCTCTACATCACTCCAGTGGTCTACTACTACATGGATCGGCTTCTGACCAAAGTACGGCCACGAAAAGCGGTGTTACCTGAAAGCACCGCAAAAGCTGTTTTTGACCTGTAAGACAAACGTAATTGGGTAAATAAAAAACAGCTCGTAGACATGATCCGTTTTTATCTCTGTTATTAGTTTTGTAACCGTCAATTGTAGACCATCTTGAATATGGAACGGATTTATGCTGGTGAATTCTGCTTTGCGGTGAGCCAGATATCCGGGAGAAGTTGTACGATCTGTTTGGCGGGATGAGACATGATGCGGCGCAGTACATCCTCCAGATAC
>JBBQCH010000161.1:0-7792 GCA_038318485.1 Geobacterales bacterium
GAATATTAATCAAGCTATCCGGGTCCCTGAAGTACGCGTCATCGGCGCGGATGGAGAAGCATTAGGTATTATCCCAGTTTCCAAAGCCTTAGAACTTGCTGAACAGCAGCAACTTGACCTTGTGGAAGTATCTCCCACAGCCGTTCCTCCGGTCTGCCGGATTATGGATTACGGAAAATTCAAGTACCAGCAGAGCAAAAAACTGCAGGAAGCTAAAAAAAAGCAGGTTCATGTACTACTCAAGGAAGTCAAACTCCGTCCTAAAACTGATGATCATGACCTTGATTTTAAGATCAAGAATGTTAAGCGTTTTCTGGAAGAGGGCAATAAAGCCAAGATAACTCTGGTTTTCCGAGGCCGGGAAATTACCCACATGGATGTTGGACGTGCGGTTATTGAGCGAGTTGCAAAAGAACTTCAGGACGTGGCGATTATAGAAAACCAGCCACGCGTAGAGGGTCGTAACATGTATATGATTGTTGCCCCGAAAGCTAAAAAATAACGGATTTATTTAGGCCATAACTTTTATACAACAAGAAGGAGTTTTTTATGCCAAAGATTAAAACAAATCGTGGCGCTGCCAAGCGCTTCAAAAAAACAGCTTCCGGCCGGATCAAGCGCGGTAGCGCTTTTACCAGTCACATCCTGACTCACAAGTCAACCAAGCGCAAGCGTAATCTGCGTGGTGGGTCAATGGTCGCTGCTGTTGATCAGAAAAACATCGCACGTCTGATACCTTACAAATAAATATCAAGTTCCCTCCACGTAGGTGTGGGGAAAATATGCCAAGAACCATGAGGAAATTGTCTCCCCTTGTGGATCTGGTCAATTTACCGATGAAGGAGTAGTTAAGTATGCCACGCGTAAAAAGAGGATTTAAAGCGAGACGCAGACGTAACAAGGTATTGAAACTTGCCAAAGGTTACCGCGGCGCACGGAGTAAATTATTTCGTAGTGCAACAGAAGCGGTTGATCGAGCCCTGAATTATGCCTTTCGTGACCGTCGCGTAAAAAAACGTGATTTCCGTAGTCTCTGGATTGTTAGAATTAATGCGGCTTCCCGTCTTAACGGTCTTTCGTACAGCAAGTTCATTTTTGGACTTAAAAAAGCTGACGTTCAGATTGATCGTAAAGTTCTGGCCGATATTGCTGTGTCTGATCCGCAAGGCTTCGCCCAGATTGCTGACGTAGCCAAGGCAAGCATCTAGGGAATTTTAGTGTTGAACTGATCAAAGGGAATGGGATTAAATCCCATTCCCTTTTTTGTAGAGTGCATGTCTTACCAATAAAATTTGTCGCAAAGGTAATCAAACTATGCGGGAACAGCTTGAACAACTAAAAAAAGAAGCATTGATCTCAATAAATGAAGCTGGCGAAGTTGAACAACTTCAGGATATCCGTATCAGATTGCTTGGTCGTAAAGGTGCGTTGACTGCTCTTATGAAGGGGCTTGGTTCGCTTTCTGTTGAGGAACGACCAGCAGTCGGACAACTTGTTAATAGTATCCGCGACGATATTGAAGCAGCACTGGAATCGTCAATCGATACTGCCCGTGAACATGCAAAGTTTGAGCGTCTCCGGTCAGAGCGAATTGATGTGACGCTGCCCGGTCGTCGTGCAGCAACAGGTACTAAACATCCTATTTCTCAGGTCATTGAAGAAGTCTGCGATATCTTTGCCGGTCTTGGATTTGCCGTCGCGGAAGGGCCGGAGATCGAGCATGACTGGTATAATTTTGAAGCATTGAACTTCCCGCCGGAACATCCGGCTCGTGACATGCAAGATACATTTTTTGTTGAAAACGACCTTTTGCTTCGAACACACACTTCACCTGTACAGATTCGAACAATGTTAAAGCAGAAACCCCCCTTGCGAATTATTGCTCCCGGTACTGTTTACCGCTGTGACTCCGATGCAACCCACTCCCCAATGTTTCACCAGATTGAGGGTTTGATGGTAGACACCGGTGTGACTTTTGGAGACCTGAAAGGGATTCTTACCGTGTTTACAAACCTGCTTTTTGGCCAAAAAACAGGCGTTCGTCTGCGTCCCAGCTTTTTTCCATTCACAGAACCATCTGCCGAAGTTGATATAGCTTGTGTTATCTGTGGCGGTAAGGGTTGCCGGGTCTGTAAAAACAGCGGCTGGCTGGAGATTCTGGGTGCTGGAATGGTGGATCCGGAAGTCTATCGTCATGTAAATTATGATGCTGAAAATATATCCGGTTTTGCATTCGGAATGGGTATTGAACGTATAGCAATGTTAAAGTATGGCATTACAGACATGCGTCTACTCTTCGAGAATGACGTGCGTTTTCTGCGGCAGTTCTAACTTCACTACAAATATGGTGTCCTGATATGAACGTTACATACAATTGGCTTAAGGAATTTGTGGATTTTGACTTGTCACCGGATCAGTTGGCTGAGTTACTTACAATGCTTGGACTGGAAGTCGAAGCAATGGAAAAACTGGGCGAAGGTCTTGACGATGTTGTAGTTGCTCTGGTTGAAGAAAAACGTCAACACCCCAATGCTGACAAACTGTCTCTTTGTAGGGTAAACAACGGTAAAGAGGCTTTTGACGTTGTTTGTGGTGCCCAAAATTTCAACCAGGGTGATGCGGTCGTCCTTGCCCAGATAGGCGCCATCCTTCCTGGGGACTTCAAAATAAAGAAATCAAAGATACGCGGTGAGGAATCTTCAGGTATGCTCTGTTCTGAAAAGGAATTGGGGTTGGCTGTCGAAAGTAACGGGATCATGGTTCTTCCTTCAAATGTTTATGCTCTAGGAACTCCCGTGTTTTCTGTTTTGGGTCTTAAAGACACTCATTTTGAAATCGGCTTGACTCCAAACCGTGCCGATTGCCTCAGTGTAATTGGTATAGCACGTGAAATTGCCGCTAAACTCGGTCTTAAAGTTAATTATCAGTTACCTGTTGTAGCTGAATCTTCCGACAAAGTAGGTTCAAAAATTGATGTTGTGGTAGAGGATACGGATCTATGTCCTCGATATGCTGCCAGATTCATATCCGGTTGCAAAATTGGCCCCTCACCCGATTGGCTTGTCAAGCGGCTTAATGCTATAGGCATTCGTTCTATCAATAACGTAGTTGATATTACCAACTTTGTGATGATGGAGCTTGGGCAACCGCTTCATGCATTTGACTGCAACTGTCTTTCTGGAAATTGTATTGTTGTACGAAGAGCGGGGGAGGGCGAACTGTTTACCACCCTGGATGGACAGCAGCGCGTACTTACTTCAGCGGACCTGGTTATTTGCGATGCTGAGCGTCCGGTTGCATTAGCTGGAATAATGGGTGGTCAAAATTCGGAAATTGAAGAATCTACCACCTCCATACTTTTGGAGAGTGCCTGTTTCAATCCGGCTGTCGTTCGCAAAACCAGTAAGCGACTTGGATTGCATACTGAATCATCTCATCGTTTTGAGCGCGGAATAGATATAGGCGGCGTGGTCAGAGCTCTTGACCGGGCTGCTGGCTTGATTGTCGAATTAGCTGGAGGCATTTCTGCAGAGGGGTGTCTGGATGTGTATTCCAGCATGATTGAACCGTCAGCGATTCAATTCCGTCCGGAAAGGGCAAACGGCCTGATAGGCATTGATTTGCCCCGAGAAGTTGTGATTGATATGCTCAGGCGTCTTGAGTGTCTGGTTTCGGAGGTTAACAATGGTGTCCTGTCAGTTGTGCCTCCTAGTTATCGAATCGACATTGAGCGTGAAATCGACCTTGTCGAAGAAATCGCCAGGCTTAACGGTTTTGACAAAATCCCCGTTACAATGCCGATTGCGAGGATATCGTCAGATCGTCCTTCAAGGCACCAGCAACTTGAGAAGCGAGTCAGAAATATTTTGATTGATCAAGGTATGAATGAAATAATCAATTTCAGTTTTACCGATCCTGGTGCAGCCGGGAAGTTGATGCTGGGCGAGGATGACCCACGTCGTATCGCCATAAAACTGACAAATCCGTTGGTTGATGAACAATCGGTTATGCGCACAAGTTTACTGCCCGGTCTCCTTGAGACTGTTGCCCGTAATATGAATTTCAGGTCTCTGGATCTTAAACTGTTCGAAATGAGACGGGTTTACATGCCGGTTGCAAACGAAGACATGCCTCTTGAACCGCTTTTTATCGTCGGAGCCATGACCGGGTCGAGTGATTGTGATGTGTGGAATCGTCCAAGTGATATGATTGATTTTTATGATGTCAAGGGTGTAGTTGAGGTTCTACTTGATCTTCTGTGTGTCGGAGGCGTTTCTTGGCTTTCTGACGAAACGGATACCTATTATCACCCTGGAAAATCCTGCCGAATCATGGCTGGTCGTGACCAGATTGGGTCCATTGGTGAAATACATCCTACTGTGCAGGAAAACTTTTTAATAGAAAAGCCGGTCGTTTGTTTTGAGGTCGATTTTGAAAAACTTGTCAAGTTGTCGGGTTCTAAGTGTTCAATTACGGCTCCCTCCCGTTTTCCGGACAGCACACGTGATATAGCCTTGTTGTCACCGGATGATTTGCAGTCTGCAGCTATTGTAGCGTGTATTAAGGGTGTCAAGGCGAAAGAAATAGAACATGTTCAGATATTTGACGTATATACTGGCAAAGGTATTCCGGATGGGTTTAAAAGTATTGCTGTTAGCATTAGATACCGTTCGTATGACCGTACTCTGACTGACGATGAGATTAGTTCACTGCATAAAAAGGTTACTGACAGTCTGTTAAATAAATTAGGTATTTCATTGCGTTAAAAACCTGTTGCGAAATGATTTTCCCTGTGTTATACATTTTTTCCTTTTGTTTCACAGTTTTAACTAATCATTGTTTGAGGTTGTCATGACTAAAGCTGATATTGTTGAAAGAATTCACCAGAAAATTGGATTTTCCAAAAAAGAGTCTGCCGAAATGGTAGAAACTGTTTTCAGTATAATAAAAAACACTCTTGAATCTGGCGAAAAAATTAAAATTGCCGGTTTTGGTAATTTTGTTGTTAAGCAAAAAGCTGATCGCAGAGGGCGCAATCCCCAGACGGGTGAAACAATAACTATAAATGCTCGCCGTATCCTGACTTTCAAGCCAAGCCAGGTACTTAAAAGTGCAATTAATTCCGAAGAAGAACAGGCTTAAATACGGATAGAATAACATGGATACAACCTTACCCGATAAAATGTACTACAAGATCGGCGAGGTTGCTGAAGTTGCTCAGGTTAAAACATCTGTTCTCCGCTTTTGGGAATCCAAGTTCAGTTTTCTGAAACCTGAAAAGAGCACAACCGGTCAACGTCTTTATTCTAAAAAAGAGGTAGATCTTATACTTAAGGTACGGCAACTGCTTTATGTTGAAAAGTACACTATAGAAGGTGTTAGGAAAAAAATATCTACTAGTGGTAAATTAAAAAATTGTTCTGATATTCAATCAGAGCACAAGATTGTAGAAAAATCCATGCTTCTGAACGAGGTTAGGCAAGAGCTTCAAGTTATAAGGAATATGTTATAGATATAGTTTTTCGGTGCGTAGCGCAGCCTGGTAGCGCACTAGACTGGGGGTCTAGTGGTCGCAAGTTCGAATCTTGTCGCACCGACCATTCAAAACAGCCGCTAAGGAGAAATCCTTCGCGGCTGTTTTTTTGTGGAAGTAGTGATTTATGGGACATAATAGACTAACCTCCTAAATATCTGGTTAATTCCTCAGCCAGTGTTGCTGGATGGAGGAAGCGAGCTTGAATTTTGTCATTTCCCAAAAAATCTTTAGACCACGGTTGGCGTTTTGTCCACGCCATCAATTGCTCCCAGCCCGCCCATGTGGAAAAATCGAAACCACGAATGTTGGTTATTTGCTCCAGGAATGTCTGCTCATATCCTGCCATCGTAACCCCCGTTTATTCTGTTGATCGGTTCTACTTTTCAGTCTGACCCTGAATCTATCATTTTGGGAGCATATCTCAAAATGATAATATCACTTGCTCAACAATTCAGTTTATATGTCATCGAATACAGTAAGAGATTTTGTGCTAGCAGTCTGAATTTTGCTAATGTCTTCAAAACTTTTAAATTTACAGATTGAATCTGGCAGCTTTTTATTTTAGTTGTTACTGTTTTTCTTCCTTTATTTCGATTTTATTGATCATTGCAGGTATGTTAGAAATATGGTTGTAAACCATATGGATGGGATAAGCCACAGGCAATTGCCGCAACTCTGTTTTTGTGACGCAATGCATATGGTGCTGCCAGAGGGACGTCGGAAAGGACTTCGGCAGTTGATACATGTGCAGAAAAAGCGACCAGAATGTCTGGAACCAATTCACACGGTGGTATAATTCTTGACAGAACCAAAGTTGAGGATGACGATGGTTTTGGTATCATTTCTGGTGATGGGAGTTTATGAGTAATAGCAGCTTCTCAAGCGATTTTTTCAACACAGAAGCTGTTTTTTGCTGTGTGATGTATTTACCGGATTCAGATTGTATATTTGTTACAGGAGTATGAGTAGCTGTCATGGCTTTTTATTCTTTTTTTCTTATGTAGTTTTTTTATGAGAAGTAACGGCTTAGTGTGTAACTGCCTTCTGACGTTTTGAACGATTCTTTAGTTCGTTTATGTCAAGTACAAAGAATTGTTTTGCCACTTTACACCTAGGTCGGATGTTGGCGATATACAATCCAGAAGCAGACTGCAGTAATCAGTCTGTGGTGACTGGAGCGTTATCAACTGAATAATATAAATAAAGTGTAAAGAAATAAAAACGACATGCGATAACTGCTCTTTCAGACAGATTAAATCTGCATGAATATATAAAACCGTAACTCTCTAATTGCAATAAATATTTCCTTTTTGTAAGTTCTGTTTATTGTATTTTCATCAGGTATGTAATACGATCTGCCAAGATTTGCGATTGATTGATGGAGAATGTCAATGCCAGTGTATTTCAAGTTTCATCTGTCTTTAGTTCGAAAATTGATTCTTAGCTTTCTGCTTTCCGGAATTTGCCTGATGGCTGGACTTTTGTATTCAATCAGTGGTCTTGGATCCATGCACAAGATGGAACAGGAAATTGCAGGAAAGGATCTCAAGGCTGCAACAATAACAATCCGATTGCGTGAGTTGATGATGGCGCAGGAGCGTCTGGCGGGACGTTTTGAAATATTTAAGCTACCAGATTACAGGACACTACACGATCAGAATGCAGACGAGTTTCGAAGAGGGTTGACAGAACTCAAAGCTGTTCACAACAATCCCGTTATTAAAACTATGGAAGCTGATTATACAAGATATTCCATATTGGCAAACCGTCTGTTTTCAGGAAAATTGACCGAAACTGCAGAAATTAAAAAGAAAGTTGAAGCTGTACTTAAACATATCGACGTTCTAAGCGATGATCAGCGACTTGACCTGTCACGCAAGTTAGTCTTGTCTGATAAACAAGAGGAACATACCGTTGCGTGGTCGCTGGGTCTGGCTTTTTTTGGAGTGGTTTTTTCTTTTTTGATCGCTGCCTGGATGGTGTATTCATTTGCAAGTTCAATAGGAAAACTGCAGCATGCTACACACAGAATAGCATCCGGAGATTTTGATCATGATCCACACATTCCATCTGGAGATGAAATAGGTTCTCTGTCTCAGGACTTCCGGCGGATGGCAATCAGGCTTAAAGAGCTTGAACAATTAAGCCTTGATGCCAGTCCACTGACTCGATTGCCTGGAAACATTGCCATTGAGCGCGATATAAACCGGCGGCTGCGTGATAAGTCCACTTTTACTATGTGTTACATTGATTTGG
>JBBQCH010000162.1:0-7772 GCA_038318485.1 Geobacterales bacterium
TATGCTGAACATGGCACATCATCATAAAACTGCAAAACAAATTTCCGGTGGGTATCAGGAAAACTCCTACTTTCGCTCGCCATAATCCCTCCAGTAAGTTGGTTGGATACGACGATTATACATCAGGAGGAGCTAACTACCAACCCCATTAAAGTATTTTACCTTCGTGCGCAACGAACGTGGCTGGAGGCAGTTTGACATTAGGATATTTGGCAGAAATTTCTGAATCAAGGAAAAATGCAGAGTAATCCCTATCAGGTGTTGGCGTATTAATCAGTTTTTCTGCCATGTCAGCCTCCTTCGATATTTCACACACCGAGATCAAAATGTAAGGACGATACGGCCTCTAGTCCCACCCGCCTCTAGCCGCTTGTGCGCCTCTGAGACCTGATCCATGGGATAGGTCGCTGCAACCCTTAAGGTCAGGGTTCCATTTTCAACATGCTGGCGCAGACGATCAAGTTTGTCAAATTTGCCTTCGTATTCAAAAACAAAGGTTTTGGAAAAGTCGATGCCTCTCTGCGGTTCGACTTCAAAACCGCGCAGTGATGTAAATGCGCCTCCGTTTCGAACGGCAGGAATTACACGTTCGTTCAGCACGGCTCCATCAGCCAGACCATCCACGCCTTCAGGAAAATGCTCACGAATCCGCGTGGCAACATCATCACCGCGAAGAACTACGATGTCGGCGCCAAGCGACTTTATTAACTGCTCATCTTTTTCGGATGCATTGGCAATGACCACCAAACCTTCGGCCTTTGCAAGCTGTATGACATAGCCACCATAAGCGCCTGCTGCACCGGTCACAGCAATCGATTGACCAGCGGACAGGTTCAGGAGGTCGAGTGAACGACGAGCAGTCATCCCATTCATGGGGAGAGTACAGGCTTCTGTGAAGGGCTTGCCTGAGGGGGCAAGGGCAACAGATTGTGCGCTGATGACGATCTGCTCTCCATATGCGCCATGGTCTCCACGAGTATTCACAAGTGCGATAACCGCATCCCCTTCTTTGACTCCCGTAGTCACGCCTTCACCTACCTCATCGACGACGCCAGATGCCTCCATTCCCAGGATATAGGGTGGTGCAATGTCTTTTTGCAACCCGGCCAACATTCCAGTGCGGATCATGATGTCCGCAGGATTTACTGTCGCTGCGTAATTGCGGATCCTTACTTGTCCTCGTCCGGCATGAACTTCAGGGAGGTCGTAGATCTCCAGAACCTCAGGGCCACCATATTTCATAAATCCAATTGCACGCATTTTTTAGTCTCCTATCAGATCTGGTTGAATTAAAGTAAAGTTCGAAAGCGGGAAGTCTACACCATGCCGCGGATACGGTGATAATCCTCAGGTGTAATGATGGCAGAAAACCTTGATACCAAACCTGCGGAGTTTCAACGTAGGGAAATATTACGGCAATCGCTTGTATTCCTCGTCGGAAACCGGCTCAAGCCATTCGTTGGAGGCACCCTCAGCCGGAACTTCGACGGCTACATGAGAGAACCAGCTGTCTTTCGTGGCTCCATGCCAGTGCTTGGTTTCCGGGGGGATATTGACAACGTCACCGGTACGCAACTCCCGAGCGGGCTTGCCCCATTCCTGAAACCAGCCACGCCCGCCAGTCACGAGAAGGATTTGCCCGCCCTTCTGGTGGATATGCCAGAAAGTACGGCAGCCAGGCTCAAAGGTCACGCTGCCTATGAAAACCCTTTCCTTCGACAGCATGTTGAGATAGCTGGTGCCGGTAAAATACTTGGCATACGCCTCGTTCTTCTCACCGCGGGGAAAAACGCCGACGTTTGACGTATCACCGTGTTGCTGACTCATATTTCTCTCCTTGGGGTTGTTCACTGTAGTCTTTTCTGTATCCACAGCCGAATGTTCTCCAGCTGTTACCTGCTTCTTTGTGCCCAAAACCTGTTCAAGAACGACTCCGGCATTTTCCGCAACCTTCGTGCCGCACGTGGCTCGCAGAACGCTTACGAATTCCCGCAGTTGCTCCGGTGTCAGGCCGTTGCGTATGCCGAAAACCATGTGTGCCTGTAATTGGGGATTAGCGCCCTCGATATTGGCCAGGGCGGCTACGGTTGCCAGTTCACGGTCTTGCCAGGTCAGCACGTCCCGCTGAAAAATGTCACCGAAGAGGTGTGCCTTCAAGAACCGGTCAATAGTGGGGGCGAAATCATACAGCGGCCCTGTCACAGGCTGACCGATCAGCTTCGTCTGGTTTTCCGTGCCGAATTCCAGACTGTTTTTGTCTGACGGCATGGGGCTTGCCTCCCTGCCCATCTCGTCTTTAATGCCCTTTTTTCCGCGCTCGTCCAAAACGGCCATGAAGGTGTTAATGCCGTTAAGGCTACGGGGAAATCCTGCATAGGCATACATCTGCACCAGGATTTCCTTGATTTCGTTGATGGTCAAACCGGCATCCAGCCCATCGGCCAATGTCGTTTTCAGCTTCTGCAGATCTCCATTGGCGGTAAATGCCGCAATAGTGACAATCTGTTGCTGTTTGGCGCTCAAGTTTCCACTATTCATGGCCGGTGCCTCCGAAATGGCTATTATGCTGAGTACTGCGATAAGAACGGCTGTAAGCAGTATCTTGATTTTCTTGTTCATGCGAGCACCTTATTTCAAATTGTTGGTGAAAAACGAGCTAAGCTTGTCCCAGGGGATCAGGTTAACCCGGTCGTACAGATCAACATGCCCGGCACCAGGAACGATAAAGAGCTCCTTTGGTTCACCCGCCAGCTTGTACGCGTCTTCGCTGAACTCTCTGGAGTGGGCGTTTTCACCGGTAATGAACAGCATGGGACGCGGAGAAATTGTTTCAATATCATTGAACGGGTAAAAGTTCATGAACTTGACGTTGCTGGTCAGCGTCGGGTGCGTGGTCAGCTTGCGTGATGAGGCTTTCGGCGTGTATTCACCCCGTGGTGTGCGGTAGAAGTCGTAAAACTCACGCTGAATCGGGTGAGTGTCTGCATTTAGCTCATGCTCGGTCCCGCTGGTGTACTTGGTTTTACCTCCAGTGAACTCAACGTAGCGCTGTGCTGCAGCCTCTGCGATGATTTGTTTGCGCTGTTCAAGGGTCATGGAGTGCTTCAGCGCATTCCGGTTGGCAGCGCCCATATCATACATGCTGACCGTTGCAACTGCTTTCAGGCGCGGGTCAATCTTGGCCGCGCTGATGACAAAGCTCCCGCTGCCGCACACCCCAATAACCCCGATCCGTTCCCGGTCAACAATCGGCCGGGTACCCAAGTAATCCACTGCAGCACTGAAATCCTCAGCATAGATATCAGGCGCTACCACATTACGTGGCTTCCCTTCGCTCTCACCCCAGAAAGACAAATCCAGAGACATGGTGACGAACCCACGTTCAGCCATTTTCTGGGCATACAGGTTGGCACTCTGCTCCTTTACCGCACCCATGGGATGCCCAACAATGATTGCCGGATTTTTAGTGTTCCGCTTAACACCTTTGGGAATAAATAAATTCCCTGCAACCTTCATGTTGTACTGGTTTTTGAAGGTAACCTTCTGCATGGTTACTTTATTACTCTTGAAAAAGTTGTCTGCACCATTGGACAAGTCTGCCGCTGGCGCAACGCTGACGCCGGTTATGGATACAGCCAGTCCCAGTGTCATTTCGGTGAGAATACGAAAACTACGAGTGATAAAGCCATTTTTGCTCATTTCTAACTCCTTTCAGTATTGAGTGCCCACTTTTTCTGAGAGGACATGTTTTTACTTGATAAGCTCAATAGTAACCTTTACTGAGCCAGCTACATTAAGAGACTTCACACCGGAATCAATTTTACCGAGGACGATGATTCCCGGGGCGGGTATCTTCTCACCGTCTTGGCGATAGTAGATGGCTACGTCAGGACCGGGAGACCAGTAAACGATGTCTCCGACCTCATACGTATGCGCTCGTTCTCCTGCGGTAGAGATTGCCTGCGGTAGATGGGCGAATTTTTCCCTGTGGAACAGATCGTTCATGGTAAGTGTTAGCGGCAGCAGGGCAATAAAATCCCGGGTGGTTTTGCTATTGACCATTGTGGCTGTGATGATCTTGTTATTGACTTTCAAGCGGATTTTCATGCTGCCTGACTCTTTCAAACCCTCATTCTTCATGGTCTGCGCCCCCGTAACAGTTGCTGCGCCACATGTTGAAATAAATATGGCGGCTAAAAAAATGAATATTTTTGAGTTCATAGGTTCTCCTCATCTGCATGTGAGCGTTCTGCTATCACCACAAACAGATATCCAGATTGAATGTCGGATTTGTTTGCATCTCCGTCAGGGGTAAGGCTTGAGGCGGTCGCCATTACCAATGACCAAAGACCCAATCATCAGAAGTATAGCACCGCCGATCAATGTTGCCGCGATTGAAACATGATCCAGGAGCAAACCGCCGAACGCTCCTCCCAGCATGATGGAAAGTTGAATTGCCGCAATAATTAAGCCGCCGCCACGTTCAGGCTCGTCACTAATGCCTTTTGTCAGCCAGGTGGACCATGATACGGGGATGGCCGAATTCAGCGCCCCCCAAACAATCATCATGGCTGCCGTTCCCCATAAAACATGCCCGACAGCCAAGAGGCAAAGCGTCACCGCGCTTAATGCCATGGGCAGAAATCTGAGCAACGGATAAAGATGTCGCCCAAGTAGCATACTGGCACCGTAGGTACCGATAAACCCGGCTCCACCCAGCCCAAGTAGGAGTAAAGACAGTTGGGGTACGCTTACCCGGGTGTAGTCTTCAAGGAACGGTCGCAGATAGGTGAAGGTGGTAAAAGCGCCGGCAAAGGTGAGCATCACTCCCAGCATGGCAAAGAAGACATTACGGCGTTTCAGGAGGCCAAGTGCGTTACCGGCTGTAGTTGCTTTTTGTGGGGGCATTGATGGCAGGCTCATCCATTGCCAGAGCAGATTCAACACCACGATTGGTGTCAGTACCCAAAATACACCGCGCCAGCGATGATTCCCCCCAGATAGCTGCCGATTGGCGCAGCAAAGGTGGTCGCCAAGGCGTTACCGGTGTACATGACCCCTAACGCCTTAGGAACAGAGTCCTCCGGCACCAAGCGCATGATCGTTGCCGTGGCCAGAGCCCAAAACCCGCCGATAGCTACTCCCAGAAATGCTCGGGCAATCATTAATATGCCAAAGCTGGATGCCTCGGCAATCAGGATCAAGGAAGCCAGCATAAGCACCGTAAGCCCCATGAGAACATGGCGGCGATCAAGACGTGCTGCTATTGTTGCAATGAGTAAACTGGTAATTACCGCAAAGAGCCCGGAAATTGAGATTGCTTGTCCAGCCATCCCAGCGCTGGCTCCAAGATCAGTGGCAATCGGTGTCAGCAGACTAACCGGCATGAACTCCGCAGCAATCAACATCGCCACACACAACGCCATAGAACCGACCGCACTCCATATCTGCCATCTGGTAATGTTCGACGGCAACGCTATAGATGTAGTATCAGACGGCACACAGCAATCAACCCCTGCTTCGGCGACCATCGCAGGAGTCAGTGTATTTTCGGAACCAATACGTATGCTGATGTCATTCTCGTAAGTCAAACTCATAAATTATCTATCTCTTTCGCAATCAAAGTATTTCAGTCCTGTACGCAACTGCTCGCATCACAGTGCTGCCCGCAGTATTTTTTCAATATCGCCGGTGCTCAGTGGTGGACGTCCCGGCAATAAACCGTTTTCGTCATGAATAATCCGCACTGTGTCATCGGCGTAGCGTTGCAGTAACTCGTCTCCAATGCCCAGTTGTGACAGCCTGACTGGGCAACCGATGGTGCGCAGAAACGCTTCAAAGCGGTCCACCCCTTCCAGAGCACAGCCAAGCAGATCGTCCTGCTTGAGCGCTACACCGAAGATCCGCTGGGCGAATTGGGCAAATTTTGCCGGATTGGCATTGGCGCTAAAACGCATCCAGGCCGGGTTAACCACTGCCAGTCCGGCTCCGTGGGTAACATCGTGGTGAGCTGAGATCACATGCTCAATCATATGCACCGGATAGGCCGAATTGGTGCCGGACTGAACCCAGCCGTTCAGCGCCACAATTGAGGCCCACTGCACCTGTGCACGCGCCTCCAAGTCGTTGCCGTCTGCCAGCGCCCGCTGTCCGTACACCATGGCAGTCAGGATTGTCCCTTCTGCAAAACGGTCCTGCAGTGGGGTGCCGTCCACCCCGTTGAAGTACCCTTCGGTGACATGGGTAATAATGTCGCAGATGCCGTAGGCGGTCTGATCCTTCGGAACGCTGACGGTCAGCTCCGGGTCAACCAGCGCCACACAGGGGTAGAGGCAGGCGGCGCTGACAAAGGACTTTTCTTTAGCCCCTTCATTACTGATAACAGCACCACAATTCATTTCTGAACCGGTGGCGGCCAGGGTAGGCACGGTGATGACCGGCAGTGCGCGGGTCGGAATGTGGGGGTTTGGTTGGCCGTGGTAAATCATGTCCCACGGGTCGCCTTCATACAGCACGGCAGCGGCCATAACCTTGGCGGCATCCATGGCGCTACCGCCACCAAGGGCGATGATCAGGTCGCATTTTTCTGCTCTGGCGATGTCGGCGCCACGGGTTACCGATGACAGGCGCGGGTTCGGTTCGACACCGGAGCATTCCGCCACTGCGATACCGGCCAGCTTCAGGCTCGCTACTGCACGATCAAATACCCCGCTACGCTTGACACTGCCACCGCCGGTAACCAGCAGGGCGCGTTTGCCATACTGGGCACTCACCTCGCCCAGGCGCTCAAGTGAACCGGCAGAAAAGATCAGGCGGGTTGGATTGTGATATTCAAAATTCATCTTCATCTCCTTGTTGGTTGTTGCTGTGAGCAACCGATAAGTTTTTCAGTTGATCTGATTCTACTCCCGCTTCTGTAAACCCAGTAGAACGATCCTCCTTATTTCTTGCACGATCCTGCAAACATCTTCATAAATATTGTTAGGATTCGATCTGGCAGTTATACTCAATAAAAATACAACTATTGGAATTGCCCTACATACGGGCAATCAGGGGGATCTGTGCAAAGCAAAGATGAAGCTGTTCGCGAAGCCCTGGGTGAGAGTATTGCCCGATTAACCAGCCAAGACGAGCTGTTTGCAACCGCCATCCCGGATCTTGTGCTTTTCAGGAAGGACGGGCCGACTGAGCCGTTCAGCAGCATGTACGAACCAAGTATCTGTCTGATTACGCAGGGGGCCAAACGGATATTGCTGGGCGAAGACAGCTTTACCTATGATGCCCGGCATTATCTGCTTACGTCAGTGCAACTGCCTACCATTGTTCAAGTTGTTGAGGCAAGTCCGGCCAAACCCTGTCTGGGGCTTTCGCTCAAAATTGACCTAAAGGTTGTTTCTCAGTTGATGGTGGACAGCGATTTGCCGTCGCCACGTGAACAGCAATCAAGCCGTGGTATGGCAACCGGCGAGGTGACTCTGCAGTTATTGACCGCCTTACAGCGGCTGGTGGAGCTGCTTGATGAACAACAGGACATTCCGATTTTGGCTCCGGTTATCCAGCGGGAGATCATCTACCGTCTGCTGGTGGGGGATCAGGGAGCACGTCTGCGCCAAATTGCTGCGGCAGGGAGTCAGAGCCAGCAGATAGCCCGGGTCATTGAATGGCTGAAAGCTAACTACTCTCAACCGTTGCGGATCGAGGATCTGGCTGACAAAGCCCGCATGAGCAGCTCGTCGTTTCATAGTCACTTTCGCTCCATGACCGCATTAAGT
>JBBQCH010000163.1:0-7681 GCA_038318485.1 Geobacterales bacterium
ATGGCACATCATCATAAAACTGCAAAACAAATTTCCGGTGGGTATCAGGAAAACTCCTACTTTCGCTCGCCATAATCCCTCCAGTAAGTTGGTTGGATACGACGATTATACATCAGGAGGAGCTAACTACCTACCCCATAAGAATTAATACCAACTCTGTAATTACCGGATGGTTTTTCCTGTTCAACCAATCCATTTTCGCAAAGAGTTGAAAGGAGTCTGTAGGTCTTGTTGCTTGTCAATTCAATTGAGGCTGCTAAAATCTGGAGGCTGGCGCTGTTTGGGAAAGTGGTCAGAATGTCTAGTAATTCAAAGGCTTTAACCACGGATTGAACCGTGTAGACACTCTTTTCCTGCAACATGAATATTCCTGGTAAAATTTATATTTTGATAATAAAATAATTGTATTGCCGAATTATTTGCTTATATAACAAGTTTTTATTTTAACTGCAACAAAAATGTATGGACTGTTAATAATATGTTGGGTATTATCGTCTTTTCAGTGAGTTATGGCGTTTGGCTGATGAATATATTATTTCATCGCAGTGCGTGTTTGCAGGGGAAAATTGTTTTACGGAGGGAATAAATGAAATTGAAACCAGAAATGGTAGCGGAAATAATCGATGATATTCGACGTGTTTTTCAGGTCTTATCAGAACAGTCAAGAAATGTGGAACATGAAACCAGTCTTAGTGGCACGCAGTTGTGGGTTGTTAAACTGCTGGAGGAAACTTCTCCGATGAAGGTGTCCGATTTGGCACGCAGCACATATTTGCATCCGGCAACGATGGTTGGATTGCTGGACAGGTTGGAGGCTAAGGGATTGGTTAGACGCACCAGGTCGGATAAAGACCGGCGTGTAGTTCATATTGACCTGACGGATTCAGGCCGCGATCTGGTGAAAAACTCTCCGGAAGTTGTTCAGAGTCTATTGGTAAAAGGGCTTGAAACACTTGCTGATCAAAAGTTGAAAAAGATTTCCGAAGGATTGGGGGAGGTTGTCAAGATCCTGGGAGCTGAGGGTGTGCCGCCCCACCTGATTTTATCTTCTGAAGTTAATTCACCGAAAAGAAAAAAATGTAAGTTGATAATTAATAACGTCCAAACTGTCTGGTTAGGAATATCTAAGTAGGCGGTTTGGACGGCTCCGTTTATTAGGTCAGCACAAGTCGGCCTTCCACCGTGGACTAAATCTGCAAACAATCACAGGCCATTTATCTCCATATCCTTTGGATACTCCACGATTATCCCGAAAGTCAGACCTTTTTTTTCTCCCGGCTGGAGTGGTATTTTCCAGACCATCGTGCCGTCAGCTTTGATCTCGTCCGGTTTAATGGATGGTTCGTCCAGCGACACCTTGATTTCCTGATCAGCGGCTAGCGGCAGTTGGTCAATCAGATTCAGTATCAGGGGCTCTTTACGGAAATTAGTCGTTTGAATGCGATAACTGTAGGTAACCCGGTTTTTTCCGAACAGGCCTGCTTCACGATACTGCTTCAACTCTTCACGCTTGACGGTCAGCTGATCGTCTGTCCCGAAAAAAAAGTCGAATTTTTCACCGACTGAAATCTTCTTAAGTTGCGAACTGCCGGTATAGCTGTTGCCGACAAAGGTGTTGACCTTTCCAGGCAGGAGCGGGTAGGGGGTATGGTTAACGATCGCGGATTTGATAAATACATGTGGCGAGAGTTTTGGAATTGCCAGATATTCGATGCTGACCGGCAGTCGCTCGATTGCGACAATGCTTCCGTGCCGGCTGCCGTCGGAAGACAGATCGAGAGGTCGGGAAACATGAAAGGCCATCGAGGATTGCTCCTCGCTGATCCTGGCGGTTTCAAAGGCGGCCGGTTCATTTTCTGCGCCGGCGCTATCCAGGAGCGGGCTGGCCATATTGGCGGCCCTGACCTGAGCAGAGGATGCCCTGAACATTTCCACCGGTTGCGGACGACGCCGTGATATCTGCCAGGGCAGCATCTCCGGCGGAGCTCCGCCGAGAACCGGGCGGGCGGTGGAAAGGGTCAGGTCGACGTTGTTCCACTCTTCTCCGGTCTGTTGACGTACCAAAGCCCTGAAGGTCAGTTCGGCCGTTTTTGCATCGGCAGCCAGGCGCATATCATAAGCCGGCTCCCAGCCTGCCCGTGGTGTGATCGAAGCGAGCTCAAGAGTCAGGCTCCCTTCGCGGGCAACTTCCACTTCCACTTCAACACTTTTAGATTCTTTGCGTTCCGAACCGGTCGCCTGGTCACGCTGACGCCGTAGCGCGTCGATCTTGTCTCTGATATCTTTTTTTTCGTTATCAATGTCAAGGCTCTGTTGCTCGGCCCTGGTGACGCCGGCACCGACGAAACTGGAAGCATCCTGAAGCTCAGCTGATGTGGGGCGGCCGATGGCAAGTTCCTTGGAGATCCGTTCGCCCCAGGCTACCCGGATCGATTCCAGAAAGGCCTTTTGTGAAGAAATGCCTGCTTTCCTGGCATCGAGTGCTCCGGAACGGTTTTCAAGACTGCGGATTTCATTGTCCAGCTCTTTGACGAGTTTTTCGCTGCTCTGTTCCAGGAAATTCCGCCTGATCTCCAGCCCCGCGATCGTTGCCGATGCAGTCCCTTTTCCAGCTACACGCACCGAATTATCGATGATCAGAACTGGAAGATTGTTGAAGGAGATTAAATAACTGCCCGGTTTGAGGTTGAGGGTCGTACTGCGGAAGGTCAGTGCTCGATCACTGTAGACCGTGACGGCTGTGATGCGAGATGAGGCCGGTATCCTTGTCAGGTCGGCGGATATGGCCAGAACGGGAAGCAGCAGGAGAATCGGCGTGAGAATGAAGTGCAGGATCTTCATGGCAAAGCTCCTTTTTGAAAAATAAGCAGCAGATATTATAACACAGAGCAACAGAGCAGCAGAGAACGTCAAATGCAATAAACCTGAAATAGGAATTTAACCGCCGATATAAGCTGATAAAATCAAAAGCTTGAAAGTCCTCATGGTTTTACCCAAAAGGCGATTCGTTTATTGAATATATATCGTGGCTGTCCCGGCGCAATTCGGCGGTTCAACTGACGTTTTAAGGTTCAACTGTTTGTCACCGGCCTGAATTATTATCTGCGCCCTTTTGAGGGGGGACGGGTGCTGTCGCCTGATTTTCCGGCTGTAGCAGGGCGTCCGCTCTTGACAGAGTCTTTAGATGCAGCCGGTCTGCCGGATCTGGCCGTTTCTTTAGCCGCAGCCGGGCGTCCGAACCTTGCGGACTCTTTAGCCGCGGATGAACGTCCGCTTTTGGCTGGCTCTTTAGCAGCGTTTGCTTCCCTTGTGCCGCCCGGGCGATCATTTTTAGCGGCGACCTTTGCTGCTGCCGGACGTGCGCCGGTCATCGGCTTTCTCCTGACGCTGGCGATCTTGGCCGGGCGATCCTTCTGAGGCTTGGCGATACTGACGACGATGCACCGGTCAATCAGATAGGTGCCATCCAGCGTTTCCACAACCTCCTCCAGATTGACTTCGGACAGCATTCTGACATAGCCGCAGCGTTTGAATTCACCCGTGCTCTGGTCAACGATCAAATGTACCGATGTGACCGGCCCCATCAAGGAAAAAAGTTTACGCAGGTCATCTTCGGTGGCCTGTTCTGAAATGTGTCCGACATATAGTTCTTTTGCCATAATAGTTTCCTTTTACCCGATCTTCAAACCGGTATCATTTCTGTTGTCTGTTAATTGCGAATGGTCCCCAGGACTGGTCGATTGACATCAATTCAAGAGTATTGACGTTGACATGCGGCGGCTGGCTGACTACCCAGCGAACGGTTTCAGCGATGTCTTCCGCCGTTAACGGATTCGTGCCCTGATAGACTCCCGCGGCCTGTTCGTCATTGCCTTTGAAACGAACCTTGGAAAATTCGGTTTCGGCCATGCCGGGCTGAATGCAGCTGACTCTTACTCCTGTTCCGAGCAGGTCGGTGCGCAGGTTGCGGGAAAACTGGGTTACGAAGGCCTTGGTTCCGCCGTAGACATTGCCGCCCGGATAGGGCCAGGCTCCGGCGGTGGAGCTGATGTTGACAATGTGGCCCCGGTTGCGATCCACCATGCCGGGCAGTACAAAACGGGTGCAGTACATCAAGCCTTTGATGTTGGTGTCCACCATTGTGTCCCAGTCGTCCAGCTGTGCCTTGTGGACCGGTTCCAGTCCCAATGCCAGACCGGCGTTGTTTACCAGCACATCAATGTCACGGCAGCGTTCCGGCAGAGATTCAATTGCGCCTTGTACCGCCTCGCGATCTCTCACGTCCAGCGGGATTATATGTACATCAGTTCCGGAACCGAACTCTTCATGTAGTTTCAGGAGCGGATCGATGCGGCGGGCGGCCAGTATCAGCCTGTTTCCGTTTTTTGCAAAGATGCGGGCGCAGGCGGCGCCAAAACCGGCCGAGGCACCGGTTATCAGCACTGTTTGGTTGTCCATTTTGTGACCTCCTCTCATGTCGTACCGAATGGGATCTGAGTTTGTGTGGAGATGGTTATAAGAGAACGTCAATTGCTTTCAGAATCTGCTCTGATTTAATCCCGCGCTGCTCACACAGGTTAAGCAGCCCTTCCGGTAGCGGTGCACAGACCGTCAGTGGTCCGGCTTCCGGTCTGATCAGTATGGTGCGAAACGAATGGAGGGCAAAACCGGATAGTTCGGGTGAATCCCCTCCGCCATAACGTTTATCGGCAATAACCGGATGTCCTGTCATGGAAAGGTGACGTCGAATCTGATGCATTCGTCCGCTGATTGGCGTGACCGCCAGCAGGGAACAGGAATCTCCGCGAATGAGGGTCTGAAAGCGGGTTTCAGATTCCTTGTCATCCAGTGGCTCATTGATCATGCCACTGTCAGAAGGCATTCCTGCCACCAGTGCCAGATAGAACTTATCCAGGCCGCTCTCTTTGACATGGCGTCCATAAATACCGGCCGAACTGGAACTCTTGGCCAGTATGACCGCGCCGGATGTGCCGCGATCGAGACGGTTGACCGGATAAAGCTTGCAGGGAGTGCCACGGCTGACCATGTAATTCTGGCCGACTTCGACCAGATTCTCTTCCAGTTCTGCGGTTCGGTGCATCGGCAGACCGGAGGGCTTGTTGACGATTGCAATCTGGTCATCTTCGTACAGAATGTCCAGTTCGGGTTTGTTGGTCGAGATATAACCGGTTGTGGAACCGCTCTCCTTAAGAGTGACGGAATCGTGCAGTACAAGCAGGGAGTCGGCGTACGCCGCAGTTCCGTTGAGTTTGGCGGCTCCGCTTTTGATCTGTTTGCGCGAATAACCGGGAGGGGAGGTCGGCATAAGTATCCGCAAAAAGCTCTCCAGTCTCCGGTAATGGTCCTGGCGGGAAATTTCAAAGGTCAGCATGGTATTTGTCGAGGTGAATCAGACGAGTGTTATTCCACGATCACGCATCAGATTTTTGAGTGAACGCTCATAACTCTTCTCGCCGGCCGGAGTGAACATACAGCCGGTGGCTTCGCCGCGTTCGCGATGATAGGCGACGCACTGACAGCAGTTGCCCCGGCGGGAGCAGGATGAATAGGTGCATTTACAATTTTCCCCGGTTCGGGTACATGACATGGTGGGGCCCCTGGGGTGAAACGGATTGATCTAAACCACTAAGCGGTCGTCTTTGTATCCGGCGTTAAGTTCCAGCGCTTCGTTCATCGAGCGGATGGCAACCTCAAGCTGGCTGTCATCCGGTTCACGGGTGGTAAGGCGTTGGAGGCCAAGGCCGGGTGCGATTATCATTTTCACCAGCGGATGATTGTCGTGCGTAGCGCTCCATTTTAAAAATTCATAGGAGATGCCGGCGATCATTGGCAGCAGGAAAACCCGTGATCCGGCTTTTAGATAAAACGGCCAGAGTTTTGGTATCAAAGAGAATACGGCGATGCTGACCAGCATCACGATTAACAGGAAACTGGTGCCGCAGCGCGGGTGCAGGCGGCTGTAGCCCCGAACGTTTTCAACGGTCAATTCTTCACCGGCTTCAAAGGCAAAGATCGATTTGTGTTCCGCGCCATGGTACTGAAAGACCCGCTGGATGTCACTCATGCGAGAAATGGCCCAGATATAGATCAGAAACACAACTACCCGGATGACTCCGTCAACCAGGTTGAAAACGATGTTGTTGTCTCCAATGACCGGGGTCATCAGTTTTGTCATGTAGAGCGGAAACAGGAAAAACAGGCAGATGCCGAACCCGAAGGCTACGGTCATCGTGCCGGCCATGGCCCACGAAGAAAGATCACCGCCCCCCTCTTTGACGCCTTCCTTGTCCTTCTCCTCCTCAGACATCGCCTCGTTAGCCGAAAAATTGAGGGCTTTTATGCCGATGATCAGGGATGTGAAAAGGGCTACAGCACCACGGATGATCGGGAGTTTGACAATCGGGAATTTTTCAGAGAGCGGTATGGCCAGCTCCCTTTTGACTACTATCTCGCCATCGGGACGACGAACTGCAATGGCAACCGCGCGCGGGGCCCGCATCATGACCCCTTCAATAACAGCCTGGCCGCCAACGTGTATCTTATCCATGAAACCTCTTTCCTGGTCTATTCCAGATTCTTGTAAAACTCGCGCACTTCCAGGGTCTGTCCGCAGCAGAACTTTCCCTCAGGACAGGGGCCGCCAACGCAGCCAGGACCGGCCTCACGGAAAATTACCGGTGCCACCTGTTTTACCAGGCGCAGCATCTCTATGCTCATTGTCCTGATTTCCCACTGGGCCCTTTGGCAGCAGCGCAGTGCGAAGAAGTGCAGCAATTCGCGGGCATTCATCGTCATGATGATCTTTGTTTCTGTTGCGTTAGGCAGTATGTAGCGTGCATCTTCTGCTGGAATCCCCATCTCTACCAGTTGTGCGTAGGCCTTGTGCACGGTTTCCGACATAAAGGCAAAAATCTGGCGGGCTTCAGGATTCTCGGCGATGGTGTCCGGCATTATTGAAGTAAATTCATCTTTATGAGACACATAACGCTGGGATTGCTGCGAAAAAGATGCGATGCGGTGACGAACCAGTTGGTGTGTGGTAACCCTGGAAATACCTTCGATACCAAAGGTAAAAGAGGCGTGTTCCAGAACCGAGTGGTGCCCCAACGACATGATCTTGTCCAGGAAAGACTCAACATCAGAGGCGGCCAGCTTTTCCCGCAGGTCATTGATGGAAGATGGCGAATAGCATAGCCGGGCAGCCAGAGCAACGGTTTGCTCGGGATTGGGAGTGTGTTCGATCAGTGAGACGTTGTTCATAGTGCCCTGGTGCGAGCCATGTTCAGGAAAATCTTTTTCCACTTCCATATCAAAGCGCAATCTTTGTTGGCTCGACTTCGGCTCCTCAGCGTACTCTTTGTACGCCTTCGTCGCCTCAGTCCTCACCGCCTCGATATCATCTTTGATCTGTAATCGGAATTAGTGATGTTCTGAATCTGGAACGCTTTGAATTGGAGAATGTTGTGGTGCAAAAAAAGGGGATTTGCCTCGCGACAAACCCCCTTCGTGTGTCTTCGCTACGGCTGATCAGATCTGGCCGTAACGCTTTTTGAAACGCTCAACACGACCGGCCGTGTCAATCAGTTTCTGCTTGCCGGTGTAGAAAGGATGGCAGGCCGAACAAATCTCGGTACTGATCTCTTTTTTTGTGGAGCGTGTC
>JBBQCH010000164.1:0-7623 GCA_038318485.1 Geobacterales bacterium
AGCCTTTTTGAAATTCCGGATACTCTTGCCGAGTGCACCGCCGATCTCAGGAAGTCGCCCGGCACCGAAAACGACCAGCACAATTACCAATATGATTATCAGTTCAGGCATGCCAAATCCAAACATTGTATCCTCCACGCATCGTGTTTAATTGTTGCAGTACTATCGCACCGACTCAAAAAAAAATCAAGCTCCGCAAAGTATTTGATGGTTCAGGCGATGTATACGGCAAGTCATTTGAGACTTGACAGAAGTGTCGGCATGTCACATTAACTATTAATCGAGCAGATACTAAAAGTGTGCAGTTGCTTTTAGGCTGGTAAGTTGTGGTATAGCGTGTCAACTTGAATGTGAAAGGAGAAATTGAAATGGAATTTGAACTTGCTACACGTATGTCCTGCAAGACAGGTTTAGTTAGAGCGGTAACAGTTGTCAGCCGCTGGTTTACCACAGCTATTCTTTCCATATACTTTGTAACGCCAGCTTTTGCAGAGGATATGGAGATTACTCCATTTGTAATATCCAACCAGAGTCCGCTTGTTCAAATCTATGGTCTGCCGCGCGAAACCGGAGCTGATATTGCCTCCCCGGGCCATTTGGCTGTAGGCTTTTCTCAGGACCTTTCCAGTAACTATACGGTCAGCAGTAATGCTCGGGAGCAAATAACCCTGGACGGCGAAACGTACCAGATTGTTCTTTCCGCCCGTTATGGTTTTAGTCCTCACTGGGAGCTTGGTGCCGAGGTCCCCTACCTGATTCAGGGTAGCGGTTTTCTTGACAGTTTTGTAATCGACTGGCACTCAGCCTTTGGTCTGCCGCAGGGGGGGAGAGATGCCGCTCCCAAAAATCGCCTGGGTTACAGCTATCGTAAGGATGGTGTCCAGAAACTTAAAATGGATCAGTCCGGTTCGGGAATTGGAGATTTGAAGCTGACTGCCGGATATGGTTTTTATGAATATGGCGATGATGTTTCACGTGACCGGTTGTCACTCAAAGCGGCTATTAAATTGCCCACCGGCGACAGTACCTCTTTACGCGGTAGCGGCGGCACCGATTTCATGCTGCAGTTGTGCGGAAGTATGAATAATAATACCGAATGGGGCTCTCTGGGCATATTCGGTTCTGTGGGGGGATTGGTGATGTCCGGCGGAGATGTGTTGTCTGACCAACATAATAATCTGGCGGGATTCGGTACGCTCGGATTAGGTTGGGGGCCAGCCTCATGGATCTCCTTCAAGCTTCAGCTGAATGGCAACACCCCACTGTATCGAGGTAGCTCTCTGGATGAACTGTCAAGCAGTTCACTGATGCTGGTATCAGGTGGTGCTCTCAAGCTTCCGTGGAACTATCTGCTGGATATCGGGGTGACGGAGGATGTGGTAGTCAGCACGGCGCCGGACGTCGCTTTCCATCTTGGCTTGAGCAAAAAATTCTGACAGCGATGCTGTCACTGCTTTGTTACCGGTCCGTCAATAATTCTGTCTGCCGATCGGCATTTCCATGTATAATTGCACAACGTAAGGTTACCTTGGTGCATATTTTCGTCAAAAATGTTTTTGCGAGATAGTTCGGTTTGCTAGATGAAATCAGTGGAAGGAATTGGTTATGATTCAGGACAAGCGAGATGTTGCCCGTACAGAGTCGCCGGAGATGCTTTCCCTTATGGGCTACAGTCTGGCAACGGAGTCGGGGCAAATAAAGAAAGGTATTGAACTTTGCAGGAAGGCAGTCTTGCTCAATCCCTACAACTGTGAACATTTCCTGGCTCTTGGGCGTGTATATCTGTTGGCGCATCGGAAAGAGGAAGCTATCAAAATTTTCAGGAAGGGGCTCAAGGTCAAGAAAGATGCCAGGATCATCGCGGAACTGAAACGGCTGGGTATTCGCAAATCTCCACACTTCGAATCGTTGGAACGAGGACATATTTTAAACAAAGTGCTCGGGAAACTGATGCATGCGCTGAAACTGCACTGATGAAGCTATTTAAACCGGGAGTTCAGGTAAGTCCGGTGTTGAATTATTATAGATTTGCAGTAGGAAGGACGTGAAAGCAAGAGGGCGGAAAACTACTGTTTTCCGCCCTCTTGCTTTTTCAATACCGGGTGAAGCCTAATAGTTCTGGTCGGCGTAGTCCACCCATCCGCCGGCCAGTACCAGCGCCTTGTCGAAGGGTGAAATTTCGAAACTGAAGCTTTTCTGCTTGCCGTCGCCTTTCATGGTCAACATTCCAGCTTCGATGTCTATATCCATTGACGCGTCTCCATCATCAATGTGTGAAAAAATCTTGTCCAGATCGGCCTTGGGAAGTTCGATGGCGGCCATGCCGCAGTTGAACATGTTCTGGCGGAAAATCCGGGCAAAGGATTCGGCGATTACGGCCGTGATGCCGTTGACTTCAAATACCCAGGGAGCATGCTCACGGGAAGAACCGCAACCGAAGTTGGCGCGGGAGAGGATTACCCGTGCATTTTGGGTTTTCGGCCCTTTCGGGTCAAAGCCAGGAAGTTTCAGGTCTTCCAGGATATACGGTTTAAGATCTTCTTTGGTGATCTCGGTCAGGTATTTGGCCGGGATGATCTCGTCGGTGTTGATGTCGCTGCGGTCAAGAAAGAGGACCGGGCCTCCGAATGTTTTCATATATAAATCTCCTTTGAAAATTGTTTACCACAGAGTCACAGAAAACTTCCGTTTTTGATGGTTATAATTCAACAAAATAAGTCTTTATTTTCTCTGAGACCTCTGTGACTCTGTGGTGAGTTATTGTAATTGAATTACAGATATTTCCTCGGGTCGGCAATTACGCCTTCAATCGCTGATGCTGCTGCCGTGGCTGGTGACATCAGGTGCACCATGCCGCCTTTGCCCATGCGCCCCATGAAGTTGCGGTTGGTGGTTGAAGCGCAGACTTCGCCTTCGGCAAGCACTCCGTTGCTCATACCCAGGCAGGCGCCGCATGTCGGGTTGGTGACACAGAAACCGGCTTCCATGAAGATGTCTATCAGCCCTTCCTTGCTAGCGTCCTTGAATATAGCCGGAGTAGCGGGAGAGAGGATGCCGCGTACATTTGGTGCCAGCTTGCGCCCTTTAAGAATCTGGGCGGCGATGCGCAGGTCTTCCAGGCGCCCGTTGGTGCATGAGCCGATGTAGATCTGGTCAAGCGGTGTGCCGGCGATCTCGTCGATTGTTTTGACCTGATCCGGTTTGTAGCCGAAGGTCACGGTCGGCAGCAGGGAGGCCACATCAATATCGATGGTCTGGTCGTATTCGGCATCAGCATCGGCGCGCCATTGTGAATAATCTGCCAAGGCCGCTTCCTTGCTGGCGAAGTCGTTGCTGATGAACTTCCACAGGTATTCGACGGTGGTCATATCCGGCATGCAGATCCCGGAAGTACCGCCGGCTTCAATGGCCATGTTGCAAAGCGTCATGCGTGATTCCATAGTCATGTCATCAATGGTTGAACCATGGAATTCTATGACCCGGTCGGTTGCGCCGTTGACGCCGATTTTGCCGATGATGTGCAGGATGACATCTTTGGCATAGACACCTTTGGGCAGTACGCCGTTGACATTGAATTTGATAGTCTTGGGCTGGCGGAAAGCACAAACCCCTTTCAGAATCCCGACTTCCAGGTCGGTGGTGCCGATCCCGGCCGCAAAGGCTCCGAAGGCGCCATGGGTGCAGGTGTGGGAATCGCCCATGATAACCGTGTAGCCGGGTCGGATAAAGCCCTGTTCCGGGAACAGGGCGTGGCAGACACCGTTGGCGCCTACGTCGAAGAAATCTTTGATGGCGTGGCGGCGGGCCCAGTCGCGCAGGATCTTGGCCTGGGTAGCGGTTTTGGTGTCCTTGCTGGGGGTGACATGGTCGATGACGGCCTTGATCCTGGCAGTATCAAAGACGCGGTCCTTGTCGCGGCGAATCAGGTCGTCGATCGCGATCGGCGTCGTGATTTCGTGGCAGAGCACGGCATCCAGCCTCAATACCTTGGTTCCGGGGAACGGCTCATTTACAAGATGAGCATCAAAAATCTTTTCAGCAGTTGTTTGACCCATATTTAGTAACCTCGCATGATTCAGTATGTGAATCTATGTAGCATAAGTTCTGATGCAAAGTAAACCGGTGAACATTTTTTTGATGATTCAATACGCCGGTATGAACAGGATTTTGGATGGAAATCGGATGTTGGCATGCTATAAGATCTCACCAGTTTAATATGCCGATCAACGGGATTTGTAACGGAGAAATACAATGCATCCAGACAATATCAAAACCCTGCTTCATTCTGTAAAGGATGGAGAGTTGTCCATTGATGACGCCTTACAGCATCTAAAACAACTCCCTTATCAGGATCTGGGGTGTGCCCAGGTTGACCATCATCGCCAACTGCGCCAGGGAATGCCTGAAGTTATCTTTGGCGAAGGCAAAACGGTTGAGCAGATCGCAGCGATTATGACCGCCATGTCCGGCAAGGGCAGTAACGTACTGGTGACACGTCTGGATTATGAAAAGTCCCGGCAGATTCTGTCGGTTTTTCCGGCCGCAGTTTATCATACTGCAGCCCGTTGTCTGACGCTGGAGCTACAATCGTCCGAACAGCTCGGGAAGGGAATAATCCTGGTTATATCGGCCGGGACTTCCGACATTCCGGTGGCGTCCGAGGCGGTTGTGACGGCTGGATTTCTGGGCAACCAGGTTGATCAGATCTTCGATGTCGGCGTGGCCGGTATCCACCGTTTGCTGGCACGAGGTGAACAGCTGGCTTCCGCTTCCGTCATAATTGTCGTAGCCGGTATGGAGGGGGCGCTCCCCTCGGTGGTAGGGGGACTGGTGGACAAACCGGTTATTGCGGTGCCGACCTCGGTTGGTTACGGCGCATCCTTCGGCGGCGTAGCAGCCCTGCTGGGGATGCTCAACTCATGTGCTGCCGGAGTAACAGTGGTAAATATCGACAATGGCTTCGGCGCGGCCTGTGCAGCCAGCCAGATCAATCGAGTGTGATATGGGAATTCTTTATTTTGACTGCCAGGCCGGTATCTCCGGCGACATGACTGTGGGAGCCCTGCTAGATCTGGGGGTGCCGCTGGAATACTTGCGTGTCGAACTTGCCAAACTTTTGCTGCCGACGGACTCCTATTCTCTTTCCACCCAGCGTACCGAACGGCAGCAGGTTGCTGCGCTCAAGTTCGATGTGACGGTGCATGACCATCAAACCCACCGCCATTATGCCGGTATTGATGCAATGATCGCAACCAGCGCTCTTTCCGATGCGGTAAAAGTGACCTCACGCAAAATATTTCTCCGTCTGGCCGAAGCTGAGGCCAAGGTGCATGGTGTTCCGCTGGATGATGTACATTTTCATGAGGTCGGAGCAGTTGATTCGATAGTCGATATTGTCGGTACAGCGGTTTGCCTCGATTATTTGGTGATAGAGGCTATCTATGCTTCGGCGCTGCCGCTGGGAAGCGGTTTCGTCAATACTGACCACGGTCGTTTGGCTGTGCCTGCCCCGGCCACGGCAGAGCTTATGCGGGGGATGCCGTTGCATGGTGATTGCGGCCTGGGAGAGAGGGTCACGCCGACTGGTGCGGCTATTCTGGCTGCTCTGGCAAATGGTTTCGGAAAGCGGCCGGTGCTGCTGCTGGATAAGGTTGGCTGCGGCGCGGGAAACAAGGATTTTAACGATTGCCCCAACATTCTGCGGGCTTTTATGGGCAGAACCGTCGAGTCTGGACAGTTAGTTGATCGTGTGCTGGTGGTAGAGGCTAATATTGACGATTCGACTCCGGAAGTGTTGGGTTACGCTATGGAGTGTTTGCAGGAGGCGGGGGCGCTGGATGTCTTCTTTACTCCGATTCAGATGAAAAAAAATCGTCCCGCAGTCATGCTCTCTTTTCTCTGCCACTTGAATCAGCTTGAACATCTGGAACAGATTGTGCTGATGGAAACATCAGCAATCGGCCTGCGCCATTATCAGGCCGACCGCACGGTTCTGGAGCGCCGGATTGTCGAGTTGCAGACGGAATTCGGTTTGCTGAGATTCAAGCAGGTGTTTGATTGCGGTGGGAGAATGTTGCGATCCTCTCCGGAATACGAAGATTGTCGCCGGATTGCCCGGGAGCACGGAATTCCGTGCCGGGAAGTAATGGAACGAGTGCAATGCACGGGGGTGTCAGAACGATGAGAATATCAACTTTAAGTATTGGCGATGAGCTGATCTGCGGCCAGATCACTGATACTAATGCCGGATATATTGCCGCAAAGCTACTCAACGAAGGTTTGCGAGTCCAGCGGCATCTGGTTGTTGGCGACAATGAACCGGATATTATGGACGCGTTGAACGAGCTTGGGCGGATCAGTGATGCGGTGATTATTACCGGTGGTCTTGGTCCCACCACTGACGATATGACTTCCCGGGCAGCGGCTCGCGCAACTGGACGTAGGCTGGTAATCAATGATGACGCGCGAGCCCATGTCAGTTTGATGTCCGGCCGGCTCGGGGCCCCGCAGGACGTTCACTTGGGCGACAAACAAGCCATGATTCCGAGCAAGTCAAGCCTGATCCACAACCCCAATGGCACAGCCTGCGGATTTCAGCTGATGCATAACGGCTGTTTCATGTTTTTCATGCCAGGTGTTCCGTCCGAGATGTCCGTCATGTTGCAGGAATCGATAATCCCCTTTGTGTTGGAACGGGTGACGCACAAAAGGGTCATTCGTGCCATCAGTCTGAATGTATTTGGTCCGGGGGAGCCGGAGGTTGATGAACTGCTGCTGGGGATTGCCAAGCCGGAACAGGGACTGGCCCTGGGCATTTGCGTCAAGTTTCCCTTGATAAAGGTTACTCTGCGGGCAGAAGCCGAGAATGATGCCGTTGTTGCAGTCCTCTTGGCAAATGCGGCTTGCATGGTGCGGGAACGCCTGGAAAATTGTATTTTTTCGACCGGTGACAGCAGTATTGATGATGTCGTGGCCGTTTTGCTGCGTGAGCATGGCCTGACACTGGCTCTGGCCGAGTCGTGTACCGGTGGTATGATCGCCAAACGCATCACAGACATTTCGGGTAGTTCCGCTTATTTTCTGGAAGGGTTGGTGACCTATGGTAACGCGGCCAAAATGAGGCTGCTGGGTGTATCTTCCGAGCTGCTGGACACAAAGGGTGCGGTCAGCTCCGAGTGTGCTTCGGCCATGGCCAAGGGGGTGCGGGTTGATGCCGACAGCGATCTGGGTTTGTCGGTGACCGGTATTGCCGGGCCGGATGGCGGCACGGAGGAGAAACCGGTCGGGACAGTCTTTATCTCGCTGGCCGCTCCGGACGGCTGCTGGACAAAGCGTTTCCAGTTCCATGGTTCCAGGTCAGAAATACGTACTCTTACAGCCTGGACAGCACTTGACTGGCTGCGTAGGTATCTGTTGAAGAGAACGGCAAGCTGATTCAGATAAATCCTTGCGGTAAAACTGCCGGATATGCTATTTTTCTTTCCTTTGGTCTATCACATTCTACCTGTTCAGGGAGTATTACCATGTCGGATAAAAACAGCGCCCCGGAGAAAAACAAAGCAATAGAACTGGCTCTCAGCCAGATTGAAAAACAATTCGGCAAAGGCGCCATCATGCGTCTGG
>JBBQCH010000165.1:0-7574 GCA_038318485.1 Geobacterales bacterium
TTCTCTTCTGTTGCCAGTTGATCCAGCGGGTATAACGGAAAGAAAGATTCTGCATACAGCGAGACAATGATATTTCACCAACCTGAATGGCCAGATGAATATGGTTGGTCATGAGGCAAAAAGCGTGGACCCTGTATCCAAGCCGGCAGGTGCCTTCCTGGAGCAGAAGATAGAAGCGGTAACGATCATTGTCAGTGAGGAATACAGGTTGACCGCCGTTGCCTCTGAAAATGACGTGATAGAGTCCGCCAGGGATATGAATGCGTGGTTTACATGCCATAGGGAATACATACCGCTAATAGCCTAACTTGTCAACTTGGAAGCCTGACCCCATGGTTTCTTTGTCAACTTGGAAGCCTGACCCCATGGTTTCTTCTTTGGGCTGGTAACGATCTGATCGGTCTATCCCGAGATCACTGTTATGCCGTGGCACAATATTGTCCTTGCCGATAGCATGGGCGATGTCGCGCATATCCACCAGTACCTAAAGATGAACAGGATGAGAATTATAAAAAGTATAGTTCAGAATGAGAATTATTTGTAGTTTGAATTCTATTACGGCATTTACTACAGCATCAAGTAAAATGGGCTACAGCTTTTCACTGTAACCCATTGTTTTTATTGGCGTCCCATGCCGGATGAATCCGATAACTGGGAAATATGCTTTAACTTCAATGTGATAAGGTGACCAACGGCTTGGGAGAACACCGGCGGTTTTTGGCCGGTGCTTCTGTCTGGTTGGCCCCCCGTTCTTTAATATTGTCTCGTGTCAAAGGCTGACCCTCGAAGGCTCACCCATATATTCTTTTTTTGGAATTTGTCGAACGACAAAGCGCTCTTCTGCGTAGAAATGCTGCGTCCGGTGGTGCAAATGATTTTGCATGATTATTTAATTTCTGGTCTTCTCTGGGGGATCTGGTGAGTTCTTCCAGGATTCAACGAGATTCTTTGCGTCAATAAGACCAAGATTTGTTGCAGCTTTTACTATCTTTATCGCTGGTATAAAATTTCCGTGATGGAATTGTTCTTTTGCTTCCTTTTCCGTCTCTGCATCTAGAGGAAGTATTTCAATCGTGGGTGTGATATCAGGTTTAATAGCTATCCGGGTTACGCGAGATAGCCATTGCTCGAGAGTTTGTAATCTTTGATCTATACCGCGAATTGTTGAAACCAATTCTTCCAAAATATCATGCTGAGAACGTGCTGGTCTTGACTCCTTCGAATGCACGGGGATTTTTATTATTCGTTCTTCGAGTTGAGGCCAGAGTGCCTCAAATAACTGCAAGAGACGCGATTGTTCCACTGGGTCGGATGCCGCTTGGTTTATTGTCTGAACTATCTCTAACATCGATAATTTACTAACTTTTTTAGCTTGGAACTGGGATAAGGGACCGCTAACATCCCGGTAATCTACGTTCAAGAGGAGGGGCACTACGTAACTATTCTGGAGAGACTTGGCTAACGCACCCGCCTCAAAGAGAATCCAGGATGACTCAATATTTTCGGGTGTAATACAGACAATGCCAAAATTTGATTCTTCAAGTTGTGTTGCTATTTCTGGGCTCCAGCGCTTTCCTGCTCCTATGTCTTTTTCAGATAGCCACGGTTGAACATAGTGCAAGACTAAGGGCAACCATTCCCGTAAGGCTTGCGCCAACATTTGGCTTCGGTCACCACTCCAGCTAACAAATACTCTCATTTATCACACCTCACAGAGTTTAATAGTGTCAATAAACCGGATCAGTGAACTCTTGGTTAAAGGCATCTAGCTCTTATTGACTCACCTGTGCGGACAAGTCTGGGCTCCGGCAAGAGTCCTTTCACTATAAACCAACTCGGTTATATACCACTTAGCCAGTTATCTAATATTAGATACCGGTATATATTATTAGATGCTGGCATGCAATATTAGATGCTTTAAGTTATATAATATTAGATGCTTTGGGTTGAGATGACTTATCTAATATTATATGCTTTTCCAGTTCTGTGTCTTTAATATTGCCATACTTAATAAACCAGAGCTTTACATCAGCATCCCACGTTCCGCCAGCGTCTCGGGCCATTTTCCCCAGTTTCGTTTCGCCGTAGGCAATCTGCACCGGTACGAGAGTTTCCGCTTTTTTGCTTTTTACCGATGGTGGCAACTGTTTTCTTTCGATGATAATTTCAACGGTTTTTATGCGAGTGCGGCTTGGTTCGTCGTAGCGGTAGCGAACACAGACAAAATCATCGCCGTATTTTTCAGTCAAGGCTTTTGTCCCTTTTTGGCCAGGCTTCAATTTCAGGCGGGTTACCATGTTTGGTACTCCATAAGGCGTCAAGTTGGTGTACAATAGCTTTACTTTTAAACTCAATCAATTAAAAATAACGAACTTTCAGCTAATCATACTATTTAGTTCACAGGCTCCAACATGATTCTCATCCCCAAGAAGACGTATGCCCAATACATGAACCTCTTAAAGGCGAGTAACGTTTCTGCTGATCTGTTTCAGGAGTACGTGAAGTGGCTGCGCTATTTTCTCGATTTCTGTGACCGCCATGTGATTACACCCGACAAGGCGGAGCGGTTAAGGCTGTTTCAAGAAAAGCTCCGCGAGAAGAAACAAAGTGAGGGAAAATGCCGTGCTGCTTTCCAAAGCGTATCTCTCTACTTCAAGATGCAGGAAGGACAGATAGCTGATTCTAGGGTGTATGAAGGCTCGAATGACACAAACAAGCCAGAGCCGCCGTTACAGATTATAGCGGAGTCCACGAATCACACTGTTTCTTCTCCAAGACTTCAACGCCGATCCCAGTATAGCGAGTCAGCTTATCATGAAAAATCCGATTCGCCAGATTGGGATACGGTAATGGAATCAATGGCCAATGAAATTAAGGTACGGCACTACTCGCGTAAGACCCTGAAAACATACGCCAACTGGTCACGCCAGTTTCAACGCTTCCTGAATAATAAACCGCCGCAGGAGTTGAGCGGCGACGATGTGAAGGCGTACCTGACCCATTTGGCGGTTACGTGCAAGGTAGCATCTACCACCCAGAATCAGGCTTTCAACTCCCTGCTATTCTTCTATCGCCACGGTCTGAAGCGTGAATTCGCTGAACTGAAGGATGTACCGCGAGCCAAGAAATCCAGCTATGTCCCAATGGTACTTTCCCGTGTTGAAATAGACGCCATTCTGGCGCAGCTTTCCTATCCGTTTGATCTGGTGGTGAAGCTGCTGTTCGGCTGCGGACTGCGGCAGTTTGAATGCCTGCAACTTCGTGTATCCGCCTTTATCGGCGGTTAACTGCTTTTTCAAGGACAATTTCAAATAGGATCAACAAAATGAATGCATGCAAAAACGGGAAGCCTTTATAAGGCTTCCCGTCTGTTATTCAGGTACAAGTTTTGTCGTCCATAACAGGCCACCCGCATGGGAATGGCCCTACATTTTACCGCATTAACTCCACGCAGCTACCCCTTTTTCACCTTTGGAACAAAGATCTGCTCCGGATCCAGCACTTCATGAATGATATGCAACTCATCCCGGGTCGGTGGAAGTGTTTCGCCCTGAACGCGAGAAATATCAAGCTCGAAGTGGCACATATCCTTGATTTCTTCCGGTGTTTTGCCGGGATGGCAAGTATCCAGATAGATCCGTCCGGACTGCTCGTCGAAACGGAAAACACCGGCCGTGCTGATGACCGCCGAAGGGCCGCCCCGATACGCAGCGCCGTACAATTCACGGCGATGAACAAATTCACCGCCCGGCCATTTTTTGACCTTCCAGCCGGGACTGGTGATGTAGCTGACTTGTGGTATAAAACGTCGCTTTTCGTGAACCATGATGAAGACAGTCCGCTTGGCAAAGGAGTTGATATCAGGGTTGCCGCCGCTGCCGGTCAGACGCAGTTCCGGCTCCAGATAATCACCGATGCAGGTGGTGTTGACGTTGCCGTATTCATCGACTTCGGCCCCGCCCAGAAAACCCAGATCAACATAGCCGCGCTGGGCGATGCTGAAGGCATCGTAAAGGCCGGAAGAGCGCGAAGCGCCCATCTCGCAGCGGGCATCGCCAACCGAGGTCGGGATTTCGGGAGGACGGCCATCCAGCGTGCCGGCCTCAAAGATCAGTTTCAGGTTGGGGGCATGGGTTTTCTGGGCCAGCATGATCGCCACCATCGGCAGGCCGGTGCCGGCAAAAACCACCTCGTTGTCCTGGACCTCGCGCGCAGCGGCACAGCACATCAGGTCGGCCAGGCCGTATTCTTCAGGAGTCGCATAATCAGTTGCCATGGTCACTTACCCCCCTTCTCGCGAACGCTGTAATTGAGCGCCGTATTAGCCTTGAGCTTCAGCATGCGCGGCCAGCCCAGTTTTTCCAGATAGCTCATGTGGTCCTGCCCATGGATCCATTCCTTGGCAAAATCATCGTACCCCTCCTGGGTCCGGGTGCGGCCGTAGAAATCCTTCAGGAAAGCGCCATCCACATCATAGCGACCGAACATGCCGGTTGGATGGGCTCCGAAGGGGCATTCCAGGATGTGATTGACTTCAAAGCTGGCAATCGTGTTCTGGTCGGCGTTGCGCCGCAGATATTCCTCCGGGACGATCTCCTCGGCCATCACGATCGTAATGTCGGCCGCCCGCGCCACCTCCGGATCGGAGTAATACTGTCCATTGACCCGCAAGGTGCCCTCCTCCCCAACCTGCTGGACACATAGAACAGCGATATCGACCTTGGCAGCCGGAATATGCACCTGGGAACCGGCTCCGAAGAAGGGGTCTTCAACAAACTGATACTTGTGCGATGCGATGCGTTTGCCGTCCCGCAGTCCGGCCCGGCCCAGCATATCGTACTCCGGATTATGGATATCAGTCCCCAGGGAGGTCTGCGTTACGGCATAGGGCGAACCATTGGCAGCGGCGGCGAAACGGAACATCATCTCGGCATGGCTGTAATCCTCGACGATAATCTGTTTGTTGGCCACCTTGCGCGACAGATTGGCGCCGTACTTGCCGTACAGTTCGTGCCCGACCCAGCAAGATTCCCAGATATCGACGCAACCGGCGCCGACCAGAAATTCAGTCTGGGAGCCGCCATTGACTTCGATCAGGTGCAGCCCCTTGCGATGCTGGCGGATCAATTCAAAGATGATCGCCATCGGGCGCCTCCAGATCGTAAAACCGGAAAAAGTAAGACTGGAGCCGTCCTTGATGATCTCGGCGGCTTGCTGCAGGGTGATGCGTTTGCTTGTACTCATACCGGCCTCCTTGTCAGCTGAAGTTCCTCAATATTTCACGCGATATAATCAAACGCTGAATCTCGTTGGTTCCTTCGTAGATCGAGGTAATCCGGGCATCCCTGGCATAGCGTTCCACCGGGAAATCCTGGGTATAGCCGTAGCCTCCCAGCATCTGGAGAGCCTTGTAGCAGGAGTTGTTGGCCGCTTCGGTGGCATACATCTTGGCCATGGAGGCCTCCTTGGCAAAGCTCTTGCCGGATTCCTTGCGGTAGGCGGCATTCATCAGCAGCAAGCGTGACGCTTCCAGTTCGGTATAGGCATCGGCGATCATCCATTGGATAGCCTGGAAATTACTGACCTTCTGCCCAAACTGGGTCCGTTCGGTGACATAGCGGGTGGCATAATCCATCGCCGCCAGTCCGACTCCCAATCCCAGCGAACCGATCCCGATCCGACCGCCGGCCAGTTCCCCGGCAGCGATCCGGAAACCGTCGTTCAGTTTGCCCATCAGGGCCGATTTTGGAATCCGGCAATCATCAAAGATCACCTCATTGGTGGCAGAGGCGTGCTGCCCCATCTTCTTTTCTTCCTTGCCGATCACAAGCCCCCTGGTGCCGGCCTCCACAAGAAAGCAACTGATGCCTTTGCCTTTGTGCGCGGCCTTGTCGGTTACCGCCCAGGCCACGAAGACTCCCGCATAGGGAGCACTGGTGATAAAGATTTTGGAGCCGTTCAAGACCCAGCTGTCACCGTCATCGACCGCCTGGGCACACATCCCGGCAGGATCGGAACCGGCGCAGGTTTCAGTCAGGGCAAAGCCGCCCGCCGAATATTCACCGGAGCATATTTTGGGTATATAGGCGCGGCGCTGCTCCTCGGAACCAACCGCCTGAATCACCTCCGCCACCATGTTGCTGACCGATACGGTAACCGCCGTCGAGGCACAGGCCCGGGCAATTTCGGTAACGGCAAGACTGAAAGAGACCACTCCGGCATCGGAGCCGCCATATTCCCCCTTGACGTTCAACCCCATGAAGCCGAGTTCGGCCAGTTTTTTCAGGTTAGCCAGCAGCGGTTTCCGGTCGTCGCCCTGATCAAGCGATGCTGCAACCGGCTCCAATTCGGTCTTTGCAAAATCCCGAGCCGTATTCTGGATCAGCTTCTGTTCTTCAGTCAGATCAAGAAACATGTGTGCACCCTCCACAAATTCTTTTAAATATCCAATCAGCCACGAACTGTCTCTATCGGCAGATCCTGTTCCTGCGCCCACTGCTGCCAGTAGGCGCAGTTTTGCCCGGCAAAGGCGGCCCGGTACTCTTCCGGCGTGGCAATGCCCAGAGTATTTTCCAGCCGTTTTTTGAAATGCGGCTCAAGTGCTGCTACGGCCACCCAGCCATCGTCGGTTTGGTAAATATTGTATTCCGGTATGCCGCCACCCAACGTAGCACCGGGTACTGTGCTGCCGTATCGCAACGGTTCGGCAATCGCAGCGGCCGCTTCTGACAGCGCAACAATCTGATGCCCGCCGACCCCGTTCCGTTCACGATTTAACAGCAGGGCCAGCACCGCCGAAACAGTCATTTCAGCCCCGGCCATATCCGACAGCAGCGTACGCGGCATATGGGGCGGATCGATCAGCCCCATGGAAGCCTGATAGGTCAGATCATGACCGGCTTC
Organism: Geobacterales bacterium; assembly: GCA_038318485.1. Classification (GTDB taxonomy): domain Bacteria; phylum Desulfobacterota; class Desulfuromonadia; order Geobacterales; family Pseudopelobacteraceae; genus JACRCG01. Next base: position 6,904 of record JBBQCH010000165.1, read on the forward strand.
ATTATCGCGAGGCGCCGGATAGCCGACAATGACTGCCTGGCAAAGCCTGGGAAACTTCGGATGCAGGTCGGCCGGGCCCAAGCCCAGACGCTCCATGGCAGCCGGCCGGGTAGCTGTTATCAAAACATCGGCGCTCCCAAGCAGGTCAAACAGGATCTGCTTGCCATCCGGTTCCTTCAAATCGATCCTGACAATAGTATGACCGGCAGCCAGATCCCGATACCAGTCGGCATTATAGAACTCCATCGGATCACCGGCGGGAGCCTCGATCTTGATCACTTCGGCCCCCATCCGGCTGAGACGCTGGGCAGCGGCCGGACCGGGCAGGTTGACCGCCAGATTCACAATTTTGATTCCGGCCAGCACTGTCATTGTGCCAGCTTGGCCGTCAATGCCGGCACAAACTGCATCACATCCGCCACGACCAGAACATCGGCCACTTCGCCGATCGGGGCGTCCTTGTCCTTGTTGATCGCCACGATGAAGTCGGATTTTTTCATACCGGCCAGATGCTGGATCGCTCCGCTGATGCCACAGGCCACGTACAGCTTGGGTGATACAGTCTGGCCAGTGGTTCCGACCTGGTGGCTGTGGCTGACCCATTCGGCATCCACCACCGGACGGCTGGCCCCCAGTTCGCCCTTCAGGGCCTTGGCCAGGGCAGCAATGAC
>JBBQCH010000166.1:0-7393 GCA_038318485.1 Geobacterales bacterium
GGGTCATCGGCCGGAATCCGGAGTGGAACGAGATTGTCGCTTACAAACTGAATGACTGCCGGATCGATGTACGCGACCGCGTCCATCCGTTTGCAGCCAATTCAGCCAGGGTTGAAAAAATCCAGAAATACAAGTTTATTCGAGGTCTTAGCCTTGTTTAAACCCTCCGCAAAGGACGTGATCCAACTGATCTGTGCCATGATGATCTCCTTTCTGCACTTAACCCTGATAAACAGGATAAGTGAGTTAACGAAGTGTTTTCTGCCTGAAAAGCACAGGAAATCACTTCTAAATTACTAAAAAATCTGCATGTTTGGCTATTTGTAAGTCTTGATAATGTAGTCGGCAATTGCCTTGGCTTCCTTGTCGGAGAGGGTCTTCTTGTCGAACTGGGTCATCCCCGGACCGGGCTTGCGCATATAGCCGACGACATCCATGGCGTTTTTTATGCCGTTCGCTTCACGATCCTTTTTACTCAAGGTCTTGGCCGGATTGGCCGTGTTGCCACCATCTTCGTGGCAGACGGCGCAGTGCTCCTCGAATTTCTTCTTGCCATTGATCTTCTCTCCCTTTGCGGTGCCGGCAAAGGTTGTGCCGGCAAACGCTGTCATTGAAATCAGGGCAACCACTGCAATAGCTCTTTTCTTCATTTTTTCTCTCCTTTTGGGTATTTTACGTTCTTCCCTTCACCTATGATTAAAGGTATCCGTAAAGCTGATCCCGTAACTGAACTGGCGTTGATTGGCAGTCAGCGCCAACCCTGCCCAGTTAAGTTCCCTGCCGATTTCCCGTCCAACCGCCAGACGCCAGTGAGATGATTCCGCATGTGTCGGAAGAGTCAGGCAAAACTCGATACCGTCCTCAGGATTTTCAAGCACCGTATTAAATGGGCAGGATTGCCAGGCGGAAATATTGTTGCCCTCCTGAATGTTCGTTCCAATGCGCAGGCGACCAAATGGCAGGCCGGCAACCTCATTAAGCATAATCAATTCACCATGTTCTTGCAACTCATGCCCGTCAACCGTCACGGTTACCTGCTGCATATCTGTCATGTAAAGAACCCGGCATTCTCCCCAGCTGCGCCCCGGAGTCATTGAGCTCCGAATCCCAAAGCTCACGAACAGGACATCGCGGATGTGCAGGAGCAATTGCTGATGCGCCGGCTGCTGCATATAGAGTTCGGTCATTCTTTCCATCGCAGCCGGTAACAGGCGCGGCACATTGATCCCAAAAATCTGCCACGTTACCAACTGATCCAGGCGATACACCTTCTCAATCGTGTTAGGATTACACAATCGTGCCGAGACCAGTGAAGGAAAGACGGTATACCTCCCGGTTTTCCAGACAGGTAAACCAAAACCAGCCGATTCGCCGGCATACATTTCATCCCTGTTGTTGAGGAACAGCCCTTTTGCCATCGAAGTTGTTTTCCCTGACCCGACAGCCGGTGCATGAATCAACAACAGTGTGTCTGATAATGACAATGTGAGGTTCATGGCTCAGATCGCTGGTCCGAGATCGTCGCTCGCCCCTGACGTCTGGCGGTGAATTGCGCAGATACCTCTGCAATACGTGTTTTCAAATAGGTTTCATCAAAATCCGATTGATAGATAAGCCGGTTTTCATTTTCATACTGCCAATCGCCATCGGCCTGCACGTTGAATACTTTCTCGAACAGCCGGGTTCCGGGCAGCGGGTAGGGAATTGTGAAGGAAATATCATCCAGCGGGAGTGTCAGAGCCCAGTGAAAGGTGGTCTCGATCGAGTCGTACGTTTCCCCCGGATACCCCACCATGAAAAATCCTGCCGTACGGATCGTACTGTGCGCAAACAGATTGAGTGTCTGTTCCGCCATTTCAGTGGTGATCTGTTTGTTCATGAGCTGCAAGACGTCATTACAGCCTGATTCCAGTCCGAAAAAAACTTTATGGCAGCCGGACTGCTGCATCAGTTCGATATCTCCGGCGGTAATCTGATCCACCCGAGAAAGACAGCACCATTTCATGTTCAGCTTTTCCCGAATCAACCGCTTGCAAAAGGCCCGGACCAGGTCCAGATCCAGAGTAAAACAATCGTCGGCAATCCACAGTCCTGTATAGCCCCAGGCCTTGATATCCTTGATTTCCTTAAAAATCAGATCCAGATTGCGACGGCGGAACAGGTTTCCGAAAATCGGTTTTGAACAAAAATCACAATGGTAGGGACAGCCATAGGTCGTCATGATCCCCGCCAGCGAATAACCTTCCCGCTCGATCCAGAATTGCTGGTATTCAGCATGATTGTAATCACTGCGATCAGGAATCGGGAGCTGATTCAGCATCGTTTCGTCAGATGTTTGTGTGGGAGTCTGGATCGTTGCACCGCTGTCGGGCGGCTGAAAGTAAAGCCCATGATAGACATCCGCCTGAGAAAGAAAGCTGTGCAGGTCGTGCCGGGTGGTTTTAGCATGAAGATACTTTTTACAGAAAGCCGGGAAGGAATGAACCGCTTCGCCGCGAAACCCAAGGTCGAACACTTGGGAAAATTGTTGCGGTCTGAGGGTCGGCAGCGGGCCCCCGCATACCAGTAACGTCTCCGGCATTCGCTGCCGAATGATGCCGGCAAGCTCCAGCGCATTGTCCGACATGGAAAGCATGGCATAGATTCCGACTATTTTCGGCTGGGCCGCCTCTATCTGAGCCAGCACCGCATCTTTATGCTGAAACGTGCAGTCCACAACCGTGACACATACGCCTGCACCTCGCAATACAGCTGCAAGCTGGGCAATCCCCTGGGGATGAAAGAGCATGGCTGTGAGTGCATGTGTATAAAAGTATGGATAGACCAGAACAACATCAGACATGGACGATCCTCTCAAGAAGAATCTTTGCTCTTTCAGCCGGCGTTCTGCTGGGCAAATTCCCAATTGACCAGCTTGTCGAGCAGGGTGTTGACATAGTCGGCACGACGATTCTGGTAATCCAGATAATGAGCATGCTCCCAAACATCAACCGTCAGCAGTGGTTTCAGACCTTTTGTCAAGGGAGTTTCGGCATTGGCGGTCTACACCACCTTGAACTTGCTGTCTTTATGTTTCAAGCACTTCCCGCACCTTGTCCACCAATTCCGTTGTCGAAAATGGTTTCTGGATGAAATTAACTCCCTCGTCCAGTATGCCCTGGCTGGCAATAACATCTGCCGTATAGCCGGACATGAAGAGCTGTTTCAGGCCCGGGTAGAGTGTCAATAGGTTCCTGGCCAGATCACGACCGTTCATCTCCGGCATGAGTACATCGCTGAGCAACAGATGCATCTTGCCGGCATTATCCCTGGCCAATTGCATGGCTTCGTCCGGTGTTGCGGCAGGCAGCACGGTGAATCCGGCCCATTCAAGCTGTAAGGTGACAATATTCAGGATCCCCGGCTCATCCTCAACAACAAGAATGGTTTCATTTCCACGAACAGGAGGCTCATCCGGATGCTTACCACTTGTCTGGGCAGTCGTTCCCAGATGTTGTGGCAGGTAGACCCTGAAGGTCGTTCCGATTCCAGCTTCGCTGACGACGCTGATATAGCCGTTATTCTGCTTCACAACGCCATATACGCTTGCCAGTCCCAGCCCGGTACCTTTGCCCGGTTCCTTGGTGGTAAAGAACGGCTCGAAGATATTATCGAGCGTTTCATTGTCCATGCCGCAGCCGTTGTCGCTGATAACGAGCTCTACATAATCGCCGGGGACAGAACCAGGGTGGGCAGCACAGAATTCGGTATCCAACGTGGAGGTGCGGGTCTCTATGGTGAGCGCACCTACTCCATCGATTACATCTCGGGCATTGACACACAGATTCGCCAGGATTTGATCAATCTGGCTGGGGTCCATCTTGATCGGCCACAGATCCGTGGCCGGCAGCCAGATGAGGGTGATGTCCTCGCCGATCAGCTGCCGCAGCAACGAGAGCATACTACTAACGGTCTGATTCAGGTCTACTACTCTGGGCTCCACAACCTGTTTGCGGGCGAAGGTCAGCAGTTGACGGGTAAGAACTGCCAAGCGCTCAGCGGCTGTGCGGATTTCCTGCAAGCCGGCGAAGTGCGGATGATTCTCATCCATGTGCATCAGGGCCACTACTGCTTGACCGAGTATAACCGTCAACATGTTATTGAAATCGTGTGCAACACCGCCTGCCAGCTGCCCGATAGATTCCATCTTGCGTGCTTGAAACAGTTGTGCTTGCAGATTCTGACTCACCTCTTCAGCAAGCTTTCGTTCACTGATATCGCTGATCACAACCCGGTTAAACGGCTGTCCGTCTCCTCCTTCCCGTAAAACGGAAGATTCCAGCCGTACCCAGAGTGGCGCATGATTCGCTGGGATAAGGCGCAGTTCGCATGTATATGGCTCACCCGATGCAAAGAGTTGTGCACAATAGTGGCGAAAGATGCCCTGATCATCAGACAAAACGAAGCGGCTCAGCAGCTGCCCGATCAGTATGCCCCGAGGGACACCGAGCAGGGTTGCGACCGTGAGGTTGGCTTCCACAATCAGTGACGTTTCGCTCACGGTCATATAGCCCACCGGCGCGAAATCGTAGAGATCCACATAACGCGATGTTACTGTTTCCAAGCGGTCTCGCGACGCACGCAGTTCCTCATTCTGCATTTCCATCTCGATCTGATGGACTTGCAGTTCGTGAAGAAGTCGCTGCATTTCAAACGTTGATTGCGGAGTAGCACCGGCCGGCGGACGGCTTTGCAGCAGATCCTCAGCTCGCTTGCGCAGTTCGACGTCATTGTTTTTTCGGTCTGGTGTCATCTACTATCATTTCCTTTTAAATCGAATGTATATCCCTCTTGGGTAGCGCAAAAATTCATGAGGAAGGGACCATAAGTATAATCATTATTGATTTATCGATTACGAGTGAGATGCTGACGCTTTTGCCCGTAATGTGTTCCCGGGAGCTGCCGTGTTCGCAATTCGAATGATTTCTTGAGCGATATCCTCGGGTGAAAGGATAAAATCAATACAGCCGCTTTCTATTGCGCTTTCAGGCATATCCGGCTGTTTGGCTGTGTCGAGTTTCTGGGCGATGGTAATGCCCCCCGCTTCTTTGACGCCGCACAGTGCTGCTGCCCCGTCGCCATCGTATCCGGAAACAATGACCGCAATTAGTTTACCGTCCCAGTGCTGGGTCAGGGAACCCAGAAAAACCGTAATTACGTCGGGCCATCCCCTGGGCTTTGATATTGGCTTTAGACGGAACTCTCCGTCTAAAACATGTAAATCACGTTTTTCCGGTATGATGAACACATGGTTGGGCTGGATAAGTAGTTTTTCCGTGATCAGCTCAACCGGCATCTCCGTGTAGCGCGGGAGAAGCTCATGAAGCGTGGTTGCCACGCTTCTCAGGTGATTGACGATGACGATTGCAACGCCCATATCGGCCGGCAGATGCTTCAGCAAGCGGATATAGGCATCGAGACCCCCGGCGGAACCACCTACGCAGACGACAGGAAAGTCTTTTTGATGTATCTTTGCGGTCATAACGCTTAACCCTCTTTATCACCTCTGAAAGAGACCCACAATCAGCACGATTACAGCTACGACAAGTAGAATATGAATCAGGCCGCCCATGGTATATGAAGTTACCAAACCCAGCAGCCAGAGCACTATCAGGATTACACAGATTGTCCAGAGCATGGTGTACTCCTCTCTTGCTTCTCATCCGGTTTCGAATGAAAGGCATGTTACAATGATTGGCAGTGGCTGTCGCCACTGCCAGGTTTCACAACTACTTCACAGTAAGATCGTTTTTAACTTCTGATACACCCGATACATTACGGGCAATTTCACCAGCTTTTTTTGCATTCTGTGACGAATCAACAAAACCGCTGAGCTGGACAACACCTTTGTAGGTGTTGACCGTGATCTGCAGCGATTTGAGACCCGGTTCGCCCAGAATATCGGCTTTTACCTTGGCCGTGATGGTGGTGTCATCGACATACTGGCCGGTAGTTTCGCGTTTTTGAGTGGCTGCGCATCCCAGGAATGCAGCTATCAGCCCGAAACTGATCAGGGTTCTTACAATACGTTGTAGCTTTAACATGATGTTTCTCCTTTCCATCTGTGGGCAACTACAAAACCAGCCTGTAATTGGTAAAAAAACCGGAGCCCGGAGGCACACAAAGCCCCGGCAAAAGGGAACTACCCGTTGTTTCAAATTACATGACCCATCTACAGCCATGCAATCGTTGCTAATTCCATGAAACTTGGTTAAGAAAGACTCTGTGAAACAAAAAAATCAATAAACAAACTTCCGTTCATACCTACTTCGCAAACAATGTGCCAGAAGGTATTTACGCATACTAATAATGTAATGGTCTGTTTATAAAGGGTTATATGAAAGGTGAGTGTATGTTGCGGTGAAGAATAATCCGGAAGAATCCATCATTCTTGACATAACTGTTAAATATGATGGGTCAGTTGAGGCAACAATCAATATGATTATGTTTAGAACAAGGCGCCGACAGTTGCTGTCATCCTTAGCGCGAGTGTACCCCAAATGACGGTTCGCTCAGCCGAATAAAGAACTATGTGATAAATTTGTAGACACTTTAAAATAGCTACAATATATTGTCCATTAAATCGTTTTTTGAAGAGTTGATAGACAGCCTGTCTGTTAATAGATTTAGGAGGCACTTTTAAGCTCATGAGACTTTTTGGTTACGCACGAGTATCTACAAGCCAGCAGTCACTTGATATCCAAGTTAAAGTCCTCAGAGCGGAAGGAGTAAAAGATAACCGCATCTTTACTGACAAGTTCACAGGCAGCCATGCAGATCGGGACGGATTGCGCTTGTTACGGCTAAAAGTCGAGGAAGGTGATGTTATTCTGGTCAAAAAGCTGGATTGCCTTGGTCGCGATACCGCTGATATGATCCAACTGATCAAAAAATTCGATGAGATGGGTATCGCTATCCGTTTCTTGGATGACGGCATCAGTACTGAAGGCACAATGGGTAAAATGGTCGTCACCATACTCTCTGCGGTAGCGCAGGCAGAACGGCAACGTATTTTGGAAAGGACTAATGAAGGGCGCATAGAAGCAAAAGCCAACGGAGTGAAGTTTGGTAGAAAGCAAACTATCGACCGAGTCAAAGTAACAATATTACGAGAACAAGGCCTTGGCGCAACTGAGATTGCTCGCCAGATGAAGATTGGGCGGTCATCGGTTTATAAAATACTGCAATTGCCGCTAAAATAGAGATACGTGAAAAGCACAGGCGGATTAAATGCATACAAGCAATATAACGTCTTGTGGTCCCTCGAAAGATTGGTGCTATGAATAAAAACAAGCGACGCCCAAAAGGTGGGGGGGGGGGGGGGGGGGGGGGGGGGGGGGGGGGGGGGGGGGGG
>JBBQCH010000167.1:0-7362 GCA_038318485.1 Geobacterales bacterium
TCATCATCCCACCGCCGCCGCGGTTCATTCCACCGCCCGACTTCATCCCGCCCGCAGGGCTACTCGACATCATGCCGTTTGCATTCCGGCCTGACCAGACAGGTCCCCCACTGTCATTACGCAACGCCACTTGAGAACCGGTCGTTTGGTTAGAAAGCTTCTGAACCATCAGGTAGGTTTTACCGTCCTTCCCCTGGGCCATCGAACCTTTGGCAGTGATGTCATCATTGGGATGGAGCGGAAATGCCATGCCCTCCCAATAAGATCTGGGGCCAAGGTTGAGGCTGATGGTTTCAGTACCGGCTTTGATCTCAACAAAAATATGCTCCTTATCACCGGTGCGTTGCGGAGATGTCACACGACCCGTGACAGTCGCTACCGTATTTGTATCGTATCCCTTGTTGAAGTCCAGGCCGCTTTTTCCCATATCATTGCCGCCAAAACCAAACCCGGCAAATGCAGTGCCGGTCAGCAGGCAATTCATGAAAATAGCCATAATAATAATGAGTGAAGTAAAGCGGCCTGTTATCACAACTAATAACTCCTGATGCGTAAATTTGCTTATAAACTGACGAACCATGATACGTGGGAAATGCGCTTGTCTTTCATGTAGAATTTACATGTAGAGACTAATTGGTTGTGGTGGCTGGTGGTTGCTGTGTCGTCATACCAGTCCCTTTCACATGCACCTGACTATGTTGGCGCACAGCGCTAGTTCCCGTTGTGCCTTGCGTCATGTTCCGTGACCCGGTCCCTCCGACAGGTCCCTGATGCGTTGCGGCACCCTGCATTGTACCCTGCTGCATGCTACTGCTACCACCCTGATTCATGGTAGAGGTCATCTGGGGAGAGCTGGCAGTGCTGCCATGACTCATGCTGCCTCCCATGCCACCGCCTTTGGCAAAAGCCTGGCTTGACAGAGAAAGTGCTGCAATTGCTGCTACTGCGTAGAGCGCGGTGTTCAGTTTCATTGGAATGTACCTCCGTGGAATGTTGTGTCTCTGCATAGGGATATTCCACGTTTCATGCCAATACCTGAACATGTTGCATCATACCGTTATTAATCATGTTTATTTCACGTGCACAATTTTAGCATCCTTAAAATGGTGAAAGTCATTTCACTAGTGGTGAAAAGTATTTCACCCTTTTTGCACAACATCACTGTTCGTCAAGCAGGCCATATTCTTTGAGCTTATACTGCAGAGAACGACGGGTGATCCCCATCTCTTCGGCGGCAAGCCGTCGGTTTCCTCTGTGGTTGCGGAGCGCCTTTATGATGATCTCCCGCTCCGTTGATTTCAGGATATCTCTACTCTCCTGAGTTAGCGCAACAGCTTTGTGCACGATCTCACCGGGCAGATTGCTGAACCTTATCAGGTCCTGCGCCAGGATGACCGCCCGTTCGATGACGTTCTGCAACTCGCGGATATTGCCCGGCCATGAATAGGCTCCCATTGCTTCCAATGCCTTTGTTTCAATGCCTTTCAATGTTTTTCCAACCTGCCGGCTGAATACGTGGAAAAAATAATCTGCCAGTAAATCAATTGCATCCGTGCGCTCACGAAGCGGCGGAAGGTGCAGGGGAAAGACGTTAAGTCGATAGTATAGATCCTCTCGAAACCTTTTTGCGGCCACTTCGTCCTGCAGATTTCGGTTAGTGGCGGCAATAATGCGGACATCGGCCTTAATCTCTTTGCTTCCGCCGACCCGTTCGAATACCCGTTCCTGTAGGACACGCAGCAGCTTAGCCTGTAAAGCCTGTGGCATTTCCCCGATCTCATCCAGAAAAATGGTTCCACCTCTGGCCAACTCAAATTTACCTTGCCGCGCCTGAATCGCCCCGGTAAAGGCACCCTTTTCATGACCGAAGAGTTCACTCTCCAACAGGTTTTCGGGTATCGCGGCACAGTTAAGCGGGACAAAAGCGGCTCGACTTCTGGGGCTGAGCAGGTGGATCATCCTGGCTACCAACTCCTTACCGGTGCCGCTTTCACCGTAGACCAGCACGTTGGCCGTGGTGGGGGCGACGTCGTGCACCAGGTTCCGCACCGTCTGCATGGCTTGCCCGGCAAAGATGAGTTCTTCCGGCGGAAGTCCAGCCGTTTCCGCCGCCTTGAGTGTGATAAATTCACGAGTGCGCCCCTGGCTTTCGATTGCCCGGTTCACCAGGGCAATCAGTTTGTCAGTAGTTTCCAGCGGTTTGGTGAGGAAATCAACCGCACCCTCTTTCATCGCATCAACCGCTTCGTCCACACTGCCGAAGGCGGTCAGGAAAATGAACAGCGGCGGGTTCGGATCCAGTCTGGTTTCGCGAAACAGTTCCAGGCCGTTTTTGCCGGGCATCTTGAGGTCGGTCACCACCAGATCGAAGCTTTCCCGGCGAAGCAGTTGCAGGCCCTTGAGCCCATCTTCAGCGGTCAGCACCTCGTGACCATCATCTTCCAGAATAGTCTGTAATAGACTTCTGAATGTTTCATCGTCTTCAACCAGTAGAATGCGTCCCTTCATTATCAGCTCCTCTTCGAGTAGCTCTGGCTGGCGGGGATTGTTACAGATACGGATGTCCCTTGGCTGACAGCGCTTTTTACGGTGATCTGACCCCCATGCTCTTCAACGATTTTACGACACAGGGCCAGTCCCAATCCGGTTCCTCTGGCCTTGGTAGTAAAAAACGGTTCGAAAATCCTGGGCATGTCTTCCCGGTTGATTCCGTGGCCGGTATCACTCACCTTGATGACCGCTTGCTTGCCGGCAACAGCGGCACTTATGCTCATAGTGCCACCTTCAGGCATAGCCTGGATGGCGTTTTTCCCCAAATTAAGCAGCACCTGTCCCAACCTGTCCCGGTTGCCATCAACCAGTATGGATTCGGGAGATTCACTGACTATTTTGATCTGAACATGCTCTGCTTCATGCCGGAGAAGTGCTGCGGCATTGGAAACAACCTCCGCAAGATCCACAGACCCCATAGAATCTCGACCGCTTTTGGCGTAGGCCAGAAGATCGTTAACAAGTAGCTCCAACCGAAGAGTTTCCTCAACAATAAGCTCTGCAAAGCCGCTGTTCCGTTCATCCTGGGGCTTTTTCCCAATAACCTGGGCAAATCCCTTGATTCCCGCCAGTGGGTTTCTGATTTCGTGGGCGAGCATGGCACCCATCTCACCGAGTTGCGCCAGACTCTCACGTCTCGCCATTTCAAGCTTGTGGTGTTCTTCGCGTCGGGTAAAGCGGTAGAGCGCCAGTGACAAAACCCAGCCTGCCGCCAGAAGGCTGAGCAAGACAATTAAATTCAGACGGGCTCGGCGGACAACTGTATCGGCTCGATAGGTGTGAAGGGTTAAACGGAGTGCAAGTGTCTCGCCTGGAAGATATAGTGGCGCATTGAATTCAAATGCGTGTTCTCCAGTACGAAGGATTACGCGTGCGCCTAATGTCACTCCATTTTGGAGCGTGGCTAATGGTAGCGTGCCCTGGAGACTTGTACCGATCAGATCTGGGTTAGAGTGAAAGCGGTACTCACCTTTTTGATCTATCAATGCAAAAAAACCTATTTCTTGCGAATGGAATGTTCCGAGGCTTCGCAGGGAAGGATCATGGAGGACGATATTTTCAATGGCGGAGGTAAGAGACAAGGCTAGACCGCGCAGGTTTTCCTCGGCAATCGGTCCGGCACTGCGGTAATTGCTTCCGGCAAACCAGATAAGGGCAGCGGACAAAAGAATTCCGCCCAGTAGGACGATCTTTTTCACAAGCTTCGTTGCTAGAGGGCAGCCAGGATGCGTTCCATCTTGACCCGCACCTGTGTGGCAATTTCGGTAAGTTCGGTATTGCCGATCACGCCGAGGGTGGCTACCGGGTCCATGACCATAACCACGGTTTTGTCGTTGTCATCCCGGTAGACGACCACGTTGCAGGGCAGCAGCGTCCCGATGTTTATCTCTTTGGCAAACGCCTCCCAGGCCAGTAGCGGGTTGCAGGCGCCGAGAATGACATATTCACGAAAGTCTCTATCGAGCTTTTTCTTGAATGTGTTTTTAACATTGATCTCGGTAAGGATGCCGAAACCTTCCTTGGCCAATTCCTCGCGCACCTGCTGTTCAACCAGAGCGAATGCCGCATCGAGTTTTCTGCCGAATGCGTATGCTGTTTGAAGTTCCATGTGGTACTCCTTTACTTTGTTCGAAGGTGCAACTCAATCCCGGAATTTGACGTGGCAAGCAGCACATGCTTCCTCTACCTGCTTGAAAGTGGCAATGGCTCCGGTAAAGTCGCTTTTTTTTGCTAAACTTACGGTTAAGTTTACCGCAGTTTCCAATTTAGTTGCCATCTCGACAAAATTTTTCTTTTGATTGATGTTCTTGTGCGGTTTTGATTTTTTCAAGTCGGGAAGCGCGGCAACTATTTTACCCGCTTCAGCCTCTACCGCAGCAGCGTCGTCCTTATCCAGGGCAGTTTTCAACGTGGCTGTAGTTATGGAAAACATCGGCATCATGGCGTGCAATTTCTTCATCTGAACATCAGCCGTTGCAGCTTTGTCATGCTTTTCCGTCCCATGGGCAAACGCCAAACTACCTAGGGCTAACGATCCCATAACCAGACTCAATTTGGTAATGTTACACCTTTTTTTCATGATCACTCCGTAACTATTAATGATCGTGTTCCTTTACTTCCAGAAGCCATACATTGTCACCTTCCGCCTGCCTGCCCAGTTTGTCGATCACATTCCAGCGCACCTTAATCGGCATGCCTACCTTGAACTGTGATGGGTCTTTCGGCTTGAGCACGGCTGCCATATCAAAGACAGAGTGAAACATATCTCCTGGGAATTGCTGACCATCCTTGGAAAGCACTTTCAGTTCCTTGACGTCCACCGGACGGTCGAAAAAGGCATTCACGTCTTCGATGTCTTTGGCGCCTTTGTCCCGCATGGCGGTAACACTCAGAAGTCGAGGCGGCCCCGGAGTCAGGATAGCACTCTCGTCGGCCTTAACCTTAAGCGGGGTTTCGCTCCCCTCCACCAGAACGCGTACAGCTGAGACCCCCTTGAATTGGCGCAGGGTCAGGTCAATGGCACGGACGACGCTTTCGGAGGTCTTATCCGCTACGGCTCGACCGAATTCCTTGCTCAGGGTGAGCGTAACAGTGCCTTGGGACTCGTTGAGAGATGCAATGTGAGCACCCGCTGGCATAGTCAGAAATTCGCCCTGATAACTGCCGATATCCATGCCGCTCAGAAGTCGCTCAACAGCCACCTTCTTGAGGCTGGCTTCGTCAAAGGTGAAAAACGGGAATGGCACAACCTTGGCCGGATTCTTGGCTGACGGAAAGTAGATTACGAAGGCGTAGGCCGTTCCTTTGTCGGTTAATGGAACAGGGCCAAAGGATTTTTCGTAGGCCGCAGTTGCGATTATCTTTCCCGGTTGTGACGGTGGTGAAGAAAGATCCTTTTTACTGCAGCCGCTCATGCCTGCCAAAGCAAAGCTCAAAATTAAAAGCAGAAATACATTTTTCATCAGATGCTCCTATGCAGATAGGGATAGTTTAACACATCGAACCATCCATATTTTATCCAAGCTGACGACACAGAATACTCCATCAGTTTACCAAAATTTCCCGATTCCAATCTTCCCTCGATGACTACGGTGATTCCCCTCAGATTTCAACCTTACGCAGCCTGAGGGCGTTCCCGATCACTGAAACGGAGCTGAAGCTCATGGCCATGGCAGCAATCATCGGGCTCAGCAGGATGCCGAAGAAGGGAAAGAGTGCCCCCGCCGCCAGCGGGATGCCGAGTCCGTTGTAAATGAAGGCGAAAAACAGGTTCCGCCTGATAGTGCGCATGGTGGCCCGACTCAGCCGTCTGGCCCTTAGCCTGCTTGAAAACGCTTGAAACAACCGGTCGAAATCGATGCCCACGCGAGACCTGGTTTAACTATGGCATGAGTTGTTTCCATCAATGACTTCGAAAAAAAGGGGTGGTTTATAAGAACCACCCCCTCGCTGTTTGAACCTGTTTGGTGCCAGTGGCCAGGTGTTGTCTGCCCAGCGCTGTTTTACATGTTAATTGCCGCCTTTGTACATTTCATCAAGAAGCTTGTTGGTCTCTTTCAGTTTGTCTTGCAGCTTCTGCATCTCTTTAGCGCTGTGAGTCCTCTTGCCACTTTTAACCTCGGCATTGAGCCGCGTGATCTTCTGCTGGATCGATTCAGCCTGGAGGGCGCACTGTCTCACGCCTTCAGCAGTGTCCATCGTCATGCCTTCATGCATGTCCATTTTCATGTCGCCATGATCCATAGCGAAAACCGGAAGCGCGCTGAACATACCTACCGCCATCACTGCCATAAGTAACTTTTTCATAATAATCCTCCACACGGGATTCAGAGAATGTTCTCTCTGCTGTTATATAGATGCTATCAAAGAATCTGTTTTTTGTAACTAGCTTTGATGAGCACGGGTAAAATACGTCTGTTTTTTTCAATTTACTGTGTGCTAACGGCCAGGTTTCGATAAAACCCGTAATGTTTGGTTAGCTTCTTTCAGCTGCTTGTTGAGAATCTTGAGCTCTTCAAGGTGTTCAGGCTTTGCTCCGTTAGTCTCGATAGCGGATTTAATTTTCTGGATGCGCTGCTGGATGCTATCTACTTCCTGGGCGCAATCCTTCAGCAGAAGATCGCAATCCTTGGCGCACTGTTCATCCATTTGGGTTTTCATGGTGCCATGTTCCATTGCCATAACCGGAACAGCTGCCGCGAAGAGTGATGTTGCCATCAGAATTACCATTGTCTTTTTCATAGTTGTCATCCTCCTTGATGGAAGTGTTTGGTTCTTTGGTACATTATTTGACTGTGTACCAGAACTTGGCACTGCGTGTTTTGCCATCCTTCAAAACAAACTTGGACATCACGCCGTATTTGCCCTTCTTTGACAGGTCGAAATCGGCCCCAAAATGTCCCTGCATGCCCATCAGATCCTTGGCCTGTTCGCTTTTGTCAGGATTCTGGACCTTGACTTTTACCTCGCCTTCAGTCAGGGCCTTGCCGCTCTTGGCGTCCTTGAATTCGACCATGATGTGATGGGTCTCCTTCATATCCTTGGGCATCTCCATGTTTGATGTCTTCATGTGATCCTTCATGTTCATGACCTTGAAGGTTGCCTTGACGCCATCAACAACTTCCTGGTGAGCTACAGTTCCCATTTCCATCATGGAATGATCGCCAAGTCCCATATCCATGGAGCCATGATCCATCGCCAGAGATGCCATCGGGGCTGCAAGGGCAAGAAGTGCTGCGCTTAATACCGTCAATTTATTCATGATACGAATTCTCCTTTGCGGGTGTGTTTACTGATTATGTGTCTTTAAAT
>JBBQCH010000168.1:0-7326 GCA_038318485.1 Geobacterales bacterium
GGTGGGGCGGAAAGCCTACAGGGTCTCACAGAGACAGCCGGGTTGCCGAAATATCAATATGATATTAAGGCAACCCGGCTTTTTTTGTGTCTTGCACCTTTGGTAAGAATTCGAAGCGAGACGTAACTATCGTATCCGATAGGAAGTTCCCTGAAAACCTGCCGTCGGGGAATATGGACAACTGGCAGACATTAAAAAGGAGAATTTATGAACCGGAAAACCATGTTACTACTTGTCACGCTTTGTTGTTACCTGATGGGCTCAGGGCTCCTGACCAGTGCACAGGCTGCCAGTTCAGCTATTCTGGGCTGGAACAACCTGGGTATGCACTGTATGGACAGCGATTACTCGGTGTTCTCAATTTTGCCGCCTTACAACACGATTGAGGCGCAGCTGATTGTGAACGGCAAACTGGTAAAAAGCGGCTCCGGCTACACGCTGACCTACGAGGCGATTGCCGACCCGGATGGTTCGATCAATTCAACGTCGGTAGGCAAGGGCAACTGGAATCAGTTTGCTTCAATCCTGTACGGCATACCCAGCACATATACAGCCGACTTTGGCTTGGTCGGCTGGAACATGCCGGGTCTGGGCAACACTCCCCAACAGATGAAGTTCGAAAACTTCAATTCACCTGCTTCAAGCGTTTCCACTGCGGCGAACTGGTTTCGGGCCGAAGGGATTCCCATAACGCAGTACGATGATAAAGGAAACAAGAACAACTATCCCATGATGCGCATCGTGGCCCGTGACGCTGCCAACAAGGTAATCGCCAATAGCGACATAGTCCTGCCGGTCTCAGACGAAATGGATTGCAGTGTCTGCCATAGTTCCGGCACTCAAGCCAGCGCCAAACCTTCAGCCGGATGGGTATTCGCAGCCTCCAAGGAACGGGACTACCGCCTCAATATCCTTCGCCTGCATGATGAGCATCAATTCAGTCAGAATAGCGCTCTTTACAAAGATGCGCTGGCAGCAAATGGATTTAACGCCAGTGGCCTTTACACTGCCGTAATGAATGGCAAGCCGGTGCTATGCGCCGCGTGTCACTCATCGGAAGCTTTGGGCACTGCCAGCTTCTCCAGCAGCAATGGTACAGTTCCTTCACTCACCTCTTCGGTACACACTAGGCATGCCGGAGTTCAGGATCCGGAGCTTAACCTTATCTTGAACGCTTCCGAAAACCGGAATGCATGCTACCGCTGCCACCCAGGTTCCACAACCCGCTGTCTGCGCGGTGCCATGGGCAGTGCTGTTGCTGCCGACGGATCGATGGCAATGCAGTGCCAAAGCTGCCACGGCAACATGACTAAGGTTGGATCCAGTTCACGCGTCGGTTGGTTTATGGAACCGAACTGTCAGAGTTGCCACACCGGTACAGCCACCAAAAACAACGGCCAGATCCGCTATACAAACGTATTTGATGCTAACGGCCAGGAACGTGTACCCGTTGACCAGACCTTTGCAACCACGCCCAATACACCGGCAACGGGACTTTCACTGTATCGCTTCTCAACCGGCCATGGCGGACTCCAGTGCTCGGCCTGTCACGGCTCGACCCATGCCGAATTCCCCGCTTCCCAGCGCAATGACAATATCCGTAATGTTCAACTTCAGGGACACGCCGGTGTGACAGTTGAATGCACCGCCTGTCACTCCGCCATGCCAACCAGTCCAAACGGCGGCCCGCACGGAATGCATCCGATCGGCCAGTCTTGGGTAAATGACCACCATGATTCATTGAAATCAGTGGGAACAGCCTCCTGCAAGGCCTGTCACGGTACTGACTTCCGGGGCACCGTTCTTTCGAAGATGCAGGGCGACCGTTCTTTTTCCGTCGGAGACCTGGGCACCCAAACCTTTTACCGCGGCGCTTCAATAGGATGCTACACCTGCCATCAGGGCCCATCCAGCAGCAGCATGAATAACAGCGCTGTGCCGGGAATGAGTGATGTCTCAGCCCAAACCACTGCCGGAACACCCGTGACCATAACACTGCCGGTGACTGGAACAAATGCCGTCGTGCGAATTATCAGTCAGCCTGCTAATGGCTCAGTCGGCCTGAATAACAACATTGCAACCTATTTCCCGGCTGACAGTTTTACCGGTAAGGATTACTTTACATTCGCGGCTTATGATGGTTCAAAAAACTCCAGACTGGCCACCGGGACTATCAATGTTACAGCTGTAGAACCTCCTGTAATCACAATCAATCCAGGTAGCCAGACGGTATTAACTGGAACTGGAGTTAGTTTGGTGGTTTCGGCTACCAGTGTCGCAACAATGAGTTATCAGTGGTACAAAAACGGAGCGATATTATCTGGCGCTACTAGCTCTACTTATTCAATTTCTGCCACAACGCTGGCTGACAGCGGTTCCTATTACGCAGTTGTGAAAAACGCAGCCGGTTCGGTTGCAAGTTCAACGGCAACGCTTACCGTTACCTATCCTGTTCCGGTCATTTCAAGCATTAACCCCGGTTCCGGAACGGTGGGAAGCTTGATTACAATTAACGGATCCAACTTAACCAATGCAACAGTGGTGAAGTTCAACGGAACCAGTGCATCGACCTTTGCGGTTGTCTCGAACACCCAACTTACCGCTACCGTTCCTTCCGGGGCTACAACCGGCAAAATAGCAATTACAACTCCCGGAGGGACAGCCACAAGCAGCAGTAACTTCACCGTTGTTACCGGGGCAGTCATAACCGGCTTTACACCTTCCTCCGGCGGAGCGGGAACTGCAGTAACCGTTTCAGGCTCAAACTTATCAGGAGCTAGCCAGGTTCGTTTCAACGAGGTCAACGCCACCTTCACGGTGATATCTGACACGACCATTGTGACCGGTGCTCCCAAAGGGGCCAGCACCGGAAAAATCAGCGTTACCACCACAAGCGGGACTGCCGTGAGCAGCTCAAACTTCTCTGTAGGAAACAGTGCTGTCTCTCCGAGAATCCAGAGTTTTTCTCCAGCATCCGGTAAAACTGGAACAATAGTCACCGTTAGTGGGACAAACCTGGGTGGCGTCACCTCGGCCAGGGTTAGTGGTGTAAATGCTCCTTTCGCAGTAACATCGACAAACACACTCTTCATTACTGTGCCGACAGGCGCTAAAACCGGCAGGATCTCCGTAACTACAGCCGGTGGAACCGGGAACTCGAGATCTTCGTTTACAGTCTCGCCATGAGTTTAGCTGGTTGACAAACTGATCTGTAAGTGAAAAACTTGTTTTAGACATTGAAAACAGTAAGGGGTGTGCCGGGAACAACCGTCACACCCCTTACTTATTATGTCTGTCATGAAAAGATTAAGACCAGTGCCCTAGAAGCAGGCGTGATTGTTTCATAGGACTGTTTCTGATATGCCTATTATCAAGGAGTTGTATCAGTTGACATTTTTTTAATCACGTAATCGTTGAAACACTCAACTACCTCCGGGTCAAACTGGCTCCCGGAACCCTTTTTAAGCTCCTCAAGAGTTTCCTTCACTGAATTGCCTTTTTTGTAGGGCCGTTCGGATACCATGGCGTCAAAGGCATCGGCAACCGCTATGATACGGGCTTCAATCGGTATTGAGGTCCCCTGCAGTCCACCAGGATAACCGCTGCCATCAAAGCGTTCATGATGGTGGAGAATACATGGTAGAACATCCTTCAGCTGTTCGATCGGGGCAAGGATCGCAACCCCCTTTTCAGGATGCAGTCGCATGGGTGGAAAATCATCTTCGGAGAGTTTTTCCGGTTTTTCCAGAACAGCCTCCATAATCCCGATCTTGCCGATATCATGCAGTAGTCCGCCCAGTCGTACTCTTTCGACAGCCGCATCATCCATTCCCATTGCCCTGGCGATGTTTTCGGCAACATGCATTACCCGTTCGGAATGACCTTTGGTCCAGGGGGATTTGGCATCAATAGCATTAGCGAGGCTGGACACCGTGCTGATGAACAGATTTTTCATGTCTTCATAAAGTCTGGCGTTGCCCAATGCGACAGCCATCTGGTCGGCGATTTTTTCAATGGTAAAGACGTCTCCCTCAAGAAATTTGTCCGTATCGTTATCACCCAACAGTAGAACTCCGTTGACCGATTCCTTGCTGATTATGGGTATAGCCAGAAGCGACTTCATTCCAGCCTCTCGCAGCAGCTTATCCAGGTGTGGCAGCTTTTTACTGGATTTCAGCGAGCTTATGTAGCAGCGTTTTCCATTGGCGAATGCCGTTTCCGCGCAACTGCCGGCTGTGTCGGGGTGTGAACCTTGTTTGAGTTCCTCTGGAATTTCTGAGGCAGGGCAATGGGAAGCCAATACCACCAGTTCTCCCTTTTCCTCTCCCAGCAGTACAACCAGATCGCATTGTACGATCCGTTCAATATGCAAAATGGCTGTTGAAATGATCTTGTCGCGGCTGAGCGAGGATGAAATTGCCTTATTGATCTCGTCAAGGGTCAGGATAATGTCGATACGTTTTCCCATTTCCACAGCCATTTCCAGGGACTCGTCAAAGAGGACGGAATGGCTGGCCACCAGGGAGGCCTGGGAAACTACACCGATGATCAGGGCGATCTCGGCGTCATTGAAAGGTGGATATTTTTTGTTCCGGGCAACAAAGGCAACCCCCATGACCTGATTTTTAACTACCATCGGCACCGCCAGCAGGGAAATGTTGCCCAGCAGCTTGCGAAGTGTCGGTGTAAGAAGCTTCGAACTGCCCGTGTCGTTAAGCAGCAGGTGTTTTTTTTTCCGCAGAAGTTTTTTCAGAAGCGGGATATTTTCCGGCGACATCGGCATCTCTTTGAAGAGCGGAAGATAACGGGTCGGTAAACCGTAACTTCGGGCAGGTGTAAAGTCCTTTTGATCACGATCAATAAGATAGATAACCGACCAGCGGCTGTTTACAAGCTTTTTAAGCAGACGTGAGAGGTCACGCATGACCGTGTCTACATCTTTAAGCTTGGTAAGCTTTTCCGCCGCCTGGAGGATGTTGATGAATTTTTCCGTCACTGCTGAATCTCCAATTTAAAATAATGATGCAACGTTACCCACATGGATTATACACCATGTCATAGCACAATTACTCAGACTTTCCTTTGATTATCTCATCAACTCTCGTTCCGTCCAGGGTCTCTTCTGCCTGAAGTGCCCCCGCCAGCAGATCCAGTTTGTTACGATTGGCGCTCAAAAGCTCTTCAGCCTGCAGTTCCGCTTTACGGATAAAGTCGGCGATCTCCTGGTCTATGCGCCAGGCCATGGCTTCTGAAAAACTCTTTTCCTGGGCCAGTTTCATCCCCAGAAAAGGATGTTCCTCACCACGGCTGAAGGTCATGGCCCCAACCTTATCGCTCATGCCCCACTGGCATACCATCTTTTCCGCCAGGTCGGTCACAAGTTTAAGATCGCTTTGGGCACCGGTAGAAACTTCACCGAACACCAGCCGTTCGGCCACCCGTCCGCCCATAGTCACTGTCAACCGTTTCTCAAGATAACTCTGCGGATAGTGGTAGCGGTCGTCTTCAGGCAGCTGCTGGGTCACTCCCAAGGCCATACCGCGGGGTATGATGGTTACTTTGTGGATCGGGTCGGTGCCGGGCAGAAGTCTGGCTACCAGAGTATGCCCAGCCTCGTGATAAGCGGTAATTCGTTTCTCTTCGGGTGTGATGAACATCTTGCGTTCACCCCCCATCAGGATCTTGTCTTTAGCCTTTTCCAGGTGTTCCATGGCAACCGCCGCAACGTTCTCGCGAGAGGCCAGAATGGCCGCCTCGTTTACCAGATTCTCAAGGTCTGCGCCGGTCATCCCAGACGTACCGCGGGCAACAATACTCAGATCGACACCCTCGGCCATGGCGATCTTTCGAACATGAACCTGCAGGATTTTTTCGCGGTCGCGCCAGTCGGGACGCTCAATCACAACATGCCGATCAAAACGGCCTGGACGCAACAGAGCCGGGTCGAGAACGTCTGGACGATTGGTAGCGGCCAGGACGATAACCTCCTGATGCTGGTCAAAGCCATCCATCTCCGACAGAAGCTGGTTCAAGGTCTGTTCCCGTTCGTCATGACCACCGCCGAAGCCTGCGCCACGGCTGCGCCCGACAGCATCCAGTTCGTCGATGAAGATGATGCTCGGAGCGGACTTCTTGGCGTTTGTGAACAGGTCCCTTACACGGCTGGCACCGATTCCGACGAACATCTCGATAAATTGAGAAGCGGAAATGCTGAAGAAGGTTACCCCGGCTTCTCCAGCCACTGCACGGGCCAGAAGGGTCTTGCCGGTTCCCGGCGGGCCGACCAGCAGAACGCCTTTGGGTACTTTTCCGCCGATCCGTTCGAACTTTTTGGGGTTCCTCAGATAATCGACTATTTCCAGAAGTTCCTGCTTGCTGTTTTCCATGCCGGCCACATCCTCGAAGGTCACCGAAACCTTCTCTTGCGTCGAGTAGGTGCGGGCTCCGGAACGGGAGAAACTGCCAAGCATTGCACCCGGACCCTGGCTGCGCATGCCTCGCATCCAAAACATCCAGATCCCGACCAGAATCAGCAGCGGTGCCACGCTGATCAGAACATTGACCAGGAAAGACGTCTCCGTCGATATAGCCGTAACCTCCACATTGTGTGCCGTCAGTTCAGGCATCAGGGTCTGATCGGAAATTGGTGGCAGAATGGTGCTGAAGGCGCTGACCTCTCGAAGCGTAACTTTCCCCTGGACCTGTTCACTGACCTTGGTCTTTGCCCGGAACTCGCCACTGATGAGCGGCCCCTTGATGCTGATTTTCTTGATGTTGTCATTTATCAGCTCGCTTCGGAAACGGCTGTAGCTGACATCCGCAGTCTGGGTTGCCTGTTGCGCGAGGTAGACGTAGTAGACATTAAACAACAGCATCAACATCATTATGATGAAAAATGGTTTCCATGAGAATTGGGACATGACGGTGCGCCTCTCGAAATTTGACTGTTGTAACCAGTTTACCGTTTGTAGAGGATTTGACAAGTGGAGGGTTGTTGAAGTGGTTAATCAGGCCGGGAAATAAATTCTCTCTGGTTGAAAAATACCTGTGCCACCTGTTTTGCGAGAAACAAACAAAACGGGAAATATGGTGGATTTCCCATATTTCCCGTGAAATACAATCTTGCTGAATAAAACAGCAATTATTTATTCGGGTTTAGCCGTACCTAGGGTATTCATATACATTACCAGCGAACTCAGGTCTGGTGAGTCATCAGCCAGGGTTTTCCCCTTGAGGGCCTTCTCAATGCACTTGTTTGCAAGTTTTGTCAGTGTTTCTTGATCATAATCCGCAGCATCTTCCAGTCCTTTGCCATCCGGGTGGCAA
>JBBQCH010000169.1:0-7304 GCA_038318485.1 Geobacterales bacterium
CAGGACGAAGCTGGCCCTGGCTCAATCCAACATGGAACGGATCAAGGGTCTGGTGGAGAAGAAAATTGCCGCCCGCAAGGACATCCTCCAGGCGGAGACCGACTACAAAACCATCCAGACAGAACTGCATACCGATCAGGAACGGCTGTCACTGTACGGCATCGCCAAGCCGGACCTTGCCGGAGACAACCGCATGAAGCCGCTTCTGCCGGTTCGTTCCCCCATTAATGGCGTGATTACCGAAAAACACGCCATCGTTGGAGAACTGTCGGACCCGGCCAAAAGCCTTTACACAGTGGCCGACCTTTCATCGGTCTGGGTCATGGTGGATATCAACGAAAAGGATCTGGCCAAGATTCATAAGGGACAAACCGCAACCGTCATGGTCGGCTCTTTTCCGGATCTGAAACTGAAAGGGCGTGTCACCTATATCGCCGATCTGGTCAACGAAGCCTCCCGCACCGTCAAGGCGCGGGTCGAAGTGGCAAATCCTGGGCGCAGGCTGAAGCCGGAGATGTTTGCCTCCGTCGAACTGGCCCTGGCTACGGACGCGCCGGCGACACTGGCGGTGCCTGAGGAAGCGGTGCTGGACCTGGATGGCAGGAAAGTCATGTTTGTGGCCGAAAGCGGAACAGAATTCGAAGCACGACCGGTTGAGCCGGGCCGGGCGGCAGGCGGCCTGTTAGAGATCCTCAGCGGCCTTAAGGAAGGTGAGCGCTACGCCGTAAAAGGCGGATTCATTCTGAAGTCCGAGCTGAAAAAAACTGAACTGAAAGGACATGACCACTGATGCTGGAAAAAATAATCCATTATGCCTTGAAGCAGAAAGGAATGGTCATCTTCCTGGCCCTGCTGATCGTTGCATTCGGAACCTATTCCTATCTGAAGCTGCCGATAGATGCTTTTCCGGATGTGACCAATATCCAGGTCGAGGTCGTCAGCCATGCCGACGGCCTGTCAGCCATCGAGATCGAGCGGGATGTCACCGCTCCGATTGAGACCGCCATGCGCGGGCTGCCGGATATCGAGCAACTCCGTTCGGTCACCAAATTCGGTCTTTCGATTGTCACAATCGTCTTTAAGGATGATGTTGACATCTACTTTGCCCGGCAGCTGGTATTCGAGCGGCTGGCGGAAGCGCGGGAAAAGGTTCCCAAAGGTGTCGAAGTCGCCATGGGGCCGATCGGCACCGCCATGGGGGAGATTTATCAATACACCCTGGAAGGAAAAGTGCCTCAGGAACTGCGGCAGAAAGCCGCCTACCTGACCAATCTGCGGACCCTCCAGGAATGGGTCGTTACCCCGCAATTGAAAAGCGTCGCCGGGGTCAATGAGATCAACTCCTTCGGCGGCTATTTCAAACAGTATCAGGTGATCGTCTCTCCGGATAAACTGCTGAAATACGCCATTACGGTGGAGGACGTCTATTCCGCCATCGGCAGCAACAATTGCAATGTGGGTGGCAATATCCTCGAACGGGGCTCGGACCAGTATATCGTCCGGGGCGTGGGTCTGATCAGGAACTTGAGCGATATCGAAAACATTGTCCTGAAGTCAGCGGGCGGCACGCCGACCTATCTGAAGGATGTCGCCCATGTCCAGGTCGGCGAAGCGGTGCGGATGGGCGCAGCCATGAAAGACGGCCGGGATGAGGCTGTCGGCGGCATTGTCATGATGCTGCGCGGAGCCAACAGTCGCGATGTTGTGCAGCTGGTGGAGAAGAAAGTTGCCGAATTGAACAGCAACAACATCCTCCCGGACGGCATAAAGATCGTCCCCTACTACAGCCGCAGCGATATTGTCAAAGCCAGCGTCAGCACGGTTAACAAGGCCCTGATTGAAGGCTCGCTGCTGGTGCTGATCGTGCTGTATCTGCTGCTGAACAGCTTCCGGGGCAGCTTTGTCGTATTAATAGCGCTGCCGCTGTCACTTCTGACCACGTTCATCGTCATGAAACTGGCCGGTATCAGTGCCAACCTGATGTCGCTGGGCGGTCTGGCGATTTCAATCGGCATGATCATCGACACGACTATTATTCAGGTGGAAAACATCCAGCGCCATTTGAGCGAAGACGACCAGCGCCAGTCCAAACTGATGACCGTTTTGAAAGCCGCGCTGGAGGTCCGCAAACCGAGTATCTTCGGTGAGCTGATTATTGCCATCACTTTTATCCCGATCCTGGCCCTGGAAGGGATTGAAGGCAAGATGTTCGGGCCGCTGGCCATAACCGTCACGATTGCGCTGCTCTCATCGCTGTTTCTCTCCATATTTGTCATTCCGGTACTCTGCAAGCTGTTCCTGAAAGCTGAACCGGAAAAAGACAGCGCCATCATGCGGCATGCCAAGAATTACTACCTGCCGCTGCTGGACTTCACCATGCGGAGCAAGAAGGTGGTCTTGAGCATTGCCGCTGTTCTGCTGGTCACGTCCCTTCTGCTGGTGTCGCGCCTGGGCACCGAGTTCATCCCCGTCATGGACGAAGGGTCGTTCGACATGGATATCTCACTGCTTCCCGGCGTCTCGCTGGAAAAGGCGATGGAGGTCAATCAACGCGCAGCAGCTAAACTGAAGCAGTTTGATGAACTTGGTACTATCATCTCGCGAACCGGGCAGACCGGCGTCGCACTGGACACAAGGGGAACCGATAAAACCGCTTACGTTGGTATCTTCAAGCCGAAAGAGGAGTGGAAACGGGACATATCCAAAGAAGATCTGTTCAACGAGATGCGCAAGGCGCTGGAACCGATCGCCGGCATCAACTTCGGATTCAGCCAGCCGATTCAGTGCCGCATTGATGAGCTTGTGGCGGGGACGCGCGCCCAACTGATCGTGAAACTGTTCGGCGACGACATTGACGTGCTGACAGAAAAATCAGCCGAAATAGCCCAGATACTTTCAACGGTAAAGGGCGGGACTGACCTCAATGCTGAAAAAATCACCGGGCAGCCCTACCTGACCATCAACATCGACCGCTCCAGGATCGCCCGCTATGGCCTGAATATAAGTGATGTGCAAAAGGTTATTGAAATTGCGGTGGCCGGTAAAGCCGCCTCAAAGTTTTATGAATTGAACCGCAGTTTCGACATCACCGTCCGCCTGCCGGAAGAGATGCGCAACTCTCTCGAAGCGATCAAGAACCTGCTGATCACGACCAAGTCCGGCGTTCATGTGCCGCTGGAACAGTTGGCGGAAGTCAAAATGGTGGAAGGTCCGGCCCAGATCAGCCGCGAGGATGGCATCCGAAGGATCGGGATCGAAATGAATATCACCGGCCGGGATATCGGCGGTTTTGTGGCCGAGGCAAAGCAGAAGATCAGGGAAAAGGTCAAGTTGCCAACCGGTTACTATCTCTCCTGGGGTGGCCAGTTCGAGAACCAGCAGAGGGCCATGAGCAAGCTGATGATAATCGGTCCGGTGGCCATCGCCCTGATTCTGCTGCTGCTTTATACAACCTTCCGCTCCATCAGCCTGGCGCTGCTGGTCATCACCAACCTGCCGTTTGCACTGATCGGCGGAATCTTCGCCCTGTTCCTCTCTGGGCAATACCTGTCGGTACCCGCTTCGGTGGGCTTCGTGGTCCTGTTCGGCGTGGCGGTACTGAACGGTCTGGTATTGGTGTCGCGTATCTCGCAACTGCGGGAAGAAGGAATGGAGCTTCAGGATGCAATCAGGAAAGGGAGCCTGGACCGGTTACGGCCGGTCCTGATGACCGCATCGATCTCGATTTTCAGCCTGATGCCGATGCTGTTCGCAAGCGGGACAGGTTCGGAAATCCAGAAGCCATTGGCAACCGTTGTTGTCGGCGGTCTGGTGACATCAACCCTGCTGACGCTGCTGATAATCCCGGCGGTCTATAGCTGGTTTGAAAAAAAGGATCCTGATACGGAGATGTAACCGTTTCAAGTCGAAGATACAATCATGGAGGCAAGAAAGTAACGACCGGGGCGTACTATCAAGTTGAGGAACCAACAACGAAGCCAGGTCGTAATGGTTTGATTGCGACTTGGCATCAATCCTTGGACTGCTTCTCCAGAAACATCTTGATAAGGTCGATCGGAACCGGGAAGATGATGGTGGAGTTCTTTTCGGCTGAAACTTCGGTCAGCGTCTGCAGATAACGGAGTTGGAGGGCGGTCGGCTCCGCAGCCAGAATGACGGCGGCCTGGGCCAGCTTTTCCGAGGCCTGCAGCTCACCCTCGGCATGAATCACTTTGGCGCGCCGTTCACGTTCCGCCTCGGCTTGTTTGGCGATCGCCCGCTGCATCTCCTGTGGTAGATCGATATTTTTAACCTCCACATTGGCCACCTTTACGCCCCAGGGGCCGGTGTGCCGGTCAAGTATTTCCTGCAACTGCTGGTTGATCTTCTCTCGGTTGGAGAGCAGTTCGTCCAGATCCACCTGGCCGAGTACGCTCCGCAGAGTGGTTTGAGACAACTGGCTGGTCGCATAAAGATAGTCTTCCACCTCCACGATGGCCTTCTGCGGTTCTATCACCCGGAAGTAGATCACCGCCGAAACCTTGACCGTAACGTTGTCATGGGTAATCACATCCTGGGGCGGGACCTCGAAGGCCACGGTCCTTAGCGTTACCCGCACCAGACGATCGACGCCGGGGATAATGAAAAACAGGCCCGGTCCCCGTACACCCACCATGCGACCCAGACGGAAGAGCACCCCCCTCTCATACTCTGGTAAAATGCGCACCGCGGTGCTGACAAACATGATGGCTATGGCGACCAGAAAGACGAACGGTACATAGCTGAATATGTCGAACATGATGGACCCCCTTCATTTTGAACCGGCTTGCAAACCCTGACCCTACGAAATCCTTTTCACCTTGAGTCGCATACCTTCCACCGCCTCCACCTCGATCCGGCTGCCGGCGCTGATCGGCTCATCGCTGGTGGCATCCCAGTACTCGCCGCGCACAAAAACCTTACCCTTCGGGTCGATCCCGCTTTCCGCCGTCCCCTCCTGGCCCGGCAAACCTTCCCGTCCGGTGCTCGGCCGCCGGCGATGGACGGCGAGAGCCTTGGCAACGACTACCGTGAAGAACCCGGTCGTGGACAATACAGTCACCAGGATCACGCTCCAGGAAAGACGCAGATATGGTTCCGGGGATTCGAACAGCATCAGCGAACCTAGCAGCATGGCGATGATACCGCCCACCGTCAGCATGCCATGGGAAATGATCTTGATCTCTGCTACGAAGAGTACCAGCGCCAATAGAATCAGCAGGATGCCGGCATAATTGACCGGCAGGGCCTGAAAGGCAAAAAAGGCCAGGATCATTGAAATTCCGCCGATCACACCCGGCAGGATGACACCCGGATTGGAGAGTTCGAAGAAGATCCCCAGCATGCCGACCATCATCAGGACATAGGCCACATTGGGGTTGCTGATGGCGTTCAGGACCCGCTCCACAGTGCCCATCTCCGCCCTGACCACTCCGGCGCCCGCCAGGTGCAGGACCATATCCCGCCCGGCATGCCTGATGGTTCGTCCTTCCAGCTGCTGCAGCAGTTCGCCCCGGTCGCGGGCGATCAGATCGATGACCCGGCCTGCCAGGGCCTTGTCCGCACTCAAAGAGATACTCTCGCGCACCATCCGGCGAGCCAGGGTCTCATCGCGGCCGCGTTGGCGGGCAATCCCTTCGGCATAGGCCTCGGAATCGTTGACCAGCTTGGCCTCCATGGTTGGGCTGGTTTTTCCATCCAGAGAAACCGGATGGGCAGCACCGATGTTGGTGCCGGGAGCCATGGCGCAAACATCGGCGGCCAGGGCGATGATTGCCCCGGCCGAGGCGGCACGTGCACCGGACGGCGCAATGTATACCGCTACCGGAACCGGACTGGCCAGGATATCCTTGACGATCTCCCGCATGGCGGTGTCGAGCCCGCCGGGAGTGTCCATCTCGATCAGCACCAGACGATCGCCGCTTCGATACGCCTCATCAAGGTTGCGTTGCAGGAAGCTGGCGGTCACCGGGGTAATCGGGTCGTTGACAGTGACCAGCCTTATCCCGGACTGCGCGGCCGATATCAGTACCGAGCAAACCAGCAGGGCGATAATGATCAAGCTGGCGAAGCGCATATTACTCTCCCCCTTTACAAGGTTAAGTATAGCCCATTTTTATGATTTATCCACACGGGAGGAGGTATTATTTCACTTGGCTGAAGTACTTAACTGATAAATATAAAGTTCAGTCAATATTTGAGAACCTTGGCCAGAAAGCTTTCCAGTTCGGCTGTCCGGGGTTTGCTGAACAGCTCGGCAGCCGGACCCGCTTCCGTCACGACGCCGTCGCTGACAAACAGGCAGTAGTCGGCAACCCGTCGGGCAAAGCCGATATGGTGGGTCGCCATAATCAGATCGCGCCCTTCAAGGCGCAGCTCTACGATGATATCCAGCACTTCGGCGGTCATTTCCGGATCAAGGGCCGAGGTCGGTTCGTCGAACAGCAGAAATCGAGGTTTGATGGCAATTGCCCGGACAATGGCTACTCGCTGCTGCTGGCCGCCGGATAGTTCGGCAGGTTTTTTTGCGGCATGCGACGATAGTTGAAACCGTTCCAGCAGGCTCAGCGCCTGTTCGCGAGCCAAAGTATGGGTATAGCCATGCACCTTTTCCAGCGGGAGTGTGATGTTATCAAGAGCCGAAAGGTGGGGAAAGAGGTTGTAGGCCTGAAAGACCATCCCAATCCTCTGGCGGTGCCGCATCAGGGCAGCCCGGATGAAGTCCAGCTGTTCACCATCTATGGCAAGCGTTCCCTGATCGGGAATCTCGAGCCCTGCTATCAGACGTAACAGAGTTGTCTTGCCGCCGCCGGAGGGGCCGATGATCGCCAGTGCCTGAAAATCGGAAATCGTCTCGGTTATTCCCCGCAGAGCCGCCTGATCCCCGAACCATTTTTCCAGACCTGTCAGATCAAGACGCATACTGGTGCCTCCGCTCCAGGGCCCTGCTTGCAAGAGAGATCGGCAGAGTCAGCAGCAGGTAACCAACCGCCAACGGGACATAACTCTCCAGGGTGCTATAAGTAAAGGCATTGACCTCCTGGGCGTTGAGAGTGAATTCACTGACGGCGATGATGGAAAGGAGCGATGAGTCCTTGATGATCGAGGCAAACTGGCCGGCCAGAGGCGGAAGCAGCCGACGCAGTACCTGCGGAAAAACGACATAGCGGTAGGTTTGCCAGCGGTTGAGTCCAATCGCCCGGGCCGAATCAAGCTGGGATTCCCCCACGCTTTCGATTCCGGCCCGGATGATCTCGGAGATGTACGCTCCTGAAAACATGGACAGG
>JBBQCH010000170.1:0-7256 GCA_038318485.1 Geobacterales bacterium
CATCTAAATGGTTTTGCGTGATCACACGGTTTGTCATATGTATATACAAACAGCGTGCCAATATTTACAATCCAATAATATCAGCGTGTTACCATTTAAATCAAACTTGCATTCGGTTATATAGCTATTACACAAACGCGATACCACGTATTTCCGGCCACAATTTCGCTTGAGGTACGGAACGTGCTTTATTGCAGAAACGCATACGCCTTCTGAGTTGTGGAGACACTGGTATACCGTCAGATTGAAAACGATACCTAAACGCTGCTCTTGGCTCATATCTGATTTGCCTTCACAGGACTGTTTCAAAGCTTGAGCCTTTTGAATAAGATCAGCCTGAAGTGTTTGAGAAGTGAAGTTAGCTGTAGAGAAATAATCACGAAGCCCCATTGCGATAAAAGCTTCTCGCGACTTTTCAAAATACTGGATGGGAGTAATTGCTGTGCGTTCTTGTCGTGATGACTGCTTGTCAAGCATTTCCAGAGCTGGAACCGGGAAGTGCGAAAAGTTGGTAAAATTCTGTGCGGTTTCACCTAAAAAGCGGGTACGGGCGGCATTCTGGTCAAGAACTGTCATTTTTCAGAACCATTCACCCACCTGAGCTCCTGATTTTTCAAGAGCATTCACCCACCCCATTTTCAAGAGCATTCACCCACCTCGGGTAATCTTTGGCACGGCGCTGACTACAACCTGTACCATGCCTCCTTTCAAAATCTGAACGGAGGTTTCATGGGACACAAGGAGTACAGCGTGACAAATATTATCGACATTCTACGCAGGGCAAAAGCTAAAGACAGTTTTCGGCGGATAGCGCGTTCCACCGGGATTGACCGAAACACGATTCGCAACTATTTGCGGCTTGCTGCAGTACATGGCTTTAGTGAGATCGTACCAGACGAACGGCTGGCAGAGATTGCTGCTGCGGTAATCTGCTCTGTTCACGGAGGCGATGCGAAGAACCCTGAGCCGGGTGCTTGTGCCCCACTGTTACCTCACCGCGAACTGATCTCAGGCTGGTTGGAGAATGACAAGCTAACCCTGACCAAGGCACACATCAAGCTTGGACGGATGGGGGTGGCGGTGAGCTATAGCGCCCTGTATCGCTATGCTCGTGAAGAGTTTGGCTTTGGCGGACAGAAGGTTACCGTACGGATGGCCGACACTCTTCCCGGCGAAGTGGCTCAGGTCGATTTCGGCAAAATGGGCTTGGTGTTTGATCCTGTGGTCGGCAGAGCCCGGGTACTTCATGCCCTGGTGGTCACTCTGATCATGAGCCGCTACCAGTATGTCTATCTGACCCATCTGCAAGATCTGAATGCTTTGATCACCGGTATGGAGGAAGCCTGGAACTTTTTTGGCGGCGTTACAAGACGCCTCGTCCTGGACAACATGAAAGCCGCTGTAATCAAGGCTGACCGGTATGAACCTGTTTTTAATCGGACTTTCCAAGACTACTCTCAGCACAGGAACTTTATCATCGACTCTGCTGTGGTCCGGCATCCTGAAGGGAAAGGAACCGTGGAAAACCAAGTCAGGTATGTTCGCGAGAATTTTTTCAAGGGAGAGGAATTCAAGAATCGTGAACATGCTCAACAGGAAGCAGAGCGGTGGTGCCGATCCATTGCCGGCGTGCGTATCCACGGCACCACCCGGAAGCGACCGCTACTGGTCTTCGAACAAGAGGAGCAAATGGCACTGCTGCCACTGTCCGACGAGCGTTTCGACATCCCGGCCTTTGCCTTATGCACAGTCCATCGGGACCACCATATCATGTTCAAGAAAGGAGGTTACTCACTGCCGACGCAATACATCGGTAAAGAAGTTGATGTCAGAGGAGATTCAGCCCTGGTGCGGATCTACTACCAGAACCAGCTGATCAGAACCCACCCGAAAGTTGCGCCCGGCAAGCGTTCCACGGACTTTGATGACTACCCGAAGGACAAGAGCGCCTATGCCATGCGGGATGTCGAGTACTACAAACGGAAAGCCGCCGAAAACGGAGAGAAGCAGGGTGAGTTCATGGCCACGCTGTTAAGCGGTGACGTCCCTTGGGCTTTCATCCGTCAGGCGCAGAAGCTGCTCCGCCTCACCGATAAATACGGCGCAACACGAGTTGAGATCGCCTGTCAACGGGCATCGGCATTTGGGCTCATGAATGTCAGTCGGGTGGAGGGCATCATCAAGCAAGCATTGGATAAGCAGCAGATACAGACCAAACAGTCAGGAACAGTTACCCAGCTTTCATTGGCAGCACGCTTCTGCAGACCTGCAGATTATTTCAGCCACAAGGAGAATGAACATGGACACAACTACGTCGGAATTGAAACAACTTCTGAAGACGCTACGCCTCTCTTCGCTACTGACCACCCTGCCTGAACGGGCAGCATACGCCAAGGGAAACAAGCTTACTCATCTGGAATTTTTAGAGATGCTCTTCTCTGATGAGGTTGAAAAAAGGAACCAGGGGGCGCTTACCAGGCGCCTGCTGTTAGCCAGAGTGGACAATGACCAGGTATTGGAACGCTTCGACTGGGATGCCAAAATAACTCTGGACCGTGATCGGCTCAAAGGACTCATTAGTCTTGATTGGATTGAACGCAAGGAAAACATCATCTTTACCGGTCCGGTTGGTGTCGGCAAAACCTTCCTCGCCAATGCCATGGCTCATGCCGCCTGCCGCCGTAACAAGAGTGTTGTTGTGGTCAAAGCCGCAAAAATGTTCAAGGTTCTCTATGCCGCACGTGCCGATAATTCTCTGGAGAAGGAATTGCTCAAACTGATTTCTCCGACATTATTGGTCATTGATGACTTTGGACTGGCTCGACTTTCTCCGGAACAGGCCAATGATTTTTACGAAATAATCAGCGAGCGGTACCAACGAGGAGCCACTATTGTCACCAGCAACCGTGAAGTGACAGAATGGGTAGGGCTCTTTGATGATCAAATCCTCGCAAACTCGGCGCTGGACCGTATTGCACATAATGCACATCAGATGATAATCGAGGGAGAAAGTTACAGGAAAAAGAAGGGGACCATCGGGAGCAAACTATGATACGTTAACGAACCAATTCAGCACGCCGTGCCTGGGTGAATGGGTGTGAAAATCAGGTGGGTGAATGCTCGTGAAAAATGACAAGAACTGGATAATAGTCAGAATTGGCACGGATCAGCAATCACAGCATGCTCAAACAGATAATTAATAGACTTGTCTTCCAAAATATCGGCAACCAGCAAATCCATTGCTTCAGAATTTGACTCGTAATATTCTCTGACGTGATCAATTGTGTCAGAACTGTTGTCGGCAATCTGCCCATAGCTCTTTACAAGATCTTCATCCTCAACCGATATATGTAAAGTCGACCGTTACGTTATGCCCTTTTTCAACTACTGCATCCGCGTCAAGAGGTATCAGTTGAGCCAGGTTAGCCTGCATTTGCTTCAGTTCAGCCTCGATGTTTTCAGGCTTGAATAGATATGTTTCTTTCGTTGCAGCAAGGCCGATATATGCCTTCAACTGTATCTCCGGCATAACATCCACCACTGCGCTATATGTGAACGGGTTTCCCTGCTCAGGGATATCGCTCTCAATAGTTGGTGAATCTATCAGTTCAATATTTTGTTCCTCCAAAGCCTTTGAAAAAGTCTGCTGGTGAAGTCGGAGTTTGACCTCTTCTTGCATTGAGCCTTTGAAAGTGTGCCTGACCAGCTGCATGGGAGCCTTGCCAATACGGAAACCCTGCAACCTGGCGCTTTTCTGAGCATCGGCAAAGTATTTCTCGATCTCCGAGTCAACACGCTCTGACGGAATCGTGATAGTTACCTTCTTCTTAAAGCCGCTAATCTCTTCGACAGTAGCCTGCATAATGAATAACCCTTTCTGGTTGATATTTTCGGCATCAAAGGTACATAAAATCTTACGCCAGAAATGACTCGTTAAGCATACATGGACTGACTTAGCCCTTGGCTTACGAGTTTGGGCTGCCTATGAACATGCACATAGCACAATTTGATGTGAAAGACTAGAGAGCCTTTTGTCTTTTGCCTTTTTGGTATTTCAATTTTGTGGCCCTGCAGCCTCGGCCGCCAGCAGACGGAACAGCAGATCGGCATCACCAGAGGTAACAGCTCTTCTGTTTCTGGTCCAAAGCTGGTTTGCATCCGCCTTGTTTCCCTGTGCCAGAGCACCTGTCATCCCTGCTGCCAAGAGATATTTCCGTGCGATCGGCGAGATGTCGCCACCGCCGGCCAGCAACGTCCGCGCCCCATCGAGCATGCGTGAGGCATCCCTGTTTCCGACTGCCTTGAAAAGGTTGTACCATTGCCGCTCCTGCGGTGTTATCTGAGTTGCACATCCCCCTGATTCGAGCGTTTTCCAAAACGAATCCAATTCCGAAGGTACAAGGTATGGGGTCATGGAGACCGCCAGGTTGAAAACGATGCCTAAACGTTCTCCCTGGTTGAGAGTGGTTTTGCCTGCGCAGAATTGCTTCAGAAGCTGAGCCTTCTGCTTCAGGTCGGTCGGGCTATAGGAAGCGTTGAATTCGCCTGATTGAAAATAGTCGCGCAACTCCATGGCGGCAAAGGATTCCTGTGTTTTTTCATAGTAGCGGTTAGGTGAAATATTCGTTCGCTCCCGCTGTTGCATTGACCGGTCGAGCATTTCACATGCCGGAACCGGAAAGTGTGTAAAATTGGTCAGTACGTGAGCCGAGTCAACTAAATAACGGCTGCGGGCCGCATTCTGATCAAGAACCGGATAATAATCCGAATTTGCACGGATCGGATATGATGCGATAAAATTCGCCAGGAATTTTTTTGATCCGATTTTGCGGATGGCGATATCCTGGCCGTTGTCAACATTAATGCGGTGCAGATCTGCGGCCAGAGCCGGAACTTTCAATACCGAATAATCTGGTTCCGGCAGCAGGCCGTTCTTTCGGGCGATGATCATCATGTCGCCCCTGTGGGCGGCGTACACCGCATAGTCGGAAAAGTTGGCCGAGACCGCCTTGAGCACCGAAACCACCAACTCGACGTTGATCTCGTAAAGCTGCACCCACTGGACGAACAGGCCGTCTTCGTTCATGTGATGCTTAATCAGGCGATAGAACTCTTCGGAAAAGAGACCTGCCACGCCGCTTACCCAGGGGTTGGACGGTTCGGAAACAATCAGATCGTATTTTTTGTTATAGGTAGAGAAAAAGGTTTTGGCGTCTTCATTGCGGATTCTGCTGCGCGGGTCACTATACACCAGTTCGACGCGCGGCCTGAAGAAGTTTGCCGCCTCGATCATCCCCTTCTCGATTTCGATTGTATCTAGGTGTTGTATTTTGGGATTGCACAATAGCGTATGTGAGGTCATGCCGGACCCCAGACCAATGGATGCGGCAGTGGTGGCCTGGGGATGGAGTGTCATCGGGATCACCCCCAGCAGCATCATGGTGAGTTCGTCACTTAAAGGTTCCGCGCCGGGGTTCATCATGACGGATGCATCCGGTTTACCGTTTGTTCTGATCGACAACATGCCGTTTTTGGCCAGAAAGTTGCTGACCGTGGCAGTCTTGCCATCTTTGCTGTAGAGAAGCTCCCACTGCCCGGGAGCTGTCAACTCCCCTTGCCGATAGACCCCTGACCCCATCTTGAACAGGTCCAGGCGTACAAACAGGATTGTTCCTGCGATTGCACACAGGCAGGCCATGGTAACCATAACCGGCAACCGTTTGCTGACGGAAGCCTGTGCCGATCCCCATAACAGCGCCAGACCCAGGGCGATATCCAGTGAGGCGCCGAAGGTAATTAGCCCTTTGAGCCCAAGTATCGGCATCCCCAGATGGATGGCAAAGAAGACGCCGATGATCGCACCGACCGTATTGGCCGCATAGACGGCGCCGATGCTCCGTTCGCCATGCCCTTCCCGTATCAGGATGAAGGTGATCAGCGGTAGGGTCATACCGGCGCAGAAGGTGGTCGGCAGCATGATCCCCATGGCGATGGCGCTGCTGGAGAGATTGAAGAGCGCATAACCGCCATCGGTTTTGGGCAGGGTTTTGACGATCCACTGCATGACTTCGAAGGTGTTGCCGTAGAGCAGCAGCGTCGAAAGTGCCAGCAGGCCCATGAAGAGCTGTACCTGTGCGAGGTAGCGAACCGGGTTGGCGACCTGGTCAATCCGCCGTTGAATCCAGAGCCCGCCAAAGGCAAGTCCGAGTATGAAGGCGCTCAGCATAAGCTCAAAGGCATGGGTCGATGCGCCAAGCACAAGGCTGAGCATCCTGATCCAGCCGATTTCATAGATGAACGAGGCCGTGCCGGTTACCAGTGAGGCCAGCAGAAACAAGCGGTACCAGGTGGGGTTCTGTAAGGTCGAATCCGTTTGCCGGGGCAGGGCATTGAAGCTTTCTGCGATTGGTGGTGACGTTTTGATCAGGTTCCAGACAACCAGGGCCAGCGCGATATTGATAAGGCCGGCGATGCCCATGGTCCACGGGAGGCCGACCAGACTGATCAGTATGAATCCACTAGTCAGAACGCCGATCGCCGCACCGATGCTGTTGGAGAAATAGAGCAGGGCAACAGTTTTGCCCGGCTTGTCGGGAAACAAGCGCAGAATGCCGGAACTCATCAGCGGAAAGGTCATGCCGAGCAGAATTGACTGGGGCAGGATCATCAAAGACGAGATGGTCCATTTGAAAGCGGTAACGGCAGTAGGGTTGCCCAGCCAGGGTAGGATGGAAACATAGGAAAGTTCAATGGTATGGGTGAACGCTGTATGGAACAGCAGCGCGCAGAGCCCGATGATTCCTTCGGTAATCGCGTAGCCGAGCAGCAGATTCTTCCAGCGACCGGAGTAGCTGCTGCAGATCCACGACCCGATCGCCATCCCTCCCATGAAGATGGCGAGCACCAGCGTCTGGGCATAGGCGGCATGCCCCAGGAACAGCTTGAGGTAGTGGGTCCAAATTGATTCATAGATCAACCCTGAAAAACCGGATAGAGTAAAAATGAAGAAATAGATGGAACGCTTGTTGAAGGTCATGAGTACCCCAGTTTTGTCAGACATGCTTGACACTAGCCCTATACATATCACATCTCAATTTGATCTGCTAGATGAGCACAAAAAAAGGCCGGGGATTTCTCCCCGGCCAGCTTGCTTCATGTTATTTCAGATGTAACATTATTCAGGTAATTAGTCTTTTGCGTGGCACTTGTTGCAGTTGTTACGAGCCATCGGTCCAAAGGCTGTTGCAGGACGGCCG
>JBBQCH010000171.1:0-7121 GCA_038318485.1 Geobacterales bacterium
GTTTGTATGCAAAAAAAATATACTGTTTACAATTTTTTATAACGACAATTTTTGCTGACCCGGAATGAGCATAGACAACGGGAACAGGCACACTAGACAAGTCATTTTCTATTGAGAATACACCCAATCCATGATATTCTATGAAGCTATTTTACGACCATCTAACCTGTGGGAGATAACCGAATGATCAGTTCCCTTATCAAAAGATTCATCGGCAGCAAAAACGAGCGTGAGCTAAAAAAAATGTGGCCGATAGTTGAAAAAATAAACGGCCTGGAGCCTTCTGTTTCCAGGCTTTCCGATGATCAGCTTAAAGCCATGACCTTTGAATTCAAGGAACGCCACGCCAAAGGTGAATCACTTGATTTACTGCTTCCGGAAGCTTTTGCCGTCTGCCGTGAAGCAGGAAAACGCGTCCTGGGGATGCGACATTTTGACGTGCAATTGATCGGCGGAATGGTTCTGCACT
Organism: Geobacterales bacterium; assembly: GCA_038318485.1. Taxonomy (GTDB): domain Bacteria; phylum Desulfobacterota; class Desulfuromonadia; order Geobacterales; family Pseudopelobacteraceae; genus JACRCG01. The sequence goes on from JBBQCH010000171.1 coordinate 470, forward strand.
CCGGCAAGATAGCCGAAATGAAAACCGGAGAGGGCAAAACCCTTGTTGCTACGCTGCCGGCCTATCTTAATGCAATCTCTTGCAAAGGGGTCCATGTTGTAACTGTCAACGATTACCTGGCAAAACGTGACTCCGAGTGGATGGGCAAACTGTACGGTTTTCTTGGATTGGAAGTTGGCGTTATAGTTCATGGTGTTGAAGATGACCAACGCCGCATCAACTATGCTGCCGACATCACCTATGGAACAAACAACGAATTCGGCTTCGACTATCTCCGTGACAATATGAAGTTTGATTTGGATGATTATGTCCAGCGCGGCTTCAATTATGCCATTGTGGATGAGGTCGACTCGATCCTGATCGACGAAGCCAGAACACCATTGATCATTTCTGGTCCTACTGAAGATTCAACCGACAAATACTATGTCATCAACAACATTATCCCCAAACTTGAAAAGGGTGAAGCTATTGACGTTGAAGCAAACACCCTTTCCGGCAAACGCAAACAGTACAGTGGTGATTTTACGATCGATGAAAAGGCGAAGAGTTCAACCCTGACCGAGCAGGGCGTCCTGAAAGTGGAAAAACTGCTCAAGGTCGACAACCTGTATGATCCGCGCAACATCGAGATTCTTCACCACGTCAACCAGGCTCTGCGAGCCCACTCAATGTACAAGTGTGACGTTGATTATGTTGTAAAAGACGGCGAAGTCATGATCGTTGACGAGTTTACCGGTCGCCTAATGCCCGGACGCCGCTGGTCTGACGGTCTGCATCAGGCCATAGAAGCCAAGGAAGGGGTCAAGATTGAAAACGAGAATCAGACTCTGGCAACCATTACCTTCCAGAACTATTTCCGCATGTACAATAAATTGTCAGGCATGACTGGAACCGCTGATACTGAAGCTGAAGAGTTTCACAAAATTTACAAGCTTGATGTAATTGTCATACCGACCAATCGTCCACTCCTTCGTCCAGACTTTCCCGATGTAATTTACAAAACAGAGAAAGAGAAATTCAAAGCTGTAATTGAGGACATCAAAGAACATTACGCCGCTGGACAACCATGCCTGGTAGGCACAATTTCGATTGAGAAATCAGAAGTTCTCTCAGAAATGCTGAAGCAGCAGGAAATCCCTCACCAAGTTCTTAATGCCAAGCAACATGAGCGTGAAGCCGAAATTGTTTCCCAGGCGGGGCGCAAGAATGCCATCATGATTGCCACCAACATGGCTGGCCGCGGAACCGATATTGTACTTGGCGGAAATCCAGAAGCCATGGCCAAACAATGGTTAAGAGCCAATCCCGAAGCAAGTGAAGAACAATACCAAGCAATCATTCAACAATACAAAGTAGAATGTGCTGCAGAACATGATGAAGTATCCAAACTTGGTGGTCTGCATATTCTCGGTACCGAACGTCACGAGTCACGCCGCATTGACAACCAGTTGCGCGGCCGTTCCGGACGTCAGGGTGATCCAGGTTCATCTAAGTTTTATCTGTCACTCGAAGACGACCTGCTGCGAATTTTCGGGTCCGAGCGAGTTTCCAAAATCATGGATCTGCTAAAGATAGAAGAGGGTGAAGCGATAACACACTCCATGATCAGCAGATCCATCGAAAACGCCCAGAAAAAAGTAGAGGCGCATAACTTTGATATCCGTAAGCACTTGATTGAATATGATGACGTCATGAACAAACAGCGAGAGGTTATTTACTCTCAGCGTCGTGAAATCCTGGCCGGTCAGGAAATCAGAGAAAGCTTCCTTGAAATGCTGGAGGAAACCGTCGACGATATCGTTGCAACCTATGCCATCGAAAAGGTTCCGGCCAATGAATGGGATTGGCAGGGAATCGGCGAAATTGTTTACAGGTGTTTCAATCTGCAGCTGGATTTGCCGGGCGATATTCTGGGCAGACTGACTCCGGTCAGCTTCCGCGAAACCCTTAAAGAGCAGGCTCAAGCTATCTTAGATGCTAAAGTAGAGGAAATGGGTGATGAGTTGATTGATCACCTGATAAAGGTTATGATGCTGCAGGCCATTGACAGCCACTGGAAAGATCATCTGCTGAACATTGATCATCTTAAGGAAGGTATTGGTCTGCGAGGTTATGGTCAGAAAGACCCCAAGCAGGAATACAAAAAAGAGGCCTACAACCTTTTCATGGAATTGATGATCAGAATCCGCGAAGAAGTTGTCGAGCGCATTTACTGGGTCCAGCTTGAACATGGTGGTGAAGAGATTGAAGAGATTGAAGAAGTACAGCGTAGTAAAAAGCTGGTTTTCAATCTGGTTGGAGACGATGAACGAGTTCAGGAACCTGCAAAAAGCCAGAAGACTGCCGGTAGAAATGACATATGCCCATGCGGAAGCGGTAAAAAGTACAAAAAATGCTGCGGAAAATAAGAACCAGTAGAATTTTTATTATTCTCCAACCGACTTCTTGGAGGCAATATGGACATTAAAGGATTTCAGTTCTCTGCCGTTGAGGCAGCCATAAAAAAACCGGGTCGCAAAGATCTTGCATTGATTTTTTCTGAAGTTCCGGCAACTGCCTGTGCCGTCTTCACGGTCAACAAGGTCAAGGCAGCTCCGGTACTAATATCTGAAGAAAGAATTAAATCAGGGACCGCCCGGGCCCTGCTTGTAAACAGCGGCAACGCAAATGCCTGCACCGGCGAAATGGGAATGATAGTAGGCCGTGAAACTTCGCATCTGGTGGCAGAAAGATTGAATATTTCCGATGAAGCTGTACAGGTTTCATCTACGGGAGTAATCGGCGTTCAGATGCCGGTGGACCGTATAAATGCGGCGATTCCAGCTTTGATTGATGGTTTGTCCTGCGGCACCCTGGATGATATCGCCCAGGCGATCATGACTACCGACACATTTCCAAAAATGGAAGCGAGAGGAGCGGAAGCAGGTGGTGTCAGCTACACTGTAGCAGGGATAGCTAAAGGAGCTGGCATGATTATGCCAAACATGGCCACCATGCTTTCCTTCATCATCACCGACGCCAACGTCAATCCGACCTTCTTGCAACAGAGCTTCCGCCGTACAGTAGATACGTCTTTTAACGCAATTACCGTTGACGGTGACATGTCCACCAATGATACATGCCTGATTTTGGCCAACGGCATGGCTGCTAATCCAACCATTAATGACTCCACACCTGAGGGAGATGCCTTTGAATATCTGTTGCATGACGTGCTGCTCTCACTTGCCAAGCAGATCGTCAAGGACGGCGAAGGCGCCACAAAATTCGTTGAGATTCGGGTCACTGGGGCGACCACAGATTGCGACGCCAAACTGGTTGCCATGTCCATCGCCAATTCCAGTCTGGTCAAAACCGCATTTTTTGGCCAGGATGCCAACTGGGGACGTATTTTTGCAGCAGTAGGATACTCTGGCGCAGATGTTGACCAGTCACGACTTTCACTCCTTTTTGACGATGTCTGCATGGCTCAGAACGGCATTTTTGCTGGTGGAGATGCAGAAGCCCGCGGCACGGAAATATTGAAGAATGCTGAATTTACTGTCAAGGTTGATCTTGGAATCGGAAGCGGTGCCGCAACCGTATATACATCAGATATGTCGCATGAATATGTCAGTATCAACGCCGATTATCGCACCTGATTTAGTTACTGAATAGATACCAAAACTAAAGCCTCCAAACCAGGGGGCTTTTTTATCGCATACCGGGGTTATATAGTTTGCGTTTAAACCTTATTATTTTGACACTTTTCACATTTATATCACAAGTCACAGTTCTTCATGCTTCGGACGAATTGATGGATGCCGGAAGGGCCTTATCGATTGACTTCATGCTGGACAATGCCATCCGAAGAGGACTGATTTACGGCGCAGTCGTGGTCGTCGGCGACCATAATGGCCAACTCTACAGCGCAACACGCGGTACGCTTTCCCACAACCTTGACGCCCCACCACTGACCGAACGCACCCTGTTCGACATAGCCTCCCTGACCAAAGTCATTGCAACAACCCCGGCGGTTATGAAACTCCTCGAAAACGGTCAGATCAATCTGTTGGACCCACTGACGCGCTGGTTTCCGGAACTGGAAGGCTCCGGTCGCGAAGAAATTACTATCCTAAATCTTCTGACTCACACTTCCGGGATTGATGACATGGAAATCCCAAGTGACGAACCGATCAAAAACACTCTTAAAATGATTGCTGCTCAAAACAACGGAAAAATACCAGGAAGTAGTTTTCGCTACGCGGATATAAACTTCATACTTCTAGGGGAAATGGTTCACCGTGTGACCGGCATTTCTCTGGACAAATATTGTACCAATAATATTTTTGCGCCGATCGGCATGGCTGACACCATGTTTCTCCCTCAATTCGATATATCCGCGCAGATTGCTCCGACCTCTGGGAACAATAACATTTTGTTGGCAGGAACAGTTCAGGACAAAAACGCTCAAAGGCTTGGAGGAGTAGCTGGTCATGCAGGATTATTCAGTAATGCCGATGACTTGTCCCGATTTGCCGCCATGATTCTAGCCCATGGGAAACACAATGAAACACGGTTATTCCGTGAACGGGTTGTGGCACAGATGACGTCTCCATACTTTTACAATAACGGGCGAATTATCAGAGGCCTGGGTTGGGATATCAACTCTCCTTATTCATCACCCAGGGGCAACCACTTTTCTGAATTTTCATTTGGACACACTGGATATAGCGGTTCTTCAATCTGGATCGATCCGGAACAGGATTTGTACGTAATCATACTGACAGTTCGGCTGAATTATAGTGATGTGCGACAATTCAATAGACTTAGAAGTGATATATCCACTTTGGCAGTTTCAATATTTTCCCATCCTAAAATCATTGAGCAGATATACCAAGACACAAAAAAGCCCTAAACCGCTAATAACTTGACAGGTTACCACTCCTGTGCTAGTTATTTTTGGCATGAAAATCCTTCCGTATCCACTCAGCAAGGGAGAGATCGATGAGCATTAAACTGCTGGTTGCAGATGACAGCATCACTATACAGAAGGTTATCGGTATTATTTTCGGGGGCGAAGAGTACTCCCTGACGGTTGTCGATAACGGCAGGACTGCTATCGAGAAAGCTCGCGAGATATGCCCTGACGTATTGCTGATAGATGCACTCATGCCTGGAATGACCGGGTACGAAGTTTCTGAAGCGGTCCGAGCCACCCCCTCCTTGGCAAACAAACCAATCCTGATTTTAACCGGTTCTTTTGAACCATTTGATGAGGAAAAGGCCAAAAGATGCGGGGCGGACGACTTTTTGGCAAAACCATTCGAATCGCAGCAAATAGTGAACAAAGTAAGGGAACTGGCCGAACTGGGGGCGTCCCGTGAACATGCTGTTGCTGCAGCGCATGCTTCTGTAGCCCAAGTTGCCCCGACTATTCCAGCCTCTCCTTTCATTACTACCGAATCCGAAGAACCAATTGCTGTTCCAATCGCTCCTCAACCACAAACCTTTGATGCATCCGACATTTGGGGAGCATTCACTACAGAGACGGAATCACCTGTTACCCAGTCAATTGAACCAACTCCACATACTTCAGTTCAGGCAGACGCACCATTTGAATTTGCTGCCGAACCGGATGTTTTTGCAAAAGTAAGTGAAGAACCAGAGTCCCACCTTGTGCCGCCTGCTGTTGTCGAAAGCTCATCGCCACAGAATACCGGTTCTCAATGGATACCGGTAGAGGAACATACCTTTGAATTTGAAGAAACAGCCGCAGATATTTCTACCCCGGCTTTAAATGAGCCGCCCTCCCCGGCCCCTGATTTTGCCTTTGGTGATATTGCGTTTGAAGATAATGAACCGCTGCAAGCAAACACATTTAACGCACCCGTTTCTACAGCACCATCAATCGACGCTGCAACGCCTGCATTCGGTACTGTGGAGTCACTTTTCCCATCTTTTGATGTTCCGCCACCGACTGTTTCAACCGCTCGTACTACTGAATTTAAAGAGCCGGTTCAGCCGTCAGCACCTGAATTCACAGCTATCGATACAGCCGCTGCAGCCGAGGTTTCCGCTGTTCCCCCCGCTACAATAACGCTGACTGAAGATCAACTTAAAGCTGCAATTTCTGCAGCTTCAAAAGAAATGATCGAAAGAATTATTTGGGAAGTTGTTCCAGACCTGGCCGAAGTACTCATCATAGAGGCCATCCGCAAAATCAAGGAAGGCCATTAGAAAACAGTATTACACATAGACACTTGCAGATGGGGATGTTCACGCATCCCCATTTTTTTACCTGAATCCATGAAAGTGAGGATTTATTGTGATTAAACGTGCGATTTCAAAAATTGTTGAATCAGAGAATCTGACCGAATCTGAAATGATCGAAGTCATGAACCAGATCATGTCAGGTGAATGTACACCAGCCCAGATTGGATCTTTTATCACTGCTCTGCGTATGAAGGGCGAAACCGTCGAAGAAATCACCGGCGCCGCACGGGTAATGCGCGAACGGGCCACTCCTATCCGTGTTGGGCGGGGCGTGCTGGACATGGACCGCGACGACATAAACATTGACCGGGAAACAATCCTGGATGTTGTAGGTACCGGCGGTGACGGAACCAACACATTCAATGTTTCTACAACTGTTTCGTTCGTAGTTTCGGCTTGT
>JBBQCH010000172.1:0-7111 GCA_038318485.1 Geobacterales bacterium
TGCTGACTGCTGCCACCGGCATCGAGTACTCGCCGCAACGCCTGAAGGAAATCGGGCGTAGAATCTGCCTTACGGAACGTTATTACAATTGCGCCAACGGCTTTTCACGGGCAGATGACCTGCTTCCTGAACGATTCTTCAGCGAGGCCGGCTCAAGCGGTGACGGAATTGAGATAAACCCGGTCGACCGCCAGCGGTTTGAACAAGAACTGGACAAGTACTACCGCATAAGAGGATTGAATAGAGAGGGATGTTTTGACGATCCCGGTTTCCTGGAAAAGCAACCATGAGCATTTTCAGTAAGTTCAGATCTGAAACACCACCCGTAACGACTCTCACCGGCAACCGTGGAACCGGCGCATTGGGTGAAGAGGTTGCTGCGAATTTCCTGATCTCACGCGGGTACCATATTTTGGAGCGCAACTTCCGCTGCAAAGGTGGCGAAGTTGATATTATTGCGCGGACTCCAGGCAATAAACAGCTGGTTTTCATCGAGGTAAAAGCCCGACGCAGCCTTAACTATGGTGTTCCGCAACTGGCAGTGACGCCCTTCAAGCAGCGCCAGATATCAAAAGCGGCCCTGACATGGCTTTCAATAAAGGGTCTGCACGACAGCAATGCGCAGTTTGACGTACTGGCGATTCTGTTGCATACTGCCAAACCACATCAGATAGAACACATTCAGAATGCTTTCGACCTGGCTTATTAGTAAGTCAAAATTTATTTTTTGTGATTTTCCGGCAGTAAATAAATTCGTCAACGCACTTATCCTGTTTATGCGGATTAAGGAGATTTTATGAACTTCACCGCTGTGCTGGCCCAGATCAAACCCAAGCTGGGCTGTATAAAAGACAATCTGGTGCTTATCGAAGAGCGCATAGAAAAAGCCAGAGAGGCCGGTGCCGACCTGGTGCTCTTTCCCGAGTTGGCCATCACAGGTTATTTCCTGAAAGATCTGGTACCTGAGGTAGCCCTGAGACTGGACTCACCGGAAATCACACGCCTGATAGAATTATCCCGGAACATTTCTATTGCAATCGGTTTTGTTGAAGTAACTGATGACTATAGCTTCTTCAACTCTGCGATTTATCTTGAGAATGGTGTAATAAGTCATCTACACCGCAAGGTTTATCTCCCGACCTACGGTCTTTTTGACGAACAACGCTACATGGCCCGCGGCGAACGCTTCCGCGCCTTTGATACAAAGTTCGGTCGCATGGGAATGCTGATCTGCGAGGACATGTGGCATCTTTCCGCCTCATACATTCTTGCGATGGACGGCGCAACCACACTGCTCTGCCTTTCCAGCAGCCCAGGTCGTGGTATAGATTGTGACTCGCTCGCTTCCGCGGAAGCCTGGCAGCAATTGGCATCCACAACCGCCATGTTCCTGAATTGTCGAGTTCTGTACTGCAACCGTATCGGTTATGAGGACGGCGTCAATTTTTGGGGCGGTTCCGAATACATCTCTCCCTCCGGCGAATCGGTAGTTCGAGGCAGGATTCTGGAGGAGGATTTTGTAACCGCGAAGATTGACGAAGGCTCTCTGCGTCGGGAACGCATTTTTTCCCCCATGCTACGGGACGAAAACCTGTTTATTACAATGCAGGAACTCAGGCGCATCGAACTGAAAAGGGGGCAATGATGAGCGGATTGGCGGTCAATACCGTCCTATTGCGGCAGATACTGGTTGGTTTCGTACGTGACGAGGTGCATAAGGTTGGTGTCAAAAAGGCCGTACTGGGCCTGTCAGGCGGCATCGATTCGGCGCTGGTGGTCTTCATTGCCGCCGAGGCGCTAGGCCCCGAAAACGTGCATGCTATCTGCATGCCTTACAAGACCAGCAACCCTGAAAGTGAAGCTCATGCCAGATTAGTGGCGGAAGCCTGTGGAGTCAAATTTTCGGTGGTGCCGATAACACCGATGGTCGACTCCTACTTCGACATGTTCCCCGATGCAGACAATATGCGGCGCGGAAACAAGATGGCACGTGAGCGAATGACAATCCTTTTTGATCATTCGGCCCTTTTGCGGGCACTGGTGCTCGGCACCAGCAACAAAACCGAACTGCTGCTGGGTTACGGCACGCTCTACGGTGACATGTCCAGCGCGCTCAACCCGATCGGCGACCTCTACAAATCCCAGGTCTGGCAGTTATCCGAAGAGATGAGTGTTCCGCGTGCAGTCATTGACAAGAAACCATCCGCAGATCTGTGGGCAGGACAGACCGATGAAGAAGAGCTTGGTTTTTCCTACCGTCATGTCGATGAGCTACTTTATATGATGGTGGATCTGCGTATGACCAAAGAAGAGTTGGTTGCAGCCGGCTTTGATATCGAGTTTATCGACAATATTTATTTGAAAATCCAGAATTCACACTTCAAAAGACGACTGCCAGTTATTGCCAAAGTTTCTAATCGCACCATCGACCGTGATTTCCGCTATTCGAGGGACTGGGGCAAATGAAATCAAACAGCAACAGTACCTTGGTATACTCCAGTGATTCAGGGAGAATAAAAACTGGTAAAACATTCAGTAAAGCGGCTTCCCCGACTAAAGACGGAATCGTTCGTCTGCGGCGCGAGGTCAAGGGGCGTTGCGGCGGAACCGTAATTGTCATAAGCGGATTGCCGCTTGATGGAGCAAAGAACAAGGAACTGGCCGGCGCACTCAAAAAAAAATGCGGTTGCGGCGGCACGGTCAAGGATGGAATCATCGAAATACAGGGTGATCATCGTGACACATTGCTGTTTGAATTGCAGGCACGCGGCTATAAGGTAAAGCTGGCTGGTGGATGAAAATCGGTTTACATCGTTTTTTTTCAATAATAACTTGACCTATTGAAGATAATACCCTATTTTCTTAAATCCGATTTACTTAGTACCGACCATGAACAATCGATTCATGGCTCAAGACGCATGCGAGAGTGGCGGAATTGGCAGACGCACCAGACTTAGGATCTGGCACCGAAAGGTATAGGAGTTCAAGTCTCCTCTCTCGCACCACACTATTTCCAGATGTTTGTTCCTTTAATCTCCAGACAACAAACATTACATTTCATACCAGAAGAGGACAACCACCATGCAGGTAAACGTTGAAGAGCTCAGCCCGGTCCAAAAGAAAATCAATATTGAAATCCCGGCTGAACGGGTAAACGAAGAAATAGAGAAGGCCTATTCCGTAATCCAGAAAAAAGCTAAAATCCAGGGATTCCGTCCAGGCAAAGCACCGATGAACATGATTAAGCGTACTTACAGCGATGCAATGCGTGATGACGTCATGCGCCGCCTATACGAGCAGACCCTTTACAAGGCGCTCAATGATCACAAGATTGAGCCGGTAGACTCTCCAACAATTGAAAGCGATATTCTTGAGCAGGGAGTGCCGTTCAAGTACAGCGCTCTTGTTGAAGTTATGCCCCAGATCCTGCTGCAGGGCTACGAAGGACTTGAAGTAAAGAAGGAAAAATATGTAGCCAAGCCCGAAAGCATTGTTGGCGAACTGGCCCGCATGCAAGAAAACATGGCACAGCTGATTCCGGTTGAAGAAGCTTGTTCAATCGAAAACGGTCATTCAGTCACAGTAGACTACTCCTTTTCGGTTGATGGATTACCTGAAGAAAGCTCTATTGCCGATGATGCCGTGGTTGAAGTCGGCTCTAACCGCCTGATTTCGGGATTTGAAGAGCAGCTGGTCGGCATGAAGGCCGGTGAAACCAAGGAATTCAGCATTACTCTGCCGGAAGGGTATCGCAATTCAGAGGCTGCCGGAAAACAGGGGCTTTTCAAGGTAACCATCAAGGAAATCAAACGCAAGGAATTGCCGGAACTTGACGATGAGTTCGCACAGCAGTTCGGCGAATACGACACTATTGCCGATCTGCGAGCAAAGATGGTTGAATATCATGAGAAACACGAAACCGAGCGTATCGAGAATGAGCTTAAAGAACGTGTTATCAAAGCCCTGATAGAAAAGAATCCTCTGGATGTTCCCGAATCAATGGTAAAAAGACAGCTCGATTACATGCTTGACAATCTTAAGAACCGTCTTAAGAGCCAGCAAATGTCTATGGACATGATGGGTCTTGACGACGCCGGGTTCCGAGTGCGTTTCCATGACGACGCATCGGACAAGGTCAGAGGTGGCTTACTGCTTATGTCGCTTGTAGAAAAAGAAAACATCACTGTTTCAGATGATGATCTTAATGAACGCTACGAAAAGATTGCGGCAGACAATCCAGACATGCTTAATCGTATCAAGGAATACTATTCAGCCAATCATAATGCAAAAAACTCAATCATCTCTGAAATAAAAGAAGACAAGGCTATTTCAATGCTGATCGAGAAAGCCGTTGTTACTGAAGTTGATGAAGCAGAACTGAAAGCAGCCTGAGGAGAACTCAAACATGTACATCCCGATGGTTGTTGAACAAAGTGGACGTGGCGAACGTGCCTTTGATATATATTCCCGCCTGCTTAAAGAAAGAATAATTTTTCTTGGTGGCGGCATTGATGACAATGTGGCAAATCTGATCATAGCCCAGCTTCTGTTTCTAGAAGCAGAAGATCCAGACAAGGATATCCACCTTTACATCAACTCTCCTGGTGGGGTAGTTACAGCAGGTATGGCTATTTATGACACAATGCGTTATATTAAAGCTCCAGTCTCAACAATATGTGTCGGCCAGGCGGCTTCAATGGGCGCAATCCTGCTGACTGCTGGTGAAAAAGGAAAACGCTTCAGCCTTGAACATTCCAGAATCATGATTCACCAACCTCTGGGTGGCTTCCAAGGACAGGCAACTGATATCAGCATTCACGCAAAAGAAATTCTGCGCATGAAGGATGAGCTTAACGATATTCTTTCTAATCTGTCAGGCCAAAGTAAAGAAAAGGTTGAGTCCGATACTGATCGAGACTTTTTCATGTCAGCCGAGGATGCCAAGGAATACGGTCTGATAGACGGCATCTTTACCAGAATGCCTGCAACAGGAGTTACTCCATGAGTCGACGGGATACCCCTCAGGAACACTTGACATGCTCTTTCTGCGGCAAGAGCCAGGAAGACGTAAAAAAACTTATCGCCGGGCCCGCAGTTTACATCTGCGACGAATGCATCGAACTCTGCAACGACATTATTGCCGAAGAGATGAAGATGGAGGAGACACTTGGTCCGGACCTGAAGAAACTACCTAAGCCACGCGAAATCAAGGAAATACTCGATGAGTATGTAATTGGCCAGGAAAGAGCCAAGAAAGTGCTTTCCGTAGCAGTTTACAACCATTACAAACGCATAGATTCCGGGCTCAAGCCTAATGACGTTGAGATGCAAAAGAGTAACATCCTTCTGCTCGGTCCTACCGGTTCCGGCAAAACTTTACTCGCCCAGACTCTTGCACGGATTCTCAAGGTTCCCTTCGCCATGGCTGATGCAACAAACCTTACTGAAGCAGGTTATGTTGGTGAGGATGTTGAGAATATCATTTTAAGTCTGCTACAGGCAGCTGACTATGATGTTGAACGAGCCCAGAAAGGGATCGTCTATATCGATGAGATCGACAAGATCGCCCGCAAGACCGATTCACCCTCCATTACTCGTGACGTTTCCGGCGAAGGTGTTCAGCAGGCACTCCTGAAGATCATTGAAGGCACTGTAGCCAGCATCCCGCCTAAAGGTGGACGTAAACACCCACAACAGGAGTTTATGAAGGTTGATACAACCAACATTTTATTCATTTGCGGCGGAGCCTTTGCTGGACTTGAAACTGTTATCCAACAGAGAATCGGTAAAAAGACGCTCGGTTTTGGAGCAGACGTTAAAAAACGTGAGGAAAAAAAACTTGGTGAACTGCTGAACAATCTGACTCCTGAAGACTTGTTAAAATATGGCTATATTCCCGAGTTTATCGGCCGTTTGCCGATGCTGGCAACCCTGACTGAACTCGATGAAGAAGCGATGGTGCAGATTTTAAAGGAACCCAAGAATTCCTTGGTAAAACAGTATCAGAAGCTTTTTGAACTTGAAAACGTGCGTTTGCGCTTCACCGACGGTTCGTTGATTGCAGTCGCCAAAGAAGCCCTTAAACGTAACACCGGTGCTCGCGGTCTAAGAGCCATCCTTGAAAACTCGATGCTCGATATTATGTACGACGTTCCTTCTCAACCTAATGTTCAAGAAGTTGTCATAAATGAAGATGTAATTTATCACAAAGAAAAACCTCTTGTAGTCTATGAACAGGAACTAAAAGACGCAGCATAATTGTATTTTCTGTTTATACAGCACGTTACATAACTGTTTTTTTGTTGTTAAATTGATTTATTTTGACAAAATATGCGTCACGCCGCAAAAACTGTAGCTTTGCAATAAATTATGCTTGACACTTTTTACGAAAACCTGATAAACACTGTGTCGCCTTGTTATCATAATCAAAAAAATCTCGGAGGTGTAACGTGACAAAAGCAGAATTGATCAGCTCAGTAGCAGAACAAGCCGGCCTGAAAAAAGTGGATGCAGAAAAAGCTGTTGCCGCATTTATTGCCAGTGTCACGTCAGCACTGAAGAGTGGTGACAAACTCAGCTTGGTTGGATTTGGAACTTTTTCCACATCCAAGCGTGCTGCACGTAAAGGCCAGAACCCACAGACCGGCAAGAAGATCGATATTCCTGCTGCCACTGTTCCGAAGTTCAAACCTGGCAAGACCTTGAAAGAAGCTGTAAATGTAGTTCCACCAAAGAAGAAGAAGTAATCTTCATTAGTTGGGGTTGTAGCTCAGTTGGTTAGAGTGCCAGCCTGTCACGCTGGAAGTCGCGGGTTCGAGCCCCGTCAACCCCGCCATAAATCAGGGCGAATAGCTCAGCTGGGAGAGCGCCAGCCTTACAAGCTGGATGTCACAGGTTCGATCCCTGTTTCGCCCACCAAATCAAAACAGGGAAAAGAACCCTCTTTTCCCTGTTGTTTTGTCTTTAGCAATACATCAGGGGGTTGTAGCTCAGTTGGTTAGAGTGCCAGCCTGTCACGCTGGAAGTCGCGGGTTCGAGCCCCGTCAACCCCGCCATAATTTAAAGGTGACTGCTTCTGCAGGCACCTTTTTTTACTTTTAGAATTCAATTT
>JBBQCH010000173.1:0-7028 GCA_038318485.1 Geobacterales bacterium
GCTGCAGGTCCGCGGCTTGCACGCTGTCATACCCCCGGCTGTCGCCGGTACACTATCACCTTCAGCAAGCGATTTGAAGCCGTCGCCTGCAATAGCTGAGAAATGGCAAAATACATCGTCGCCATTTTCCTGCTCAAGAAAACCAAAACCTTTGCTGTCGTTAAACCATTTTACTGTTCCGTTTACCATTTGTACTTTCTCCCGATGTTGCTCTTCGATTTTATCCATCATAATAATGGACTTCTTTTTAGTAAACAGTTTTATACGCATAAAGTCAAGGTGCAAATGTCTGAGAGAATATTTAATTGTCAGGCAGCAAACTGCAGTGATAAGTTAATTTTACTGTTATTCAGTTGAAAAGTCACTACCAACCTGGAAAAAGGCAACTGATGACCGGTTGGTGATGGTACGGCAGACCAGTTGATGTCTCCCATCAGTGTCTCGCGGAATACCGTCTCTTTGCCATTTGCCACTTCGGTTGAGACTCCTGATTCTGAAAACACCAAGGTGACGGCGGCAGTCATTCCGTTAAGTTCAGTTCGTTCTGCCATCGGGATTGCTGCTTCAACAGCACTCCTGATGGCAGAACCTGCCAATCGATTATATTGCACCGATTTCATAGTCATTTGCTGAGTGCGCATGGCGCTGGAAAACTCATCAGTGAGTACACCGCCAGCTGTTGCTTGAACTGCTGAAGAGGTTTTTTCCTCTACTGCCCCTGTTGCTGCTGTAACTTCTTCTTCTGAATCGCTGACCGGCGGTGTGCCCTCTGCCGGTTTTAGCGTTGGGGGGATCGGCTCACTGTTAGGGCTTGCAATCTCATTGCTGACCTTGTCCTGACTAAGTTCGACCCACGTTAGCCGTTCTTCGGCCAGCTGTGGCGGTCTGATGGCAAAGACGACAACAACCACTAACGCCGTGTGCAGGAAGCAAGATAATATTAACATGCGGACAAAAACCATGACAACCTCCCGGGAAACCTTGTCCCCGGATTACATCCCTACATGTTGGGCTGAATCATCAATCTGATAATGGCGCCCTTATGCGAATCTGTTAACGCCACAGCAGACTTGGAACCTGAAAGCTTGTTTTTGATGTTGTCAAGATTTGTCAATAACTGTTCCTGAGCATCCTGGCGCTGCTGCTGGGTGGGCTGATTACCACTTGACCAGATCGAATTTTTTGCCATATCAACAATGTTTACGTCTTCTTGCAACGCCAGATAGGCATTGAAGGTTGCAGACTGCGTCGTGTAATTTCTGCGGCCTGGAGTCCAAACGCCGGAAGTAGCCACACAACCGGCCTGATTCCATGTGTTGGCGCCATTGACCGAGCAAGTACCCATCCACATGGCCTGCATAGCCGGGATTGCGGTTGTGTCACGAGGAGCGTAATTGAAGCTGTCTAGTGTTGCCAGCCAGGCGACCATGACCGTTTGTGGCAACGGCCAGTTAATGCGGGCTCCGCTTTGGTCCGTGTACCCCCCGAAGTCCGGCGGAAGGGTAAGGCCGGGATTTGTTTGCACGATTGCCGCTTTGAGTACGGCAATTTCACCATCAGTTGAAGCAACTGCTGCCTGGAATGCTGACCAGGAAGACTGATAGGCCGCATCCATTGCGGTTTTTACTGCGTCAATGGTCGTGCTGTTAGCGGTGGCATAGCCATTTGGGTCGCTGTAGAATCCACCGTACAGCTTGTCAATGTTAGCATTGGATGTGGCCATTGCTGAGACTGAATCCAGAAAACGTGTAATTTGAGTACTTGAAGCGCCGAGCGCAGTCAGAGCATCGGTGTAATCGGCGCCGACCTTGATCATCGAAAGCTTTCGGTTAAAGGCACTCATGGATTGGTCGATGGATGAAACGGTGTTGGCACCCATGGCAGCCAGGGCGCCACTGGAATCGGCACCGTTTCCGGCAGCCTCATGCGCCATTTGGATGAGGGAGAGGTCAACGTTTGCACAGGAAGCCGCGTCAATAAAAATATCTGCCATCAGCCCCCCTGTCTTTTGCAGTTCTTCTGCCGGCACAATGGTTGCGCCAGTGGCATCAACTCCACGGACAGCATTGTAGAATCCGGCACCAAACTCACGCAATGTTTTTTTAGTGGGATCAGGATTGTATACCAGGCACTTCTTAAGCTTGGTCAGATCAGCATTCGTCACTCCCTTGCTTAGTAAATATCCTTCAAAAGTATTTGATCCGGCGCCTATTATGGCGGCTTTGCCAAGGGCTGCCAACTTTTCGGCCTCAAGCGGGGTGATGTTTGGCGAACGGAGTATAACCAACTCGTAGGTTACTAGTATGGGATCATCACTTCCGGCTGAGGCAGCGGCTAACAGAATGGTATCTGCCTGCTTTGTTGCCAGGTCATTGACGCCAATCTTGTTGGCGTCGGCCAGGGGGGGCGCAGGCATGATGGCTTTGCGGACAACAGTGCTGTTCCTATCTTTAAGTGTCAGGACAATGAAGTTCACTTCATCTTTGGTCGGGACGCTGGTGAGTGTGAAATTGAGTTTTCCATTGCTGTCGGTAGTCGCGCTGGTAGTCTCTATGTCAGTGACTGTACCATTTGAATTCAGTTTGGAAAGAGTTATGGAGTAGCTTGTAGATGGAAAAAGAGGATTTAATGCTGCTTTGGCGACAGAAACCGTAGAAACAAGTGCCGCAGCACACATCAGGGCGATCGTTTTTTTAAAAGTCATAATATCCTCCAGAGTTGTTGACATGAATACAGGGAGTGTAACGCTGAACCAGTTAGTTGGCACTGCCGTTAACAGTTCCCCCCTGATTGCCGGGACTGTTTGTGCCGCCAACACTTCCATTACCACTACAGGCCGCAACTGACAGCGCAGACAAAACAATCAGAATAAATGCAATAAATTTTCGTTTCATATAAATCCTCCAAAACTTTGAATTATCGAGGGGTTGCCGCGAGGAAGCTGCTTGTTTTTGCCTCAGAGAAGTGTGCTTCTTTCGAGCTCATGCCAATGACAACAAGAAAAAATTTTAGGTATATGACAAATTATGTCAATATAACGATATGAAATAAAATATGTTACGTTTTTTGGCACTACTTCCATTTGTTACTGATGTCTGACAAACGCTTTAAAAACAGCTTAATGCGGTGTGAACTTATAAATATCATAATTTGATAGCTACGTTATAAAACGTCATAACAGATTAAAGCAAAAAGTCAGCCAATATGTATTTACGATGGTAGACGCTTTAGCAATGGTTATACTTTCAGGTTTAATGGAAATTGTGGATATTTTCTAAAGAGGGATTGAATGCGAGGTGGGAAGTGTTTTTTGTGGTGAAGCCAATAGTGTCACGATTTGCTGGCTCTTGATACGACTTCACTTTCATTGCCAGTGGGTATGTAAAGATAGCAGTCGTAGTCAGAGGACAAAGGGAGCGGCAGCCATTGCTATGCAAGCAACGATAAGCAGTAGAGTGTTGCCGATGAAGTATGGCACAATGCAAAGAGCCACTCCCCAACACACAACCCTGATATTGCAGGTTTTCTTGCCGTACATGAAGTAAGCGGTGCCGATCAGTCCTGCCATAAGGTTTACAACAATCACGGTCGTACTCATGTTGCCGAGTAACGACCCAATGCCGAGAGTCGTCGGGTCTGAACCGGCTGCGCCTGATTGAATCTTTGCAGCCAGGTCATTAAGCTTCGAGATGTCCTGCGTCATATCTGCCATGCGGTCCTCGTTCAGGTGGTTTGAATTTGTTGCTAAAGAACGATAATACTCCCTTTAGGTTCTGATTGACCATAAAATACCTGTACTACGGCATTCGGCTGGTTGCTTTTCGTTCCAGTCGCCCGGCATGGCTAATAATTTGCACCGTGGGCTGTAACATGCTATATCTAACAAGAATTTGAACCACAGGGTCCACCCTGTGGTTTTTGTTTTACGAGATAAGCAACACAAGGAGCTTTATAAATGTCTTTTGAATCTCTCGGCCTGCGTGCCGAACTGCTGAGTGCGATTGTTGCCCAAGGCTATACGACACCGACCCCCATTCAAATCGGAGCGATTCCGGTGGTTTTCGAGGGGTGCGACCTGTTGGCCGGCGCACAGACCGGTACCGGCAAGACTGCGGCCTTTGCACTGCCGATCGTACAGCTGCTGAGTGAGAAGATCCCGAGGGAAAAGCGCCGCAAGCCGCGTGCCCTGGTACTGGTGCCGACCCGCGAGCTGGCGGCCCAGGTCAGTGAACAGATGAACAATTATGCCCGTCGCCTGTCGTTGCGTTCGACCATGATCTACGGCGGGGTAACCATCCAGGCCCAGATCGAGCGGCTGCATCGCGGTGTCGATATTGTTGTGGCAACGCCTGGTCGGTTGCTGGACCACGCCGAACGTGGCACTATCAATCTTTCCCAAGTCAAGTTTCTGGTGCTGGACGAGGCCGACCGCATGCTTGATCTGGGTTTTATCGACGACATCAAAAAGGTGGCTGAATATCTCCCGGCCAAACGCCAGACACTGCTTTTTTCTGCGACCTATTCCCAAAACATCAAACAGTTGGCTGACCAACTGCTTGATCATCCACGGCGGATTGAGGTTGCCCGCCCCAATATTGCAGCCGAAGCGGTGACACAAGCGATATATGAGGTGGAGAAAAGCCGTAAGCGCGAAATGATCTCGTCCCTGATTCGCAAAGGGGGCTGGAATCAGGTACTGGTTTTTGCCCGCACCCGCTATGGTGCCGACAAGCTGACTGAGGAACTGCTGCTTGACGGAATCAAGGCTGCCGCTATCCACAGCAACAAGAGCCAGTCAATCCGGACTAGAACCCTGGCGGAGTTTAAACAAGGTGAATTACGCGTGCTGGTGGCGACCGACGTGGCCGCCCGTGGACTGGACATTGAACGCCTGCCGCATGTGGTCAATTACGACCTGCCACAGGTTCCCGAGGATTATGTGCATCGCATCGGTCGCACCGGTCGGGCCGGAGAGGACGGGATCGCCATCTCGCTGGTTTCCCCGGAAGAAAAACCTTTTCTGACGGCAATCGAAAAGCTGCTTAAATATGCCATCCCGCGTCAGACGCTGGCGGAATTTCCGCATGTAGCGGCTAGACGTAGTGCGCGGATTCAGAAAATCAAACAGGATGCCAAGCCATTTAAGAAAGAAATGCTTCAGAAAAAACAGGTCAAAGTTCCTGCCAAGACGGCACCTGCCCGCAGGGGGAAATCTGTAGAAGAAAGGCCGGCACCAAAAGTCGGACGACGGGGGAGCAGGTCGTAACTATGTTGCAAATCCGGGAAGAACTATCTCAAAACAATAAAGGCGACCGAATCGGGCGCCTTTATTGTTTCAGGTACTAAAAGGTAACAGTAATTCGGATGCAACAAACTTAGGTTCTAACCAGTCTGGCTGGCCATAACAAACCGCTACAGCAGGGCTGCTTTCGGAAAAAGGATGTTGTTTTCCAGGTGGACGTGCTTGTGCAGATCATCCTCGAACTCTTTGAGCTTCTGGTACGTGACCACGAAGGTATTGCAGACATCGCCCGGTATGGCATAGTCGGTAGCAAGGTGGCGTATGGTGTGGACGGCATCTCCGATCTCCTGATGCTCATGATCCAGCTTTATCAGGGTTGCCCTGATCGTTTCCTGATCAAGGGCATCCAGTGTGTTGCCGGCTGTCCTGGCAGTGTTGATCCTTTTGATAGCAGGGAAAAGCACCTCTTCCTCCTCCCGCAGATGAGCCGCCATATCGGTGGCAATCTTGGAGAAGATTGCGGCGATCTCTATTACCTCGGGATGGTGGGGACCATGGACACCGGCGATTTTGTTGGCGTAGGCTTCTATCTGTGCCGTATTCTCATTGAGATAAGCGTGGTGTGTGTTGACGATGTAATCGGCCAGGAACGGCAAGGCCCACGCGGAATAGTTATGGCTTCGGTCAACAGGAGCTTCCTCCACGGCTTCAAGGTCCTTTAACAGTGTGCCCAGGTCGAGTCCCTTTTCAAGGCAGATTGCTGCAAGAGATATTTTGCCTCCGCAGCAAAAATCTATGCCATGTTTTTCAAAAACTCCGGCGGTACGAAAATCGGCGGCAACAATCGCCCCGACAGTCGTTTCAAAAGTGAATGTGCTCTGCTCAGTAGTAGATTCTCTCATGGGTTTCTCCTTTGGCAGTGAAAACTGTTTATCAACCGTTCATGCTATAAGTATATGTGCTGAGTGTTGAAATGTACTTGACCGCTGTCAATTTAATTGAAATGCGGTGCTTGGCTCCCTGCAGAATGGTATAAACAAGATTGTTTAAATCCGTGGTTTCCTGACGTTCAACTTTCTGCGGGCTTGAAAGCAAACGGCCGTTACATTATACTCTCGCGAAACCTAACGAATTGACTCCTGGAGAACTGATATGGAAATTGATCTGAAAATGCTGCAGAATCTGCTAAGCAAACGCAGAGACGAAATTGAAAAGAACGTGGAAGGGACCGGCTATCTGCTCAGGACTGTCATAGGGGTCGGCACATTCCTGATCGATAACGAAGGGGACTTGGATTTGCTGTCCTCCAAGCAGTTGGCCACTTTTGATAAATTCCTCAAACCTCTGCTTTCTAAACCTCGCCGGTAGCCGGGTGAAAACCAGGGACTGTTGGCGATGTGTCGGGGTACATCAGGAGGGTCATGAGGATGGACGAAAACTGTTTTAGCCTGGAGATGGCGGTGCGGGATTACGAGTGCGACCTGCAGGGTGTCGTGAACAATGCCGTGTATCAAAACTATCTGGAACATGCCAGGCACGAATACCTGAAGAGCGTTGGCATCGATTTCGCCGCGCTGAGTGCGCAAGGTATCAATCTGGTAGTAACCAGGGTTGAGATGGACTACAAACGCTCACTAACAAGCGGCGACCATTTCGTGGTAAAGCTGAAGCCGGAACGGATCTCACCTGTCAGAATCGGCTTTAGTCAGGAGATCTACCGGATTCCGGATCGAAAACTGGTTGTCAAGGCCCTGGTGACCGGAACCGCTCTGAACGGCAGGGGCCG
>JBBQCH010000174.1:0-6936 GCA_038318485.1 Geobacterales bacterium
CGTAAGTCCAAAAGCCGTGGTCTGGTATTCTATCGTCTCATGGAGCAATCTGTTGCAACCAAACCAGTTGTCTTAGATGATGTAACATTTGGTTATGACTGGCTAAATCACGTGAGGAGGAGCTAACTACCTACCCCATTAAACTTAATATCACCCCAGTCGCTTCAAATAGAGATTACTGAGGGGGTACTAATGGCTGATGCTGCTGTAACATCGACAATTCTTAGGGAACTAAAGGAAATCGGTATTTCAATTGCCATAGATGATTTTGGTACTGGGTACTCATCATTACAGTATTTGAATGACCTGCCCGTTGACACCATAAAGATCGACCGTTCATTTGTATCCACTATTTCAAATATCAACGAAAAGGCTCCCATCATCACAGCAATCATAGCGCTGGCAAAAAGCCTTGAATTGTCAATTATCGCTGAAGGAATTGAGAATGAAATTCAAAGGGATTTTCTTAAAATCCGGGAATGCGATTTTGGACAGGGTTTTTTTTACGGTCATCCGCTCTCAGCCGAAAAGTCTTTCTCGCTGCTAAACTAATTTAACAGGAGGTGAAGTGCAAATTAAGTTACATTCATCCTATAAGTTAACTCAGCAGTGCTCTCTGGGACAAGTACTACGTGATTCCAGACATCGATTTGGTCGTAAGGAGAACACTAATGGAGAATTCTATTCGATTTTTGTCCACTCTGATATGTGCCCTGCTGCTTGCGGGAACGGTTATGCTACCACCCTCGGCTGACGGTGCTCAAGGCAAGCTGGTAATCACGGGGACAGGCTCGGCTATCGGGGTTATGCGACTCATGGCAAAGGCTTATCAAGAGAGGCACCGTGACGTCGCCGTGGAGATTCTTCCCAGCATTGGCAGCACTGGAGGGATCAAAGCGGTGATCGATAGAAAGATCGATATTGGCTTGTCCTCTCGTCCTTTGAAGCCTGAAGAGAGGATTCCGGGGCTCGTGGAGGAAGTTTATGGCCGCACGGGCTTCATCTTCGGAGCTCAGGTTACCAATCCGGAAAAAGGCTTCACGCTCAAGGAGATTGAGGAAGTATTCGCTGGCAAGCGCACGACGTGGCACGATGGCAAACCCCTGCGGCTAGTGCTTCGGCCCAAGAGTGACGCCTATTCGGTTTATTTAGCCTCTATAACCCCCGGCCTGAAGGCTGCAAACGAGAAGTCGCATGCTATTCCCGGGCTCTTCGTGGGTGGCACCGATCAGGACGCAGTAGCGCAAATAGAAAAAACGCAAGGGGCCTTCGGTATCACCAGCGCCTGCATTGTTGCCTCAGAGGAGAGAAAAATCAAAGGCCTCGCAGTAAACGGCGTTGCACCCACCGTGTCCAACGTTTCCTCCGGTGCCTATCCATATTCGATGACCATGCACACGATTTATCGGAAAGATACGTCGAATCCATCATTGAAACCATTCGTTGATTTCATCTTCTCGGCCCAGGGCCAAAAGATACTGACTCAGACCGATCACGTGCCGTTGAAACGCACACTGGGCCGGTGAGGTAGTGATGGCGGTAAAAACAGTACAAAGCCAGAGTTCCGGCAATCGACAGATTCGTCTGGTCGGTGCAATACTCTCATTCGTGGTGGTGGTCGCAATTCCGCTGCTCTACTTAATTGTTTCCTACTACGGAATGAAAAAAAACCTCCGGATAGAGACGATTAACGTTGCCAGGACGGTGGAGCGGATTGTTCAGGCGAGGCCGGATCTGTGGGATTTCGAAGTGGTACGACTGCTTGAAATAATTTCTCAGCCATCGACCGATGCATTGCCGGAGGAGAGAACGATTGTCAATACGGCGGGTAAGGTCATTGTTGCTTCAGAATTCCGAGCAACAGCTCCTTACGCTGAGGTTAGTGTGATGTTTTATGATTCAGGCCTGCCAGTCGGATCGATTCATGCCCAGCGATCTATCCTTCCTCTGATCAAGGTTACCCTATTGCTCAGTTGCTTCAGTTCTCTGCTCGGCTTCCTTGTTTACAGACTGTTCCGATATTTGATCCAGCAGATTGACGTGCGAGAGATCAAACTGATTAATAATGCTGAAGAACTGGAACGGTCAGTGGTGCAACGTACTGCAGAACTTACTCTGGCCAATCAGAGTTTAGAACAATCAATTGAAGATAAGAACGCTGCAATTGATGCTGCCAATTCGGCCAGCAAAGCAAAATCCCAGTTTCTGGCCAACATGAGTCACGAAATACGCACCCCAATGAATGGCATTATCGGCTTGAGCGAGTTGCTCCTTGCCACCAACCTGGACGAAAAGCAGAAACGGTTCACCCTATCAGTACACCGTTCCGGCCAGTCTCTCCTTAGCATAATCGACCACATACTTGATTTTTCAAAAATTGAAGCGGGGAAGATGAATCTCGAAGAAGTTGATTTCGATCTCCGTGAATTAGTTGCAGATGTTATCAATCTATTGGGTGTGGAGGCCGAAAACAAAGGAATTGAACTTGTACACATGATGGGAAATGAGGTAACTTCCCGGCTCGTCGGCGACCGTGTTCGAGTGCGCCAGATTCTGATTAACCTTGTAGGAAATGCAATAAAATTCACAGAACATGGAGAAGTAATTATTTCAGTCACAGTCCTGGAGGATCACGATGATGACGTCACGATCCTTGTGAAGGTCAAGGATAGCGGTATTGGAATTCCTGCCGATGCTCATGTGCATATCTTCGAAGGATTCTCCCAGGCGGACAATTCAACGTCACGCAAATTTGGCGGCACCGGGTTGGGTCTGACAATAGCCAAGCAGTTAACCGAATTACTGGGTGGGTCGATCGGTGTCGAGAGCGTACCCGGCGCAGGTTCGACATTCTGGTTTAACTTACGGGTGCGTAAACAATCGATAAAAACTGGACAATCTTGCAAAATGAACCCTGGTCCTCAGCCTGCGCTGTATATGCCACAATTTGCTGCCAATGTACTTTTAGTGGAAGATAACCCTGTGAATCAAGAACTTGCAGCCGCCATGCTTGAAAACTCCGGTTGCACAGTAATTATCGCCAACAACGGCTTCGAAGCTCTGGACATGTTGGCTCAACGCAGTTTCGATTTGATCTTCATGGACTGTCAGATGCAAATCATGGATGGTTATACGGCTACCAGGGAGATAAGGGAACAGGAAAGGAATGTTTCAGGCGTCGTCAAACGGCAGAAAATTATTGCCATCACAGCGAATGCTCTGTTGGGGGACCGCGACAAGTGCCTGGAGGCAGGCATGGACGATTATTTAGCTAAACCCTTCAGCATGCAGCAGCTTCAGTCGGTCCTGGAGCGCTGGCTGGTCGTGCCGCCGGTTCAGGCCGGAGAACCCGGAAGCGGTCGGCGGTCTTGGGCTTCAACCCCTTGCGTCGAACCAGTGTTGCAATGAAATTGGCAATGTCGGCTGTGGTCACCTGCTCAAAGCAGGGAGCTTCAATATACTGGGGAGCATGGCTTGAATGGCACTTATTGCTCTTCTGGCTGATCTTGGGATTCTTCAGGATTAGTTCCGGGCAGATAGGGCCAAAGGTCTCGAGGAGATAGTAGATATCGCGTTGAACACTTTTGGCCGTTTTATGGGTCCGCAGGCTCTCAACGTATTTGGCAACCGCTTTGGCAATGGTTGTCTTGGTGGGAAGGGGACTGTCGTCCCCCCCTGTAGAGTGATTTTTCCAGGTCGCGAATCTTTTCCTTCGCCACCTGGAGCGATGTGGTTTCGAGAGAAACCCGCTTCTGCTTTTTACCGACGTAATACACCGCCTGATATACGTTGCCGCGTTTCATAAAACCTGCCATTTCATACCTCCCTTTGCAGAGCCCCGGATATCTTGGTGTACAGGTCGGTGTACAGTCGAAATAAAAAAGGGACCTGCAGTATCTGCAAGTCCCTAAAATTGTTTGGTTGCGGGGAGAGGATTTGAACCTCTGACCTTCGGGTTATGAGCCCGACGAGCTACCAGACTGCTCCACCCCGCGATAATTGAAACACGTTTATAGCAGTACCTTGTTCTTCATGTCAATATAAAAACTAACGAGGTGATAAAAAGTTTTAGTCCGATATCCGGCGCGTCAGTTTTTGTCTGGAATAGTAATGGCTCCCTTGCCAAGTTTGCCGGCAAGTTCCTTGGCGGCCTCCTGTTCAAGTTTTTTTCCAACTCTTACGCGGTACCAAATACCCTTGTCACCCAGGTTGGACTCTACGATGTGAACGTTGTAACCCTTGCTGGCCAGTTTGCTTTTTAAAGTTTCTGCTTCGGACTTCAGGCTGTGGGATGCAACCTGTACGGTGTAACCACTGGCTTCTGCCTTTGCAGCCTGCTTTTCAGCGACGGCAGGTGAGGGTGGTATTGGGCTGTTTACAGTTGTTTGTAACTGAGCAGGTTTTGGCAGGTTGGCCGGTATGGCTGCTTGCAGCGGTTGTTTAGCAGCCTTGTCGTCGGAAGTGTTTATGCCGCTGCCAAGTTGGTTGTTTTTGTGTCCACTGGGTAAAGTCTTGTAGAAGCTCAAGGGGGGGTCAGGTGCCGGCGGGGTCCCCGTGGAGGGGGAGGTGCCATTGGGCTGTAGAGCCGCTGTTGTTGCCGGCTGCGGTTTCTGGGCCACGGCTTGAGCTGGTGGTGTGTTTTCCAAGCTTTGCTGCTCCATGGCGGCCTGGAATCCTTTTTTGGCATAACGTTGCGACATTATCCAGCCGCTTCCGAATCCGATTGCCAGAGAAAACACGCCCGTAACTATGACGGCTACAAACAGCGGGTTAGACTCTTTTCTTGAACGGTTACTGTTTGGCTGTGGAGAAGTAAAAGACTTTTTGGGCTCACTGTAATCTATCCGCATAAGGTCTCCGCTACATCCGTTCCGGCGCAGATATACCAAGAATCGAGAGTGCATTTTTAAGTGTCTGGGCGGCGCGCTTCAGCAGGTACAGTCGTGCTGCGGTTAAAGCGGCGTCTTCGGAAAGGACGCGATTTTTATTATAGAAACTGTGGAAACAGCTGGCCAGGTCTGTCAGGTAATAAGTCAGGCGGTGTGGTTCAAAATGAACGGCACAGTCGTCTATGCAGTCGGGCAGCGCTGTCATTATTTTGATCAGCTGAAGCTCTTCGGGTGTTGTAAGCCGCGTCAGGTCTTCAGGCTTCGGTTCGACTGGAACCATGTAACCCTTTTCTGCTGCATTTTCAAAGATGCTGCAGATGCGGGCATGGGCATACTGGACGTAGTAGACCGGGTTTTCGTTGGTCTGCTGTTTGGCAAGGTCGATATCGAACACCAGTTGGGCATCCGGTTTGCGCATGATGAAAAAGAAGCGGGTTGCATCGCGGCCGACTTCATCGATCAGGTCGCGCAGGGTGACATAGCTGCCGGCCCGTTTGGATATTTTGACTTCCTCGCCGCCGCGCATGACCGTTACCATCTGGTGCAGGACATATTCCGGCCAGCCCTTGGGGATGCCGATGTCCAGTGCCTGAAGCCCGGCCCTGACGCGGGTGATGGTGCTGTGGTGATCGGCGCCCTGCTCATTGATAACGCGGGTAAAACCACGCTCCCATTTGGCCTGGTGATAGGCTACGTCCGGAACGAAATATGTGTATCCGCCGTCGGCCTTGCGCATGACGCGGTCCTTGTCATCTCCGAAATCAGTTGTTTTCAGCCAGAGAGCGCCGTCCAGTTCGTAGGTGTGCCCATTGGCAATCAGTTTATTGACGACCGAATCGACGCGTCCTTCGGTGTAGAGGCTGGATTCAAGAGTATAAACATCAAAAGCTACATCGAAGGCGGCCAGGTCGAGGTCCTGTTCGCGTCGCAGCCAGGCTACGGCAAAGCTGCGGATCGCCGCCAGATTGTTCGGATCTCCATCGGCAACGGTATGCTGGTCGCTGGCTTCCACTGATTCGCGTGCCAGGTAGGCCCTGGCAACATCACTGATGTATTCCCCCTGATAACCGTCAGCGGGCCAGCGAGGATCACCCGGCTCTATGCCAAGGCAGCGTGACTGTACCGAGAGCGCCAGATTATTGATCTGGGCACCGGCATCGTTGTAATAAAATTCGCGGGTGACGTCCCAACCGGAGGCATCCATGATTCGACAGAGAGTGTCGCCAATGGCGGCCCCGCGGCCATGTCCGATATGCAGCGGGCCAGTCGGATTGGCGCTGACAAACTCAACCTGAACCTTTTTTGCGCCGCCGGTTTTTGTGCGTCCAAAGGTATCGCCCTGAGATTCAATTTCCAGCAGGCTTGCCTGCCAGGCCGCCGCCGAGACAAAGAAATTTATGAATCCGGGACCGGCCATTTCGGTTTTAGCCAGTAGGCCGTTGCCGTCTCCCAGACAGCGAATCAGTATTTCAGCCACCTGTCGTGGTGCTTTGCGTTCCCCTTTGGCCATCTGCATGGCGATGTTGCAGGAGAAATCTCCATGTTCCGGGTTGGCCGGTGTTCCGATAATGATATCCGGAAGCTGGGATGCAGATAATTCCTGGGCCGCCAGGGCGGACAGCAGTGAGGATTCAACCAGTCTAGCTATTCTGTTTCGCATCATTTTTTGGGTTTTTCTTTCTGATCGTCTGATTTGTCTGTTTCTTCATCGATGTCCTTGATGCTGACATCCCGTGAAAAGTCCGGGCATCTGGCACCGCCATCGGGTATGCAGAAACGTTTTGCGCAATTTTCGCGCCAGGCGCAGACGGCGCAACTCTGTCGTGCCATAAATAACCTCGATAAATTCTACCACAGAGTCAAACAAACTGTGGTGGTCGGTGATTTATTTTTTTGTAGAAGGAAACTGGTAGATGACTTCGTTGCTTCGCACCAGGCCAAAGTCCCTGCGGGCGATGCTTTCGAGGTAGCGGCGGTCGGATTTCAGTGCAACGATCTCATACTTGAGTTTTTCATTTTCGTTTCTGCTTTCAGCCAAATGGGTCTC
>JBBQCH010000175.1:0-6900 GCA_038318485.1 Geobacterales bacterium
TAATCTAAAAACTTGAAGTTGGTTAGAGCCTGGGTAGCTGAAGCCTCTCATGACGAGGCAAGGCTCCCAGGCTTTTTATTTTCGCGGTTGAGATGCTTGCTGGTTTTATCATTGTTGCTGTTGTGGTTGTTATACAAGGATTCAGTGCAATTGTTAATAGCCGAATTCTTGGTTTGACGGTTCCTTTCTGAAAGAGCGCCTTCGGGTTTTAAGAGACATGCTCAACAACTCTGATTTAGATTGAGAGGTTTGAAATGATGATTGATATAATCAGGGCCAGTTTCATATTCCACCTCTTTGCCACAGCTGTGCTTGTCGTTACCTGCCACTTCACCGTATTACTTTTTGATCACGCAGTCGATGATAGCGTTAACTCTGCGGTTTTGCTTCCGACCTTCAGGCGTGTTGTTGTAGGCGATGCGACGGGTTTCGCCAAACCCCTTGGCCGTGAGGCGGGAACGATCAATACCGAACTTGTCCACCAAGAAGTTGACCACACTCTCGGCCCTGCGTTGGGATAGTTTCATGTTGTACTCATAGCCGCCCACATTGTCGGTGTGCCCTTCGATAACAGCTGTCGTCGTCGGGTACTTTTTCATGTATTCTCCGACCTTGTTGACCTCATCGTAATAGCTGGAATTGATGTCAGCGCTATCTGTAGGAAATTCCACATTCAAGGTCATACAGAGTCTGTCTGCGGCTATCGTGGTTGCCTTGACATCCAGTGCACAGTCGATGATTGCGTCAATGCGGCGGTTTTTTTGTTTCCCCGAATCGGTCGCATTACTGGCAACCGGTTTTGCTTCACCGTACCCCTTGGCGGTAAGGCGTGAGGGTGCAATGGCAAAATTTTCAACCAGCCATCTTACCACGCTGTTGGCACGCTGCTGGGAGAGCCGCATGTTGTATTCACTGTTGCCGACCTCGTCGGTATACCCCTCTATTATGGCGGTTGTCGTCGGGTTGTTTTTCATAAAATTACCGACCTTGGCTACCTCATCGTGATACTGCGGGCGAATATCGGACTTGTTGATGTCAAACTCGATGTCCAGAGAAACACAGTATTTCATTCTTTCTGGTGTTGGTTCCGCGGCTGGAATCGTAGCGAGAGGAGCTTCGACAGCTACTTCTGCCGGAGTTGGTACCATCTGAATTGCAGCCGTTTTCGGTGGGCAAAGTGCATTGGCCTGAGCAGTTGCCTTTTTCGCAAGTGCTGCGCCTTCTTCAGTGTGGCATGCCCTGAACACATCATAGGCATTGTTCTTGGCATTCTCCGCCGCATTAAATTCAACAGGACACATATTGTCTTTTCCGGCCTGTCGTGCCGACTCTACAGCCCGATCCGCCTCCTGCATCTCGTAGCGAATATAATAGCCGGGTATGTCACCGCGTTTCGTGTTTACCTCGTAGTTGGCGCATCCGAATATCGATCCTACGGATGCCAGTGTGATCAGATATGATAAAATTCGCCATACTTTTGATCTCTTCATCGTTTTCTCCTTTCGAACTTGTTAGTTCTGTCAAACCTTAGTCCAGCGACTGTCGGAACTCTCTTCGCGAACGGTATTATTTCATTCGCGCCGCTTGTATCGCTTCAGCTCCTGCCGATTACACAATTGCATTAAACCTAATTTTTGGTTCCTTATTGACCAGCGATACTGCATCTATCAGAGCCCAAAATGGACTAATTTGAGATGGGTGTTCAGATTTTTATCAGTATTCCACTCTTCCCGGAAGAAATGGGTTCCTTCAGCCTCCACATCTTCGTAGCAATTGCAGTTTAGGTAAGCCGGGTTGGATCAAGTAGTGCCTTAAATTCTGCAGGACCTCTTTCCGTTTTTCTGGCTGAACAATTATTTTTATGGAGGCATCAATCATGGTTGTTTCCCTTAGATTAATGATTCT
The DNA here is from genome assembly GCA_038318485.1 of Geobacterales bacterium. Classification (GTDB taxonomy): domain Bacteria; phylum Desulfobacterota; class Desulfuromonadia; order Geobacterales; family Pseudopelobacteraceae; genus JACRCG01. Next base: position 1,906 of record JBBQCH010000175.1, read on the forward strand.
GAAAAGATACCCAATAGCGCAATGCTACTTGGCAAAGCGCAACTAGTATGCCAGAGAGGTCGAGTGAACTTCGATGGTGTAACTATTTGATAAATTGTGATAATTAGAAAGTTATGCTGCGGTGGGCACGAAATGCAGTTGGTTCCATCAGTCATATATGGCATTTCTTTCATATAAGACGGGCTATGGAATTGCTCCAATTAGGAGGTATATTCAAAATCACTGATTACGGGTAATGTCTAATTTCCTCATACGGCCCGCATGGTGCTGGGGTTGAGGCCAAGCAGATGTGCAGCCCCTTGTTTTCCACCAAGCCGGTAGAAAACAGATTTTCCCGGAAATTTTCTTTGCGGATTTCCTCTTCCTGCTACCTGTTTTACCCGGAAAATGACATATGAGATGGCACTGCTTTGGCCGACAATCTCGCCGAAGATCAATTCAGCGTCTAGTTGAAAGAGTTTCTAAACCTAAGCGACCTCGGTTTCGGCGCAGTATGTCAACCGCGGTAAGAGAGAACGCCAGCCAGGCACAACCGGCTGCGACGGCTCCCAGAACGTCACTTAAATAATGAGCGCCCAGGTACACTCGGCTAAATCCAACTAACAGTATAATGACGACTGCACTGAGAACTGTTCCCACTCGCCAGCGCCAAGTTTCGAGTACGATAACCGTGAAGCCTGCCAGAAGGCCATACAACAATGTGGCTGCCATAGTGTGGCCGCTGGGAAAACTATAGCCATAGAAGACCAGGTATGAATCATCAAAACCTGGGCGTTGACGATGGAAGATAATTTTAAGGAGAACGTCAAGAACCATACCTCCAGGAAGGACGAGTCCCAGAGCCAACAATCGATACCAGTACAGTTTCCACCACAAAACGAGCCCGGTTGCCATCGCGACTCCCGTAACCCAAATTGGCGAGGCGAATTCTGATACGAGCAACATCACTGATGTCATACCGGGAGTCTGTCGTTCGTGGAACCACTCAGCAACAATCTTGTCGAAGACCGTCAACGGATCGCCGGCCACCACGTCCTGCGCAATGCCGCCGAACAGCCAGGATGCACCAATGATGAGCAAAACCCCAATCGTCAGATGAAGTCCCAAATAGCCATTCGGCGAGAGTCGATTGAGAAGGAATTCCCATTGGGGAGCACATTGCCGGCGCAATGATACCATGCGTGGATTTTCCGACAACGCATACCAGCGCCGCTTAATGTAATCCTCGTGCCGCCACAACCAACGCCAAAGCAAAGCCAGCGCGATAAAGACCAGCAGTGCTCCGCCGATAATTCCGCTGGCAACTCCAACCCATTTAGCAGCCACACGCCAACTTCCACTTGCTACATAGCCAAGAGTGACGAATGTACTCGCCCAGGCTATGCAACCCATTGTATTGAAGAACAGGAAGTTCAGATAGCGCATGCGGCGATCGCCAGCGACAAAGGGCATGAGCGACCTCAGTAGATGCATAAAATGGCTGGCGAAAACAGCCTTGCCTCCATGTTTAGCGAAGAATCCGTCTACGCGATCAAGGGATTCCTTCCGCATCCCGAAATGTCTCACATGTTTCAACAGCCAAACCTGTCCCAGATGTCGCCCCAGTTCGTAGCCGATGCTATCGCCGAGAATAGCGGCAATGGAGATTACCAGGATAAGGAGACCAGGTTCGAACATACCTTGTTCTGCCAGGAAGCCACTCACTAACACCAGACTCTCGCCCGGCATGAACAAACCCAACAATGCTTGACACTCAAACACCACAACAATAAAGATTACGAGGTAACCCCAGTGTCCGAGATGGTCTATGCTATTGATAAAATAATCGAGCATGAAACGTACACTTTCAGACCGCAAGTGCACTACGGTTCGAGGCTTCTTGCCTTGTTTTCAAGGTCAGGAGATTTGTATAGAGCAAGGCCCCGAGGCAGCAAGTCCCTCAACAACCGTTCATTCTTCCGGTCCTGACACGCTCTCTTTCCTGACGTAGAAGTTATCTGTGGCATACCCCGATATTGCCATCATAAATCTCAGCAGACCATAACTGAGCCAGCTCATGAACCGTAAAAAGACAGGTTGATGTTTCCAGCTATCCGTAATTATCCGCAGGGCATCGGTCTCCAAGGTCTGTTTCAGGCTCTGGGTCAGGGTTGCGCCGAATTCCTTGTCTTCAACGACAAGATTCGCTTCCCGTGACAGCAGCAGGCTGAACGGATCGAGGTTTGAAGATCCCACCGTCGCCCAGTGCCCGTCGATGACAGCCACTTTGGCGTGCAGGAAGCTCTTGGTATATTCGTAAATTTCGATGCCTGCATCGAGAAGGTTGCCATAAAGCGCCCGAGAGGCATAGTGCTGGACAACATGGTCTACTCTCCCCTGCAGCAGCAAAACCACCCGTACGCCTCGCCCGGCTGCCTCGATAAGCGCATGGCGAAAATCAAGCCCCGGCAGGAAATAGGCATGGGCAAGAATAATCTCGGTGTTTGCCTGCTCGATTGCCAGCATATATGCTTTTTCAATGTCACGGCGATGGCGGACATTGTCCCGCACCAGGAATGCCGCGTTCATCTGCCCACCGGTGAAGGTCGAAACAGGCAGGGCCGCATTGCGGGCCGTCCCTTTACGAAAACTACTCCACGCCACCATTGACCAGAGACGCCGGGCTGAAAGGTGGATTTCTTCCACCAACGGCCCTTCCACGGCTACTGCGTAATCAAAGCGCGGGGGCAAGTCGCCCGTCGCTTTCCTGTCATCAATAATGTTGATTCCACCAACAAAGGCGACCTCACGATCCACAACCGCAATTTTCCGGTGCATCCGGCGCAGACGTATTCGTCGTAATGTCCAGGGGGATATCTTGGGCCGATAGATGAGTGCCTTCACGCCGTCCGCTTGCAGGTTGTCCAGTATGCTTCGCGGCAGGTTTTTGGACCCGAAGCCGTCGATCAGCAGATACACGTTCACGCCGCGCAAGGCAGCCCGCTTCAGCGCGTCCCCGATGCTCCGGCCAGTGGCGTCGTTTTCGAAGATATATGTTTCAAGATATATTTCATGCCGTGCCCGGTCGAACGCCGCTTCGAGGGCGGGAAAATAAGCCTCTCCGTACTGTAGCAGGGTGACCCGATTGCCCGGCAAGAAGTCGGACGATCCAGCGGGAAAGACAGCTTGCTGCAATTTTTGACTAAGTCGTTTCCTGTGGGACATGGCACGTACCTGAATCCCCTCTTTTTTTATCAGGGTGGCGGTGACATCGATCTCCGTAAGAATGCCGAACCCCTCTTTTTCAATTCCTCAATTATCTTAAAGATGGCTTCATCAAAGCTCATTCTTTTTGACAGCTTCGTGCGTATGAAAAAATTGAACCACCTTCAAAAGTTCCATGAAAACGATCGCCACAACACCACCAGCAAGGGCCAGAAATAAATCGTTCAAAGAAATAGAACCGAAGCGAAACAGATTTTTGAGAAATGGCAGTGTAAGTATAAGGCACAACATAAAAGCGGTTCCTATCATGACCCATTTGAAAGCGGTATTTTTCTCTTTCAGCATACTTATGCTCGATCTGGTCAATGAACGATTGGAGAGAATCATGCCAAGGTTACAGACCACAAGGGTGAAAAATGCCAGTGCCCGAGCCGCATCTATAGAATGACCATGACGTATGAATGCGTAAACGGCAAGAGTAACAGCCAGAGTCAGGCCTCCTTGAAAAAAACATTTAAGAACAGTCACCCGGTCAAATAACTGAGAATCTATCCTGCGCGGTGTTAGCTTCATCACCTCGCTGTCATCTTTGTCAGCTTCGAAGATCAGAGTGCAGGCGGGGTCTATGATCAGCTCAAGAAATACGATATGCACAGGAAATAAAATCAACGGCCATTGCAGCAGTATCGGCACCAACGAAAGTCCCGCAATCGGGATATGAACCGACAGGATGAACATCATCGCCTTCTTGAGATTGTCGTAGATACGTCGCCCCATGCGTACTGCAGTAACAATGGAGTTGAAATCATCATCAAGGAGTACAAGAGACGCAGCCTCACGGGCAACATCGGTACCCCGGCCACCCATGGCTATGCCGATATGCGCCGCTTTAAGTGCCGGAGCGTCATTGACGCCGTCGCCGGTCATGGCAACGATTTCCCTGTTCATCTTGAGAGCCTTGACAATGCGCAGCTTCTGCTCCGGCACCATGCGGGCAAAGACGTTCACCTCTTTTATCCGCTGCGCAAGTTGGTCATCGGTCAATGTTTCCAATTCAGTACCGGTAATATGCTGGCCCGGATTCTTAAGACCGATCTGCCGGGCAATACTCATGGCCGTACCGGGATAGTCCCCGGTGATCATAATGGTGCGGATGCCCGCTGTGTAGCACTCCTCAATAGCACCTTTTACGTTCGGACGAACAGGATCCTCAAGACCAAGTAACCCTATGAATTCAAACTGAAAATCGTGTTGCTGCTCCGGCAGATCGGTTTTTTTATACTGTGCCCGGGCCACGCCGATAACGCGCTTGCCCTGATTGCTGAGCATGTCGATTTTTCCTGCAAGCCATTGTATTTTTTGGGCATCGAAGTGGCATAGATTGGCAATTGCTTCAGGAGCGCCTTTGGCTGCTATGACCAGGTCATCACCCGAAGCGGAGGTCCACACACGAGACATGGCAAGCAGTTCCTGGCTGAGGGGATATTCGCGCTGCAGAGTCCATGATGAATGAAGATGTTCCGTCTGTGCCAGCGTCCGTTCTCCAAGCTCTTTCATGGCTATTTCCATGGGATCAAAGGGATCGACCGGGCTGGCAAGAATACTATATTCGACCACTTCGTGGATTTCTTCGGGAAGGGCAGCGTGGCTAGTCCCGACGGAATACGTCTGTTCTCCCACGACCATATCGCTGACAGTCATCTTGTTCAGTGTCAGTGTACCGGTCTTGTCAACGCACAGCACCGTTGCCGAACCCAGCGTTTCGATTGCGGGCACCCGCCTGGTAAGTAT
>JBBQCH010000176.1:0-6449 GCA_038318485.1 Geobacterales bacterium
ATTCCACTCCCCAGCGGCAGTTCATTGAATCGGTCTGTCTCCAAAAGGGAATTGATAACGTTCAGATCGTCACCGCGGATATGAACAACTTTAACACCTTTGACCACTTTGACCGGGTCGTGTCGGTGGAAATGTTCGAGCATATGCGTAACTACCGCGAATTATTGCGGCGCGTCTCAGGCTGGTTGAAAGACGATGGCCTGCTGTTCGTGCATATTTTCTGCCACCGGGAGTTGGCCTACCTTTTTGAAACCGATGGGGAGGACGACTGGATGGGGCGTTACTTCTTCACTGGCGGCATCATGCCGTCGGACCAGATGCTGTTCTACTTCAACCACGATCTGGCGGTCGAGGATCACTGGAGAGTGAATGGCGGGAACTATCAACTGACCAGTGAGGACTGGCTCAAGTTGATGGATTCACGGCGTGAGACGATCATGCCGATCCTGGAAGAGGTCTACGGCGAAGAGGCCCAAATCTGGTTCCAGCGCTGGCGCGTCTTTTTCATGGCCTGTGCCGAAATGTTCGGTTTCAACGGCGGTAATGAGTGGTTTGTTTCGCACTATCTGTTGAGGAAACAGCAATAGACAGACAAGTCTGATGTTGGGCACCACTCTGGATTATCTCGGCAACTCAATGAAAAGTGATCTGGCAGGATCTAATTGTGCCGCGAGAGCGGCAACTCCGTAAAGAGGTCCACTGAGCAGGATTATAATCTGTCCAATCTGCAGTCAAGGAGAGCAATCATGAAAGCACTGATTATTGCAGTAGTTTTGGCGATATTACCGGTAATATCCCTTGCAGCCGACAATGGCCTGACAACCGTTGCAAGCAGCTTCGGCGTAACCGAAACGGTTAATCGCCTGGAAACACTCTTAAAGGATAAAGGAATTACCGTCTTCGCCCGCATCGATCATCAGGCAGAGGCTGCCAAAGCCGGGCTTTCAATGAAGGCCAGTCAACTGCTGATATTTGGGAACCCAAAGGCGGGCACTCCAATGATGAAGGCGGTTCCAACCGCTGCTATCGATCTGCCGCTCAAAGCCCTGGTTTGGGAGGATATCGACGGAAAAGTCTGGTTGAGCTACAACCGGCCGGATTATCTGCAAGTATAAGGGGTCAAAAGTATAAGGGGTCAGACCTACGCAATTGACGTATTGAAATTTACCAATATTTTCATCAGTGTGTCTTTGAGCTTTTTATCAACCACCATCGACTCTTCAAAGCGCTTGCTCGCCCGCGTCACCCCTGATTCGGTTAATTGAAAAATTTCGCCGATCTCTTTCAGTTTTGCACCGCTGTAGCGATGACAAATATAAATACCTGCCTTTGTTGCCAAGCGTTCATTTTCTGGGAAGAATGCCTTGGCGGTGTTGACAATTCCTACCAGCGAAAGTTTGCCTTTTAGTTCCAGTAAGGCAGGAAGGTCGCGATGTGCATTCTTGCTGTTAAGATGCTGTTCCTGTATTGCGCTGATAAATTCAGTGTTTCCCAGAATGGTTGATGCAACCGTTTCCAACAGAGGACTTAGATATTCCTGTTTGATCAGGGCATTTACGAATTGTTTATATTTTCCTTTAGCCGTTTCAATACGGTCGCTGAAGTACTCAAGAATGAAACCGGTTGTAAGCCAACTCGGTGCATTTTCATCAGTAAAATAGCGATAGCTCGTCCAAGGGTAATCTTCCGGAACATTTACAATGCCGGCGCGAACAGGGTTAAGGTGGATGTATCGTGAAAGTTCTGTTGCATATGCATCCCTATCAACAAGTATTGATTTGTAGCGCCCCTGCAAAAGATGGCCAGCCCGTTTCCTTTTGACGTTGAAGTAGGTTGTATAAGAACTGTTAATATGCTTCATGATCTGAGAAAGATTGCCTTGAGGCGTTTCAATCAGCAGATGGTAATGGTTATTCATAAGGCAATAGGCATGAATATCTGCTCCGTATCTTACCGAAGCTGACTCCAAATACGAGATAAACTTTTCACGATCACTCTTGCTTTTGAATATGTCCTTCTGTTCGTTACCTCTAGACGTTACGTGATAAAATGCGCCAGGATATTCAATTCGCAATGGGCGGGCCATCAGCGCCTTCTTTGATTCAGCTGGATCATGCGACCAATTGTATCAAAGTTACGTGATTTGTCAAATGCGTAGGTCTGACCCCATGTATCCCTATGACCCCATGTATCCCTAAAAAAATAGCTGATTTTATTACGTCAATGATGAATAAACATCCTTTAAGCAGAAATATACAGATTAAGTTTTATCTTTATAATAATGAATTGATGAGAGGAAAAACAAGTTTACTTGGAACTGTAAGGCAAGTTGATGTAAATGGTAGCGTAGAATCACATATTTATGCAGATCAAGCAGAAATTCTTGTATTAAAAACTATTGCTCATGAATATAGACACATCATGCAGTGGGAGAATGCAGATATGGAGTGGCTAACCTTGTCTAGCGGAAAGCATGATAAAGAAATTGATGCTGATTTATTTGGTGGGCAGGTTGCTCGTGAATATTATTATAAAGACGTGTTTATTTTATTAAATTGCAGAAAATGATAGAATTGAGTTGTGCCGGATGGCACCCAATGCTTCCTGACTGCTGAAAGAAGGTGAAGAAAATGAGGTCAACTAATGATATTATTGGAAAAATAGAGAACACACTTAAAAAGAGCCGTCATAAAGGATACGAGAAATTGACGCGTACTTTCGCACGAATCCGGAAAACGGTAAGGGCAACGGTACATCCATCTTTACGGCGCGATAGAGGACGGAAGAGATAGGCGGATGTACACTATCTACAGATGTCAATAACCAATAGTTGTTTCGGAAATGGGGGTGTTAGTATGGCACGCTTTTACGATTCCATGAATGACTCCGATCTGAGCCGGGTAGAAGAGCTTCTGAATCGCGGTGGCATAGAATATTCACTGCGAATACTGAAAGACGGGTCCGCACTAAAGGAAATTCTGGTGGCTGAGGAAGATCTGATATATGCGGAATGGCTGCTGGGCAATAGCGTTGAATTAAAAAAAATGAGCAGCTAGTCATAAAAGCCAGAGGATGAAGGTATAGCTACGCTCAGCCATAAGATCAGGTATTTTAATGGCCGTACCCCTCTGCGGAGATGAATTATGCCTATTCTCAGACAGATAGCCCAACTGGGGCAACCGGTCCTGCGGGGCGTTGCAGGTAATGTCGCCGACACGTCAGATGCGGCTTTACAGGCGCTGATCGAAGACATGCTGGCGACCATGACGGAGTCTGACGGTGTGGGGATCGCCGCTCCGCAGGTGTTCGAGCCGATATCCCTCTTTATCGTTGCCCCGCGGCCTAACCTGCGCTATCCAGACGCGCCACGGATGGAAGCAATGGTGATGATCAATCCGGAAATTCTATGGCTTTCGGAAGAAAAGGAGAAAGGGTGGGAAGGATGTCTGAGCATCCCCGGCCTGCGAGGATTAGTTCCAAGGCACAAGCGGATCGGTGTACGCTACCTGTCCCGGGCAGGCGAACTGCTGGAAGAGCAATATGCCGACTTTCCGGCACGGGTGTTCCAGCACGAATTCGATCATTTTCAGGGAGTGCTTTTCATTGATCGAGTTGAAAGCATGCTGGAACTGGTGACGGAAAAAGAATATTTGAAGAACCTGCAGCGTCTGAGTGAACAGTTTCGGGACGTGCCGCCATGGTTGGTGCCTGGATTGGAGGCGCCCTCGGTGTCAAAGCCGTACCCGCAGCCTGGCGTGAACGGCTGTCTTCCCAAAAAATCATTTCCGCCTCTGTCGAGCAGATCCTGAACCTGAGCGTTTCCTGATCAGTCACTTTTCGGTCAGGAGTGCCTTGGCCTTTACGAATGCGGTTTCCTGGTCAGGCAGATGCGACAGTTCGGGTACGACCTGAATATAGCGAACGATCCCCTCCCTGTCTGCCACTATCAGCGACCTGGCAAGCAGCATGTTGTCTTCCAGTAAAAGCCCGGTTGCTCTCCCAAATGATCCGTCACGATAGTCCGAAAGAAAAGTGATACCGTTCAGCTTGGCTTCTTCAGCAAACCGTTTTTGTGCAAATGGTGTATCACGGCTGATGGTAATGCGCAGGATGCCGTCCGGCAGTTTTGCTCCCTCTTCGCCCAGGTAGTGCGTCTGGGCCTCACAGACTTTAGTATCGATGGATGGTATCAGGCTGATCAGCAGAACCCGCCCCTTGAATTGTGTCAGATCAACTTTTTTCATGGTAAAGGCGTCCGTCAGAACCGTTGCCGGTACTCTATCGCCCACCTGCAGCGGTGTGCCGGTCAGTTGACGAAGCTCTCCGCCTGCGGTAACTGTTGTTCCAGGCCTGGATGACGAATAATCGACCGGGATTACGGTTTTTGTCGAGGCACACCCTGCCAGAATCATCAGCAGGCTGCACGCCAGAATGGTTCCAATGCTTTGTGTTTTCATGGTTTCCTCGCTAATGCTGCATATCTGTCGCCGCCTGCAGTTATTCCCAGCTGATACACTCAACCGGGCAAACATCAATCGCCTACGACTGAATCTCCTCTTCCGAGGCTCCATCGGGATCAAAACATTCTGCCTTGCCGGTATCGTCGAAACGGAACAGATCAGGGAGGTTGTTTACGCAGATTCCACAACTGATGCACACATCCTGATCAACATGCGGTTTTTTTCCCATTGGAATTTTCCTTTGCGTTCAATTCATCACGGGCCGAGCGGCTAATGCAGCCAGAAAAGTATATGAGCTTCATATAAGATTTATAGCAGGCATCTGCCACCTGTCAACCCGACACAGTCTGATTAAATATGAATCAAACAGCAGTGTAGAAAGTCATCGACTTTCCGGTTAAACGTTACGCTCCTTATTCGCTTTTGCGACCGTAAAAACCAATTAGAAATTCGGAATCTTTGGGTGAGAGATCGAATTTGAAGACCGCTTCCTGAACCAGTTTATGAACCGGCTGAGCAGCGTCATCCTGAAGATTGCCTGATATCCATCTAATGGAGCGACGCAAATCCTCCCCATCCGGCAGCAGTTCGTGCATGATTTTACTCCTCTGTCTCTACTCTTTCCCTGGAGTTTCGGGGACAGTTTATTTAACCCGTCTTCCGATCCAGACTCCGGTACTGGATCGCCTCGGCGATATGCTGATCGCGTATTGAGTCGCTGCCATCCAGATCGGCTATCGTACGAGCCACCTTCAGGATACGGGTGTAGGTCCGGGCCGAGAAGCCAAGACGATCGGTTACCAGCTCCAGCATGCGGTTGCCGGCCGGGTCCAGTTCACAGTATTTCTTGATGAATCGGGGCGTCATCTGGGCGTTGCAGTGGATTTTGGTACCCTTGTACCTCTCCAGCTGCAGCTCGCGGGAAACCTCTACCCGTCTGGCAATCGCAACGGAGCTTTCTGCTTCGCTGCGATCAGCCAGGTCGCGGTATTTGACAGCCGGGACTTCGATGTGAATGTCGATGCGATCCAGCAGAGGACCGGAGATACGGGAACGATAGCGGTGGATCGATACCGGTGTACAGGTGCAGGGGTGGGTCGGATCGGACAGGTAGCCGCAGGGACAGGGGTTCATCGCCGCCACCAGCATGACGCGAGACGGGTAGGTCAGAGACAGTAATGAGCGGGAAATAGTGACGCGGCCGTCTTCCAGCGGCTGGCGCAGAACCTCCAGCACGTTTTTCTTGAATTCGGGCAGTTCATCCAGAAAAAGCACGCCATTGTGGGCCAGCGAAACTTCACCCGGCTTGGGAGTTGTGCCCCCACCAATCAAACCGACATCCGAGATTGTATGGTGCGGGGAGCGAAAGGGGCGAACCGCCAGCAGGGCGCGTTCTTTCTCCAGCATGCCGCTGACGCTGAAAATCTTGGTGGTTTCGATGGCTTCGTCAAAAGACATGCGCGGCAGTATGGTCGGTATCCGGCGAGCGATCATGGTCTTGCCGGAACCGGGCGGCCCGATCATGAGGAGATTATGGCTTCCAGCCGCCGCAACTTCCAGGGCGCGCTTGGCGTGCTCCTGCCCTTTTACTTCACTGAAATCCTCACCGTATTCGCAACTGCTGGCAAACAGCCCCTGCAGATCGACCCGACAGGGATCTATGTCTTCTCTTCCGCTCAAAAACTCCACCACCTGGGACAGGCTGGTGGCACCGATCACATCAATTCCTTCGACCACTGCCGCTTCCGGTGCATTTTCCGCCGGCAGGATCAGGCCGCTCAGCCCAGCCCGTTTGGCGGCTACCGCCATGGATAGTGCTCCGCGAATCGCCTTGAGTCCGCCATCCAGCGACAGTTCGCCCAGCAGAATGTATTCCCGCAGGCGCGGTCCCTTGATGACGCCGGTGGCAGCCAGAATGCCGATCGAGATCGGCAGATCGTAGGCGGCACCCTCCTTTTTGATGTCGGCCGGCGCCAGATTGGCGGTTAT
>JBBQCH010000177.1:0-6342 GCA_038318485.1 Geobacterales bacterium
TATCTCTGAGTCATGGCAATATCCTGATGCCCCAGGAGTCTTTGCACTGCGTAGATGTCGGCACCGGAACTAACAGCCATACTGGCGAATGTGTGACGTAGGTCGTGAATGTGAAAATTGTCGACACCGGCAATCTGGCAAACTTTTTCAAAAGGCTTCCGTAGATCGTAGATATATCCTTTCTTTGTGCCTTTTCGTGAGGGAAAGACATACTATTTGCCACGGGTACGCTCTTTGGGATGCAAAAGAAAAGCCCCAATGACCAGCATGGCCAAAAGGGCTTGAGATGGGGAACTGACTTTTATATGGATTTAAACACAACCATGCATGTAAATTATCCTGACAAATATGGCGGATATTTTACACTATTTTACAGTGTTTTAATCGGTGTTTAGGGTAAATTCCCCGCCGCTTGCGGCGGGGTGATTCATTCTGGATTTCGAATTTGTTCATATAGTACGGACATACACGAGGGTCAATGTTAAGCGATTCACTAATTTGCTTGTGTCGATATGTTTTACAAATACTATTTAATCGCATGTAATTAAGTTGTTGCTAAATGCTAACGCTCCAATATTAGCTGGCTATTTGCAAACAGCACCGCATGGCATGATTATTGCTAATAGTATTATCAACACTATTTTAGGGGGGATTATGAAAAAGTTTTTTTTATGTTTAACAGCTGTAATAGCGTTTGCAACCTTGCCAGCAATTAGTAATGCGACACCTGTAATGCCTGATTTTGCAAATGTACCAACCGGATGGAACACAGACAGATATAATCCTAGCTCTTTCTCTAATGTCGGTGCGTTTCAGGGAAGGAACAATGTTCTTGGAATAAGTATATCGAATTCTGATGGGTTAAACAGCAGGCCACCTGCATATCAGTCTCAGTTTTACAACACTCAGGGTAAACAGCATGCTGTTTCAGGTGGAATCGGTTCGGTTTTATCTGCTGACCTATTTATTAACTCAAGCTGGAGTGATGCAATCAATGGCAATGTAAGAACCGACATGTGGGGAGTATTGTCAGATGCAACTAATGCTATCACAGACTACCCAATTATCGGTTTTACAAACTACGGCGGCGCTCGCCTTAGAGCTTGGGACAATAATGGCTGGCATGATTTAAATGCAACCATTAATTATGGCGGCTGGAACAGCTTTGCCATGGCTTTCACAGGAAGTTCTATTGATTATTCTGTAAATGGGGTTTCCGTTTACACTGATTCTACCAGTTTTGTCCCATCTACAGGGTTTAGTGCCGTTATTATGCAGGCTTACAACTTTAATGATCCAGCAATTACTGACGCAAATCCAGTCGGTTACACTGCAAACTGGTCTAATACACAACCAGTTCCCGAACCCTCTACCTTCATCCTCTTTGGAGCAGGCCTTGCTGGTGTGGCTTTCATGCGTAGAAGAAACAAAAAATAAAATATTCCAACACAATTGAAATGAGAAAGGGCTTCTGAAATTGAGGCCCTTTTTTATTGGGGCTTGATTTACTGGACATCAATATAGAGATGACATGCCACAGGCTACCAGATCACATTCTGCCCCATCCGGTCTCCGCTAGACATTTCCTTAAACCGCCATTTCCCCTTGACAAAAATCCGCGAAAGGTCTAGAAAAAGCACTCTTCGGGATGTAGCGCAGCCTGGTAGCGCACCTGCTTCGGGAGCTGTTTCAGCTTGCCCTTTTATGAGCCCAACTATTTGAACTGGTTCAGCTTTTGTGTTTCTGCCTCCCCATCTCTCCGATCTTCCGGTACTCCTCCGGTACGTCCAACACTCCGATTTCATAGATGATTGGTCCCTCTCACCCGATACGACTGTTGCCGGTCCACCTCGATTCTCACGATTCCTTGTGCGGCATGACTTTCTGAAAAATGTGGGTATGCCATACTGGCCGATGCAGGGGGTATTGGCTCCGGTTTCTCCGGGCCTTCTCTGGGACGCTGGCTCCGGTGACCTCCCATACACCGTTGGCATGACTGAGTTGCGGCATTTGAACGCCTGATTCCCCCACCTATTTCTGAGCAGGGGAATGTCATAGTCAGGCGGCCTTGTTGACCTTGGAGGTGCAATAAAAAACACATCTTTGGGATGCAGTGCAGTTTGTTGGTGCAACTCTTCAGGAGCAGCTTCTGGCCATGTCGCCGTCTGTATCGCGCGACACTGATCAGGAAGAGCCACCACCGCATTATTAGTACTGACATAACTGCCTTAAATTCAAGCTAATGTTCTTTTGACTCCTCAGCACTTGAATGCTATTTGGTGCAATGTTATATTTAGACGGCAGAAGGGAACCAGACGGAGGGAATTATTGTGCGATTTTTCAGTAGGATTGTTCGGGCTGCGCTGTTGTGTATGTCACTGCCCACCATCTCCGGTGCCAGTGATCTTATCTATACCGGCACTATGAAAATCATTGCAACGTCCGGAGAAGCCTGCCAAGGACTGGCGGGTACTAAACAGATTGAGCTGATGCTTCGCCATGACCAGAACAGAGTAGAAGGCTATTTTGAGGGGCCTGGTATTGCCTTAGGGAAATTTTCTGGCAGCAACATTTCACAACTTGACGTCCAGTATCCAAATCAGGATGAACTTACGGCCACAGGCCATTTCATGAGCATTGTGGTTGACGGAGATTCGCTCACTTCTGAGTTGCGGGATCGGCATCTTGAACCAACCGAAGAGGATTGCAGCTTTGATCTGGCGCGCATGACTTTGGTTCGCTCCAAGGATGAAGACACGGCTACACGCTTCAGGACTGTATCTGGGCTCTTTGATGCTAAGTTGATGCGTTCAAAGGCAATTAAAATGGCTCTTTCCGGTCGTTACGCGGAAGCTCTTCCTTTCTTTGAGAAGGCCTTGGCTCAGATTCTGTTGGCTACTGGTGACAATCCCTTCCAAAATTTGCCTTATGTCACTAGCCTAATAGATACTTATGTTAAGCTCGGGCGTGTCGATGATTTCAACAAGGTATTCGACCAACGTGTAGCCAGTATCAGTAACAAAGATATGCGTGAAATTTATATTTTTCACGGTGTCCATTTTCTGCTCCAGGCAGGGCGAGCTTCTCTGCAAAAGCAGGAATACTCAAATGCCATGGTGTTCTTCCAGAAGGCTTATCATCTGTCACCACAAAACGGGGAGACAGGGGCAGGGGTTATGATGGTTTACCTCCACACTGGAAGAATAGATGATGCCATTTCTTTTCTGGAAGGTGCGCTCAAAACCATAAGCGACCAATCAGTCCGTCAAGACATGAACAAGGCTCTAGCCAACATATACCTGAAAAGAGCGAATAAGTTCGATAATGATGGAAGTTATGAAAATGCTGCTGCCGATCTTGTTAAGGCTGACAGCATCAATCCTGGTTCGACAAAATTCTTGATAGCCCTTGCTCGCTTGCGCCACAAAAATCGCAATATGAGCGAAGCCGAAAAAATACTGCAGCAGGGGTTGGAGAGATTCCAGGGCGAATCATCACGAAAGGAAATTATTGCCGCCCGCGACAAGATGCAGCAGGTTGAAGCAATACTGGAAAAGTTACGTAAGGCAGGAGCCATCTCCATGCAGAGTAGGTAAAGCACGGTCGCGGCGCAGTACGCAGTAACATAATCGAGAGTCCTTTCCGGTCGCATGGCGATGCAAAAAAAATGACGAACGGAAGGTTACTCCACTGCAACTTAGATGTCGTGGGGGAAGGTTTGCTACACGTATCTGGATGATTGTGCTATCCGGAATTACCGTCGTTCATGGTTGAAAAGGGTGTAAAAAAACAGCTGGTGTCAGGAAACGGTGTCCTTGATCTCCCTGGTGATTTCAATTTGCCGCTGGAAAATATACTGCGATAACTCTCTTTCGACAGATTTGTCGGGACTGATAGTGAATTTGTAGTTGCGCGGGAGAGCGTCATCTGAAATGGCTATCAGTTTGCCCGGCAGAGTGATGGCTAGTCTTTGATCAAGTTCAAAATTTACGAGGGTGAACAGTATTGATACGGAGTTATCTATTTCCAGCTGGCAAGAGTCCTGTATTATTACGTTCAATCCAGAAAGTGAAATGTCGTGCAGAGTCCCGTCAAAGACTCCAAACGGTGAGTCAATGGTAGTAACCGGATGTAGATTCGGTTCCATCCGGATAAAATTCCTTCGTTCGGCCATGATTTCCACGTAGGTAAACTTGACGAACGATGCCGCTCCTTTTTTAACATTTACATACTGCAGCTGGGCGAACACGTCATGCTTGAAAATGTTGCTCCGGATAAAGACTGAGCGGCTCGCCTCAATGGCCACCGCCTGTTCCTTTGCAACGTCAAAGTCGATGATACCCTTGTCGATCGAAGCTACGGTAGCGCTGTAGGAAAGTGGCATCCCCTTGTAATAATTAATCAGTTTGAGCGCCTTTTTGGGGTTGGCTGTAAGTATAGAAACGATTTCCGCTTGATCCTCGTTAAAGGTTTTCTGAATACGGGTGCTGTAGAGTTCGGTTACATTCATGCGTTACCTTGTGGTCATTGTAGAGTTTGTGGAGAATACCGCCCTAGACATAATGGTTGTCAGTTGACAAGCATTATGTCTAGGCATAGGAGCTACTCATATCGATCTTTAGTTTATTCAGGGTCTCTTCACTCGCATGCAGCGCCCCAATTTCAGTGGAAACATCGAGCGGCTGGACCAACCAGGGATAGCGGTTCAAATTATAGTTTCTGCTGTTGAAGTTTACCAGGCGGACAATGGCCAGCAGGGTGTCATTTGGATCGAAATACTCCCAGTGGTGCTTGGCCACGATGGCGTGGTACACAGACGGAATATCCCAATGGAGCATTACGCGGCATCCCTGCTCAATATGCATGTCGGAGATGACCCCCTGCAGGGTCTCATGGTCAAGTTCAAAGCTGGTGTCGCCGTTTAAGCTGATCTGTTCCATCGCTTTAAGAAGGTAAAGCTTGCCTATGTCATGAAGGAGTCCGGCGAGGTATGCATGATCTGCCAATTCCTTGTGCCCGGTGCTTATAGCCATTGATCGGCATCCGATGGCACATGCATAAGAGTGAATCCAGAGATCCTGCATCACCTCGTTCACCACTGGGGAATCGGAAACATAAATGGCTGCCTGGGAGGCAGCCATGGCAATATTGGTTATCTGACGTGCTCCCAGGCGATTTACAGAGTCCTTGATAGTTTCCGATCTGGAAAGTCCCGCATAAGCTGAAGAATTGGCAATTTTGAGGATCTGGATCGATAAGGCCGGATCCTTATTGATTATTCCGACAACAGCATCAATGTCAGAATCAGGATTAGTCAATAACTGAAGCAACTCCAATGCAATCGGATTGAACACCGGCAAATCGATCGGTTGCAGGCAAATTTCGTAACGGAGTTCAAGAGAAAATCCCATGCACACCTCCCTTTACATCATGGTCAAAAACAAAACACTCTTTTTAAGTGCATACCGAACTTTACGCTTGGCAATCGCCAAAAATCAAAAAAGAGCGGAGTGTTCAGCTCGTTATAAATGGTATAATAGTTTTGTCGGATTGGAAAGTTTATATTCCGTGGAGCGCCAATTTATAAATAATTCCACACTTTTTGTTGTCTTGTTCCGGCTGGACCGCTACCCCGACCGGTCGGCGCTTAGCCTTCTTTCCCCTTGACAAAAATCCGCGAAAGGTCTATAAAAAGCACTCTTCGGGATGTAGCGCAGCCTGGTAGCGCACCTGCTTCGGGAGCTGTTTCGATACGCCTTTTTGCTAACCCAACCACTTGAACTGGCTGGGTTTTTGTGTTTTTGGTTCCCCATTTCTCCGGTCTTCCGGTACTCCTCCGGTACGTCCAACACTCCGATTTCATAGATGATTGGCCCCTCTCACCCGATACGGCTGTTGCCGGTCCACCTCGACTTTCAGGACTCCTTGTGCGGCATGACTTTCTGAAAAATGCGGGTATGCCATACTGGCCGGTGCGGGGGGTATTGGCTCCGGTTTCTCCGGTCCTTCTCTGGGACGCTGGCTCCGGTGAACTCCCATACACCGTTGGCATGACTGAGTTGCGGCATTTGTACGCCTGTAGCACACAAAAATTCCCCCACCAATTTCTGAGCAGGGGAATGTCTTTGTCAGGCGGCCTTGTCGAACATGTCAGATACACCCTCTGTGGCACGCTTGAGGTCATCGGCTGCAAGGTGAGCATATCTCTGAGTCATGGCAATATCCTGATGCCCCAGGAGTCTTTGCACTGCGTAGATGTCGGCACCGGAACTAACAGCCATACTGGCGAATGTGTGACGTAGGTCGTGAATGTGAAAATTGTCGACACCGGCAATCTGGCAA